>NZ_CP121196.1:4096960-4412111 GCF_039994875.1 Telmatobacter sp. DSM 110680 | reverse complement strand
GCCTGCTCACCGCAGTTCTGGCATTTGTCTATCTGCTGCATCGCAGCGCTCTTGTTACTCTGACAGTCTTCTCTGTTGTGGGCTTGTTCGTATTCGTCCTGCAATATGCGTTCAAAAAGATCCGGCCCATTTTCCGTGAGAGAGCCAAAATCAACGCGGAAGTCACAGGCCGGCTGACTGAGTCTCTCGGCGGCGTTCGCGTGATTAAGGGCTACCACGCCGAAGAGCGCGAGGCGAGTGTCTTCGGAGTCGGCGTAGAAAGACTGCTGACGAACGTGATGAAGTCGCTGACACTGACCAGCGTGCTTGGATCCGCATCAACCACTGTGCTGGGAATGGTTTCAGCGCTGGTGATGTGGCTAGGTGGCCACGCGGTCTTGAGCCACAGTTGGACCGTCGGCGACTATTTCAGCTACAACATGTTTCTGGCCATCATGGTCATGCCGATCTTTCAGATCGTAAACATTGGAACTCAACTTACTGAAGCTTTCGCAGGGTTAGACCGCACCCGCGAAATCATGGCTGAGCTCGAAGAGAATCAGGATCCCAAGCGCAAATTGAAGATGCCGTCCATCGAAGGCAATGTGCGCTTTGACAAAGTAGAGTTTGCCTATGAAACGGACAAGCCCGTGCTACACGGAATCAGCTTTGAAGCGGAGCAGGGAACAGTGACCGCCCTGGTGGGCTCGTCGGGCTCGGGCAAGTCGACGGTCATCAGCCTGATTTGCGCATTCCACTCACCAACCAGCGGGCAGGTGCTGGTGGACGGAATCGATTTGGCCAGTGTAGATCTGAATACGTACCGGTCCCAACTGGGCGTGGTGCTGCAGGACTCGTTTCTATTTGACGGATCGATTCGCGAGAACATCATGTTTTCCCGTCCGGATGCTACCGAGGAGCAGTTCCTCTTTGCCTGCCGAACGGCGCGTGTCGATGAATTTGCCGAGCGCTTTCCGGATGGTTACGACACAATCGTCGGCGAGCGCGGCGTGAAGCTATCCGGCGGACAGCGGCAGCGGCTTTCAATTGCGCGGGCTCTGCTGGCCCAGCCGAGGATTCTGATCTTGGATGAGGCTACAAGTTCGCTCGATTCCGAGTCAGAAGCAATGATTCAGGCAGGATTGAATCAGTTGATGGTGGGACGGACGACGTTTGTGATTGCCCACCGGCTATCGACAATCCGGCGGGCCGACCAGATTTTGGTTGTGGAGCAGGGAAAAATTGTAGAGCGCGGAAACCACGCGGAGCTGTTTGCGTTGGGTGGACGATACTACGATCTCTACACTCGTCAGCACGGCCTCGAAGAGAATCTGTTCCTTGCTCCCGGCGAAGGGGACGAGGTTCCGGCGTAGGTATCCCATTCATTACATTGCCCGTGTGTTAATCGCTAAAGAGTCTTCCGTCTCGTTCTGGAGAGATTCGTCCCATTTTCTTGACTCTAGTCCCATATCCTGAGAGACTAGAATTGTCTTTATAGACGGAATAGAGGACCAAAATGCGAGACACTGCCCCTCAAGGGACTTATAAAGTTCAAGCGCTGGACCGGGCTTTTGCGGTACTTGATTTGCTGGGAGAGAGCGAGGTTCCCCTAGGACTTGCGCAAGTCGCCTCATCGCTGCAACTCCACAAAAGCACAGCCCACCGCTTCCTGATGGTTCTGGAGCGGCACCGCATGGTGGAGCGCACCACGAGCGGCAAATTCCGGCTTGGTCTGCGGCTCTTTGATTTTGGGAATCGTGCGATCGAGCAATATGATCTTCGCGAGCGTGCCCAGCCCCACCTTCGGCGCCTGGTGGCCGAAACAGAGGAAACCGCGCACCTTTGCATTCTTGAGCAGGCGAGAGTTATCTATATCGACAAGATCGAGCCGGCGCGCTCGGTGCGCATGATCACCCGTGTTGGTTCGAGCAACCCGGTGCACTGCACCTCTGTGGGCAAAGCGATGCTGGCTTTTCTCCCTGAGGACCGGATCAACGAAATCATCCGCCGGACGCGGTTTGAAAAGTTCACGCATCGGACAATTGCCAATGCGGAGGCGTTGCGCACAGAGATCGAAAAAACGCGCCGCCGCGGTTATGCCGTCGATGACGAGGAATTGGAAGAGGGTCTTCGCTGCATCGCGGTTCCACTACTCGACGCGCAACGTCAGCCTGTGGCAGCGGTCAGTGTCTCTGGACCGTCGTTTCGCGTAACGGCGCAGAAACTACCCTCCATCGCCAACCATCTGCTGCAATGCGTCCGTGGCATCTCGATGGACATGGGATTCACAGCAGCTGCGCGCGGAAATCGCCCCGTTGCAGCGTGGACAGCTTAAGGAACCCAGTTCGGGCCGATCAGTGCGCGCAAGTTTTCAGGTGTGGCCCACGGGGCTGCTCCTGAGAAGCGCTTGACCCACGCGGATCCTTCACCGATTTTGACGCGGTCTGGGGTGAACTCGGGCGAAAGCGCATTGGCCATGAGCGCGTACCTCGCGCCTGCATGTAGACGGAGAGCCTTCCAGCATCCTCCTGGAACCGCTACTACGGGCCGTTCGCCGGCTGCCACATCCCTGCCTAAAACGATCTTTTCAACATGGCCATCGGGATGAAAGATGAAGTAATCGACCGGGCCGCCTTCGATGAGGATGTGCGTATCGTCGGGCGCGAGCCAGTGAAGATAGTTGACCGGCCGATCGCTTGTGAGCATGTAGTACACCTGGCTCTGAACACGCAGGGAGCGCCCATCCATTTGAACCCTTTGCGCCGATTCTCCGATCAGACCAAGATATCCTGACTCCTTCGGCAGCACAGAAAGGCGCAGCAGCTGCATAAGTTCGCGTGCGCGAGCATCCGAACCTATCGGTGCGCTAGCAAGAAGGGAAGTGAAGGATATTAAGCTCAGCAAAACGATCAGGTGCCGGACTCGAGGTCGTTTCATAAATGCAGCGTAGATGATCGAAGCTTTGCGTTGACAGGTTTTTTGGATTGAACGGGATCGGGGTCCATGCCGCTGGAGAAATGCCCGTGCCGTACGGCATTGCAGTGGCTCTTTTCTGATACACTCAATGATGTTGCGGAAGCGAAACGCAGCTTGGATTCTGCCTTGAATCCGGCCGCGCAAAGGTGAAGTGAGTGCTGCACTCCTGACCCGCGCACCGGCAACGGTTTTCCAGATTCATTCTGGGGACGTAGCTCAGTTGGTTAGAGCGCTGCCCTGTCACGGCAGAGGTCGCGGGTTCGAGCCCCGTCGTCCCCGCCATACAAAACAAAGAACTTATTCTTGTTTTGGTGGCGGCAAGTCAAGTCACTGAACGATCACAACGAATGGTACAAAAAGCCCCCAAACTTGGGGGCTTTTCCTGTGGGCGGTGCCCGGTCATTCTTCCTTCTTGTGGGAGGATGAGATCCCTCGCCGCTCAGCGGGGGTTACCGCGGCGCTTGAGCACAGTCGGCGCGACTAGACTATCCCCAACAATTGGCGCAAGAACTGAAACATCTGAGCGCCGAACCAAAATGAGCTAGAGCCGGATGGAGCACCGTCTCGTGCACTTGAATTTCTTGTCTCGCGACGCGTTGCATTCCTGAGGGAGGACGTATGTTGAGTGCAGGAAAGGCCATGAAAGTTTCCATCTATCTGAGCGAGGGGTCGAAGCATCACGGGGTTCCCACGTATTCGAGCATCCTCGACTTTCTCTTTTATCGCGGCGTTTCCGGCGCAACTGTCATGAAGGGAATCGCCGGCTTCGGCGCAGATCACCACATGCACTCCGCCAGCACCGTCGAGATTTCAGACCATCTTCCGTTGAAGATCGAATTTATCGAATCGATGGAGAAGGTTAACGAGATTCTTGGAAAGCTGGAAGAGTTGGCTGGCAGCGGAATGATTGAGATTCAGGAAACTACCCTGGCTAAGCCCGCTCAAGTTTCCAAGCCGAAGAACGCTACTCCTCCTGCGCATTTGAAGATAGAGGGCAAGGCGAAGATGATGCGCATTTACATCGGTGAATCCGATCAGTGGAAAAACAAGCCACTCTATAAAGCCTTGGTCGAAGCTATGCGAGCTAACGATATCGCTGGCGTCACCGTCTACCGGGGGATCCTCGGCTACGGCGCAAACCGGCGCATGCACAAGGACAAGGCTCTGCACATGTCGCACGATTGCTCCATTATGCTTTCGACTGTCGATACCGAGGAGAGGCTGAGATCCTTTCTCCCACTGGTCGATCAGATGGTGGAAGAGGGGCTGGTCGTTCTATCAGATGTGGACATCATCAAGTATTCCTACCGCGCACTGAATACAGACGAGTCTGCGAACGGCGCAGGAAGTGCTTCAGTGTGAGCAGAGGCTCAATGATGAAAGACCAATTTCAAGCTCGCATGTTGCGCATTCACTTCGGCGAAGCCGACAAATGGCAGGGCAAGCCACTCCACGAAGCGATTGTCGCCAAATGTATGGAACTGGGGATGGCCGGTGCCACCGTGTATCGAGGCATCGAAGGATATGGTGCCAGCACGCGGATTCATCATGCCAGTCATTGGATGTTCTCAAAAGATGCGCCCATGATGCTAACTGTGATCGACCGTGAGGAGCAGATCGAAAAGCTGATTCCCCATCTAGACGTCATGGTCGAAGAAGGCCTGATTGCGATGTCTCGTGTCGAAGTTATTCGATATTCGCGGACGTCGGAGAATGAAGCGGCAAAATTGTAACTAGACGCGCCCGAGTAGAGGGTATTCTCGTGCTTTCCTCTGGCTGGTGGACATTGTGCAACAATTCCTTCGCGGCAAAATGCCTAATCACTATATCTCTTAAGCAATACGTGTTGATGACTCTCGTAAGGACAGAAACTATTTATTGTCCATGACTCAAACGAATCGGCCTTACTCTTGATGAGGTTCGAAAACAAGGTTCGATTTTTCCCGAATTCCATTCGAACTTACTTAAGTACTGTAACTACGATCTATCGTTCTCGAAAATGATCTATCGCAAAATTGCGATACATGGCTTTCGAGGTTCGATTGTGCCGAACACCAGAGGATTTGACGAGGTCCGGGTAAGTGATTCACTTATCGTGCTATTACCAAGTCAGTCCCGATACACCAAGGTTGTATTTACCCGGCATATGAGAGCCTCTCAGACTGGGAATCGTTGCGAAGTACGGAGATTGTGTAACAGGTTTCCCTTCCGCTTCCAATAACTGCGCTGCAATCCCCGCGCGCATAAGCAGTCGGATCGCGATCAATCGTCGTTGGACTTCATAAACGACGATATGGCGTTTCCCCCGGGCCGCTGAGCGTCCAGTGACGCTTTGGCAGGAATGCGCAGACGGACATGCAATGAATGATTTAGAGGAAGAGGTTCGCGCTATGAAGAAGTTAGGCGTCTTGTTGAGCACGATTTTGATTTTTTGCCTTGGTTTCTCAGGTTGTGGCGGCGGCAGCAGCAAGTCGAATTCCCAGAGCTCGAATGGAACCCCGACCCTTGCTTCGATCACGGTTTACGGCAAGAATGCCGTCACATCTGTTGCCGCGGGGGCTTCTTTGCAATTAGTCGCCCAAGGCAACTACAGCGATGGAACCATCAAAGACATTTCATCGAGTGTGACGTGGTCAACCTCAGACGCCACTGTAGCGACGGCCAGCGCCACCGGCCTCCTGACCAGCAAAAAGGCAGGGTCGGTGATCGCGACTGCAGCCCAGGGTTCGGTTAGCGGCACCATGACGGTGACGGTGAACGGCGCGGCCCTTTCTTCGATTTCTATTTCGGGCGGCTCCCCGGTGGCTGCCGGCGTGAGCGAGCAGCTTACCGCAGAGGGGACGTACACAGATAGCAGTACGCAGGCAATCACCAGCCAGGTGACCTGGCAGAGTTCTGATTCCACCATCGCCACGGTCAGCAGTTCAGGAATGTTGAAATCCCTGAAAGCAGGATCGGTGACGATTTCTGCAACGATGAGTTCGGTTACTGGTAATGCAAGTGTCACAGTCAGCTCTGCTGTCCTCACATCAATCAATGTAGGAACGCCTTCTCCTTCTCTGGCGTCCGGTGGCACCGAGCAACTTACCGCGACCGGAGTGTTTTCGGATAGCACAACGCAGCCGATCACCACGCAGGTGGTGTGGGGATCGTCGGACTCGACCGTAGCGGTGGTGAATAGCGTCGGTCTTCTGACTGCCCTCAAGGCTGGGTCGGTCACCGTGACGGCATCCATGAGCGGCGTTTCGGGGACAGGCAATGTAGTGGTGAACGCTCCTTCGCTTGTGTCGATCACCGTTGCGCCAGTCGCGTTCACAATAGCGTCCGGCCAGAGCAAGCAGTTATCTGCAATGGGCGTTTACAGCGATGGCACTTCGAGCGACGTGACCAGCCAGGCTACCTGGACCGCTGCGAGCACCGCGTATGCGACGGTTAGTTCGTCGGGATTGGTGACGGGCGTGGCAGCGGGCGGTTCAACGATCACGGCGACGATTGGATCCAAGTCAGGGTCGGCTGTTGCCACTGTGACCTCCGCATTGTTGTTGTCCATCATGGTGACTCCCGCGACGGCATCCATCGCAACAGGCCAGACACAAGCATTTACTGCGAACGGTATTTTCTCAGATGGCAGCACGACCGACATCACCAACAGCGTGACATGGAGTTCCAACGCCACAAACTTTGCCACGATCGACCAGACAGGCCTCGCTACTGGTGTAAGCACGGGCGCGGCAATGATTACGGCAAGTTCCGGAACAGCTACGCCTGGAATGGCGGCTCTCACGGTGACGGCGGCAGTTTTGACTGAGATCGATATTGCCCCTGACGGCCAGTACATCCCGGTTGGTGGTCAATACCCGTTGGCGCTGACTGGCACTTACAGTGACAACAGCACGCAGACCATCACGAACGCGACCTGGTCGTCGTCCGATTCGACACTTGCATCTGTTGATCCAAACACTGGCATCGTTACGGGAGTTGCAAACAGCAATAACAACCCGGTCACGATTACCGCAAGCTACGGTGGCATGACGAATACCACCACCGTTTACATCACCTCTGCTGTACCGGAGTCGCTGCAGATCACACCTGCGACTGCCTCGATTGCCAGCGGGACCACGCAGCAATATGCCGTGAACGTGGTTTACAGCGATGGAAGCATCCAGCCTGTGACGGCCGGACTCTCCTGGTTGTCATCTCTGCCTTCGGTTGCCGGAATTGACTCCAACGGACTGGCGACTGGATTTACGCCGGGGCAGGCGACAATCACGGTTGCTTTCGATTCGATGACGGCGACGGCTTCGTTGACGGTGACTTCGGCAACCCTGTCGAACATCGTTGTAACTCCAGTGTCGACGGTGGTCGGCATCAACGGCAACGTTCAGTACACGGCAACCGGAGTCTTCACAGACAACAGCACGCAGGACCTGACATCGCAGGTGATCTGGAGCTCGTCGAATGCGTCGTTTGCATTGATCAACGCAGGCGGTCTGGCAAACGGTATCAGCGCTGGCGTTACGACGATTACTGCCACGTCGGGCAGCATAAGCGGTTCGGCAACGCTGACTGTCACGACAGCGACCCTGGTGGGAATCAAGATCACGCCTGACAGTCCAACTGTGCCACCGCATTCAAAGGTGCAACTGACAGCGATTGGCACTTTCAGCGATGGTTCGCAGATCGTGCTCTCCGGAGTGTCATGGCATACCAGCTCAGCCCGGTATGCGATGGTCAACGGGAGCGGCGTTCTGCGCACCAAGAAAGCTACAAATCAACCTGTGGTCGTGTATGCCAGGCTCAATGGGATCACCGGCCAAACCAACGTCAATATCACGTCGATGACGATACAGTCACTTGCGATCACTCCGTCTCCGGCAACGGTTGCAATGGGTACTACGGTGCCCTTTGCACTGACTGCCACGCTGAGTGACGGCGTCACCACGGTAGATCTAACAGCATCTGCTCGCTGGCAAACCTCGAATTACCAGGATGCAGTGATCAACCGGCAAGGCATCGCAACCGGAATAGCTGCCGGATCTGTAACCATCACCGGCTCTGTCAACGGTCAGACGCCGGCGACAGCGACACTGACGGTTTCGAATGCGACAATTCAATCGATCACCGTAACCCCGGCAAACCCAACCATCGCGCTCGGCGCCCTGCAACAATTTGCTGCGAGCGGGCTGTTCAGCGATGGTTCAACCCAGGACATCACTTCAATTGCAACGTGGACGTCGTCCGCGCCGACTGTTGCGGTGGTAAATCAGAAGGGCGTCGCATCCAGCGTCACCCATGGACAGACGAGCGTTACGGCGACTTTGAATGGCACTCCGGGATCGACCATCCTGAGCGTCAATTAACGTTGGAAGGTTGTACGCGTTCCCCCGATCGCGTAGAAAGCAGCAAGGGCTCACTCCCACCAGAGTGAGCCCTTGCTGTCATTTGCGAAAAACTTAGTGGCGAGAGCTGATGACCGAGAAGTTTGGAGTCAATGGTGCTTCATGGCTTTTTGGACATACTGCAAATCGTCAGCCAGGGGGCATCCTTCACAACTCGGCGTTTTACCGCAGTGTGCTTTGCCGACGGCGACTGTCAGCGCATGAAAATCGTTGAACATCTTCGCCTGTATTTCAATTGGGTCGTGGCAGAAAGCCTTGCGGGTGAGTTGAACGAGGGATTCGTATCCGCTTCGATTCTTCGCGGGTTCTGGAAAAATCAATTTATGCCGGGTCGCAATCCGGCCGAGGTACTCGTCCGCAACAGGAACCGGGTGGTTAAGGGCGTAGAGAAGAATGGCGTCGGCCGTCTCAGGACCTACGCCGGGCAATGCAAGCAGCCGATTGCGTATGGCCGCAGTCTGACCCGCCGCCAGCCGTTCAAGTGAACCGTCGAATTCGGCATCGAGCATTGTGACGAAGGCCTTGAGCGCCGGCGCTTTGCGCGTGTGAAAGCCCGAAGGACGAACCAGATCCTGCAACCTTTCAACGGAGGTATCTCGAATCCCCTCGATCGTGAGCGCCTCGGCATTACGGAGATTGGCAAGCGATACCTCTACCGCTTTCCACGAGGTGTTCTGCGTGAGATAGGCGCCAAGGATTACCTCGAAAGTTGTTTCTGCGGGCCACCAGTGCTGGGGTCCATAAGCCCGCTCGAGGTAATCGTGCATCCTGCGCAATCGCCGGCCAGGATCGTGCCGTGATTGCTTCGTCACCGCAGATCGTCCGGGTCGGTTGATCTTTGAAGTTGAGACTTCCACTCCAAGATTCGCGCTCGCGCTGCCGCCGCTTCAGCTTCTGGAACGTGACCGCCCTGTTGTAGAGAGATGGACAGCGCAGTGTGGGCCAGGGGATCGTTCGGTGTCAACGCGGTAAGTGCGAGTGCCGCAGCCACTGATTGTTCAATCCGTCCAGCATCGCGCAAGGCCCGAATGAGCCCGTGGTGCGCCTCAAAGTAGTTGGGATCAGCGGAAATAGCCGCTCGAAAGCTATGAACTGCTTCAGCTGCGGAACCCGCAGCCAGTTGATTGAGCCCATCCTGGGATAGGCGTTCTGCTTCGTTTGAGCTCATTCCGGTCACGCCTTTCTTTAGGATAAGGCTAGAGCGTCACGCCGCCAACGGCCAGCTCGCTGGCAGGAGCCAAACCATGAAAAGCCATACTGAGTATCTGATCTTTGAAACTAAAGAGCGCCGCGAGATTGTGCACATTACCGATCAGGTGGAGCAGATCGTAAAGCGCAGTGGAGTCAAGGACGGACTATGCTTCGTTTCTCCCATGCACATCACCGCCGCGGTTTACGTGAATGATCATGAAAGCGGCCTGATCGAGGATATTGGCAAATGGCTCGAAGAATTGGCGCCCGCTCGACCGGACTACAAGCATCATCAGACCGGGGAGGACAACGGAGACGCTCATCTTAAATCGCTTCTTCTGCATCACGAAACGACCGTGCCCGTAACAGACGGCCGCCTCGATCTTGGGACGTGGCAGCGCGTGTTTTATGCCGAGTTCGATGGACAGCGTCGCAAACGCGTCATTGTAAAGGTACTCGGCATCACTTAGAATTTCGTCTCACTGGCTGGTAAGCTTGCGCCAGCTCGACTTGTCTTCCGCATCATCAGATGAAATATCAAGCACCGCGCGCGGCATCACGACTATATCCACGCGCCGGTTTTGCGCTCGCCCTTCGATACTGTCGTTACTGACGACGGGATGATATTCAGCGTATCCGGCTGCGGAGATTTGTTGGGGAGATATGGCATCCATCTGCAGCAACAGGCGTGCGATGTGGGTTGCGCGAGATGAGGAAAGTTCCCAGTTTGAATCAAATTCTGGAGTGTGGATTGGAATCGTGTCGGTGTGTCCCTCAATTCGGAGATCGTAATGGCAGTTCTCGAGAGACTCCGAAATCTGGTGAAGAGTACCCATCGTTTCTGGCCGAGGGATCGCGGAACCCGAATCAAAGAAACCCGCTTCGCGCAAACTGACAACTAGCCCTCCGCGACCCAGTTGGATAGAAACCGTTCCTCGAGCAAGCTGACCTGAAAGCCTTTTTTGAAGATCTCTGCGAATGGATTCAAGATTGGTTCGGACTTCGACATCTGAGTTCACCTGAACTGCAAATTGAAAAGGATCAGCGAATACATACGACTTATTCGACTCAAAGCTAGTTCGGGATCTCGGAAGAGTTGCCGCAATACTGAGCGACTGAAACCCGGAATCGATCGCAGCGGATACCTGTGCATGTTTCTTCTGGTCCGCCTTTGAGAAGGCATATAGAACAACGAAGAACGCGAAGAGCAGGGTAATGAAATCAGCGTAGGACACCAGCCAGCGTTCGTGATTCACTTTGGAGCGGTGTGTTCTCACGCCAACTGTTCCTTTTTTCCCGGCTCTGTGTCCTTGAAGAATCCAGATAATTTCATCGCAAGCATGCGGGGATTCATCCCCTCAAGTATCGAAATGACACCTTCAAGCATCATTTCTCGACGCTGCTGGTCGTCTCGTAGGTGTATGCGAATCTTACCGGCGAAAGGCACGAAGAAAAGATTGGCAATGCCGACACCGTAAATCGTGGCGACGAATGCTACCGCAATCCCCCGGCCCACTTCCTGAATGTTATCGAGGTGCTGCATCACCTGGATAAGTCCCAGTACCGCACCGAGGATACCGATGGTGGGTGAGAAGCCGCCTGCCGACTCGAACACCTGGGGAAGACGCTCTTCGCGCTCAGATGCACAATCGAGAGCGACCCGCATGATCTTGCGCAATTCGGCTGGTTCGGTTCCATCCACAGCCAACATCAGCGACTGCCTTAGAAATGGATCTGTAATCTGAGTGAGATCAGCGTCTAACGAAACCACTCCATCGCGGCGCGCCTTGTTTGCAATTGAAATGAGAAGTTGGATGAGTTCATGGTTCTCCTTCTGGGGAGCAACAAACACTTGCGCCATACTGCGGAAAGCGGCTGCGACCGTGCTCAATGGAAACTGCAGGAGGACCGCTCCCATAGTCCCTCCGAAGACGATAAGGGCGGCGGTCGGCTGAAGGATCTGGCTGATCTTGCCCCCCTCCATCCAGAGACCCGCCATAATACCGAAGATCGCCAGCATTACACCGCCAATGCTTCCCTTATCCATGCATCACACCTCAGGGATGATGCGGTTGTGACTTTGAGTGTTCATAGACCCTTATCCTCGTGCTGTTGTTCAATGCACGAATCAATGGGATCGGGGCACGAATCAGGGTCACCTAATTCGCTGGCGAACTCAAGGCTCGTTAAGGCCGAGGCACGCCGCAGGGTATCGACCGGCGAAAGCTTTCTGGCAACGGTGGCCAGCAAGACTGCCCGGTACGCCAATACGCGATCAAGCACGTCGCTCAGCCCTTCGCGCACAATTAGTTTCTCTCCATTGATCAAAGTAAGCATGGTGTCAGGAGAAGCCTCCGCGGTTTTGATCAGGTCGCTGTTCAGCAGCATCGGAGTGCCATTAAGGCGCGTAAGTTCGATCATGGCGACACGGTCCTATGGCGAATCTCTCACCTTCTTATCGGCAAGAGATGGCGGGAAGATAACTGGAACGACAATCGCTAGATCTCTTGAAAAAATCTGTAAAGTCCATCGAAGGGTCGCCGATGAAGCCAGTGAGCGACGTGGTTCCTACTCCAAGGTGATCCGGCGGGCGGCAAGAACTGAAGCGTCCCGGAAAGACACCCGAAGCAGGGAACCCGAATCAGTTAGCTCAAAAGGAGAACTTCAATGGCTTTGGGTGTCCTGAATAACATTTCTGCAATCTATGCACAGAACAATCTGAGTAATACGCAGGCTTCTCTGTCCAAAACCCTTCAACAGTTGTCTTCTGGATCGCGCATCAACTCCGGCGCCGATGACGCTGCCGGCCTTTCATTGGCCAACGGTCTCCAAGCTTCGTCCACAGCGCTTACCCAGTCTGCCAAGAACGCGTCGGAAGGCGTTGATTTCTTGCAAGTGGCTGACGGAGCATTGTCTCAGGTCACCAGCCTGCTCAACCGGTCTATTACGTTGGCGACAGAGGCGTCAAACGGAACGCTGAATGGAACTCAACAGGGTGCAGCGGATTCTGAGTATCAAAAGATTTTGACAGAGATCAACACTATCGGGACAAACACGGAATATAACGGCATCAACGTCTTCAACAATGCTGCTAACGTCTATACTTCCGACGGTAGCACAACTCAAACCTACGCTGGTGCGGCGTTAGGTGCCTTTAGCGCAGGGGCCATCGGCCTGGGAGGCACCGTGCTTAACGTGGTGGTTGGTAACACCGCAGTAGGGACGGGATCGGGTGGAATGGATTCGCTCGGAAATACCATTGGAGCGAATGATCTCGTGATGACAGATGGCTCCGGCAGCAACCCAACTTACGATCTGACTGCTCTGGGTGTTGTAGGTGCTTCCACTGGTACAACTGCTTTTGCATTTTCAGGAACTTCTGGTGCATATTCCGCGAGAGACATAACAGGATCTGATATTGCTGCCGCATCTGTTGCCGGAACAGATTATGCAGGTAACGCGATTACTGCGGGCGACGCGGTTTACACGGACGGTGCAGGGAACATGTATGACCTTGGTACGACTGCTGCTACGACTTCGTTTACCCCGACAGGAGGGAACGCCGCTACAAGTCTTGCAAGCGCATCCGGAGCACAGGCCGCTCTCTCGTTGATCAACACAGCAATTAAGACCGTCGCTGCCGACCGCGGAACGCTTGGCGCAAACATCAATACGTTGAGTGCAGTCGGCAACGTGATGACTATGCAGTCCACTAACACACTCGCGGCCGAAAATGACGTGACAGCCACCGACTACGGCCAGGCCACGTCGGATATGTCGAAGTTCCAGATCCTGAGCCAGACTGGCATCGCAGCTCTGTCGCAGGCTAACCAGTCGCAACAGCTGATCACCAAGTTGCTCCAGTAGCCCCGGAGCGTCAACGTTGAATGCAGAAGCAGGGCGGGGAAGGCAGCGAATTTGCGGCGTTCCCCACTTTGCCTTGCTACCAAAAGCCATTGCTTTAGGATTTCTAATTGTGCTTGGCCCGCGTTGGTCCTTGATCTGATTGTGACGGTTCACGGAGGAAGAGCATGGGGGCAGTCGGTCTGAGTTTTGGCTCGGCTACGAGCGGTCAGGGATTCGATGTGACCACGACCGTCAACCAGATTGTGACCAATCTGCAGGCCGTAGAGACGCCTTGGAAGACACAGTTAACGGCGCTTACGAGCAAGGACACAACGCTTACCAGCCTGGGAACGCAATTATCTACCTTATCAACCGACCTGCAGACCCTTACTGACTTCAGCGGCACCATGGCGTACAAAACG
The DNA here is from genome assembly GCF_039994875.1 of Telmatobacter sp. DSM 110680. GTDB lineage: Bacteria > Acidobacteriota > Terriglobia > Terriglobales > Acidobacteriaceae > Telmatobacter. The sequence goes on along the minus strand of NZ_CP121196.1, from coordinate 4,398,298 downwards.
GGGTCAAGTTCAGATACAAACGTGCTCACGTTGTCATCCGCCAGCGCAACTGCTGTTGCAGGCACCCACACCATCTCGGTTCAGAATTTGGCACAGACTTCCAGCGCTGCCTCGGATGCGGTAAAAGCGTCGGACACGCTCACAGGCGGCATCACTTTCAAGGTTGGATCGGGAAATTGGCAAACGGTTAACGTCGGGGATGGTTCCAGCGCAGCCACGCTTTCTGGTCTCTCCGGGGCGATCAACAACGCTAATCTTGGCGTAACGGCCAGTGTGCTGACCAATGCGGATGGCACCGAGAGACTCTCACTAGTGAGCCAAACCAGCGGCTCCGCTGGGCAAATCACGATTGCCGACACGATGAGCGACCCCGCGAGTCCCACTACTCTTGCGGACTCTACGGTCGCCAATACTAAGACGGGGCTGGGGCTGGCGACCATTCAGAATGGCCTCGATGCCACAATGACAGTCGATGGAGTCACCGGAATCACCAGCGCCTCGAATACGGTGACCGCTGCGATCCCGGGCGTGACCTTTCAATTGCTCTCGACTGGGACTGCAAGTTCAATGGGGACATCAGAGGCGGTGCAGGTAGTCATCGATAACGATACGACGAGCATTGAGACGGCGATCAACACGTTTGTGACGGACTACAACGCTACGATGAAGGCCATCAATGCCCAGGAGGGCAAAGACTCATCTGGAAATCCAGAGCCGCTATATGGCACATCTGTTTTGGCGCAGTTGCAGGAGGGCTTGCTTTCGGCAGTGAGTTCATCCTTCGGCTCCAACTCCATCAATTCGCTGATTTCACTTGGTATCACCGCAAATGCAAGCGCAGACGGCACGATCAGTCTCGACGCAGACAAGCTTAGCAGCGCGCTGAACAGCAATTTCAATCAGGTGGTCTCGCTGTTTCAAGACACAGGGAGTTTTGGTGCGTCTTTTACGAATACGTTGAATGGTCTTGGCAATAGCAGCGCTGACGGAGGCGCGATCAGTCTGGCCCTCAGTGAGAACAGCAGCCAGGAAACCACGTTAAATGACAATGTCTCCAAGCAGGAGGCATTGATTGCCACGCAGAAGGCAAGGCTGACAACGGAGCTGAATACCGCCAATCAGATTTTGCAATCGATTCCAGAAATGATTCAGCAGGTCAGCGAGATGTATAGCGCTGTCACCGGCTACAGCCGGAATCAGAACGGCTAGGAGCATTAGCATGGATGCGTATCGGGCACACTCTCTTGAGGGAGCCTCCGGAGTTGAACTCACCATCGCACTCTACGACGGCATCATTCGCTTCATGCACAATGCCGCGGAGGCAGTGGGCCGGAAGGACGTAGAAGCGCGTCGCGCGGCGGTGAAGCGGGCGATGGACATCGTTGTTCGTCTACAGGCGACGCTCGACAAGGAAGTCGGTGGCAACGCCGCTGAGTCCCTCTCCGATTTCTATGTTGCCATGTTTGCACTGATGCTTCAGGGTTCGCAGCAGAATTCCAGGACAAAATTCGAGCAGGTAATTGCCAATGTGCGCAACGTGCGGGACGCCTGGAAGCAAGTCTTTGCAGATTCTCATGACAGTCAGATTAACCCCGGTCAATTGACGGGCGGGATCTCTTCAAGTCCCGCAACGGGTGCCACCTGGATGTCTCGCACCGAGACGCATGCTGCGGGCAACTGGACGGCCTGAATTAGCCGGCGACCGTCAGTTCTTCTTCCAGTTGCTGTTTCTGGTAGAGACTCGCATAGTAGCCATCAAGCGCCAGTAACTCATCGTGGCGGCCTATCTCCACAATCTTGCCATGATCCAACACCGCGATCTGGTCAGCATTGCGCACAGTTGATACGCGGTGCGAAATCAGAATCGTGGTGGATGTAGTCGTGTAGTTGCGCAATCCACCCAGAATGCGTTCCTCGGTATAAGTATCGACGCTGGCGAGGGCGTCATCTAATACCAATATCGCGGGTCGCCGTAGCAGCGCGCGCGCAATAGCCAGGCGTTGCTTCTGGCCGCCCGACAGCGTCATACCGCGTTCGCCTACCATCGTCTCGAATCCCTGCGGAAAATCCTCGAATTCACGTCGGATATGTGCGGCTTCAGCTGCCTGCAGAAGTTCTTCATCGGAACTGGCCGAGACGCCGAAGGCAAGATTCTCGCGGATCGTCTCGCTGAATAGAAAAGTTTCTTGTGGCACGATTCCCAGGTTGCGACGCACCACTTCCAACGGATACTTGCGAATCGGGCGCCCATCCATGCACAAGGAACCTTCCGGCGCTTCGTACAGACGAGCGATGAGGTTAACCAGAGTCGTTTTTCCTGACCCCGTTGGTCCTACAATAGCGAGGCTCGACCCTGCAGGAATCTTGAGGGAGATGTCGCGCAGAACCTGCGTCTCGCCGTAACTGAAATTTAGATTGCGAAACTCGATCTCTCCGCGAAGAAGAGCATCGCCGGAAATCGCCGGATCAGCCTCGCTATCGTCGATTCCGGGAACCGCACGCAGGATTTCATCGATACGTTTCACCGAGGCTGTTCCACGTTGAAAGAGATTAACGACCCAGCCCACAGCGATGATGGGCCAGATCAGCAGGATCATGTAGGTGTTGAATGCCACGAAATCGCCAGGCGTGATGCGGTGTGCGACCACCTCGTGACCACCAACGAGCAGCGTGATGATCATGGCTATGCCCAGGATGAACTCGAGTGTCGGCCACAACATGCCCATCAGTTGGACCAGACCCTGGGCCCGATGAATATATTGGCGATTCAATTTTTCGAACAGGCTCATCTGCGATTGTTCGCGTCCGAATGCCCGAACCAGTCGCGCGCCTGAATAATTCTCTTGAGCCTGCGACGATATCTCGGAGAAGCTTTCCTGAATCTTCTCGAAGCGATCGTGAATTTTGCGGCCGAAGTATTGAACCAGAATGCTGGCCAGCGGCATTGGAGCCCACGCCACAAGTGTCAACCACGGACTGATGCGAAGGAGAAAATAAAGGGCGCCTACCGTAAAAAACACCGTGTTAGCGCTGTACATCAGGGCCGGACCCAGCAGCATACGCACCGCGTTCAGATCATTGGTCATCCGGGCCATAACGTCGCCGGTGCGGTATTTCTGGTAGAAGTTTGCGTCCTGCCGCTCCAGTTGCAGAAAAAGGTCGTTGCGAAGATCGAACTCGATCTCCCGAGAAATTCCAATCAGGATCCAGCGCTGGGCGTAGAGGAAAATTCCCTTAACGATGTAAATTCCGATGAACACGCAGGCCAGAAAAACGATGCGCTCGCGGGAAACTCCGCGTTCCAGTTCATCAATTGTTTTTCTTAAAATCTGCGGCCCCTGGACTGCCGCTATATTCGTGGCGATGCATGCTAGCGTACCCCAAAGGTAGCCCCAACGATAACGGCGCATATAGCGGAGCAGCGGGCCCAGTTCGCGAAGCATATTTCCATTGTACGGGGCATGATGCTAGCCGTCGATTGGGTCTTCTGTGAATCGAATGCTCAAGTCGGAGTTCTAAGCAGTAGGTAACCGCCGGCCAACCCAAACAGGATATCGGGGGACCAGGCAGCCAGCGCGGCAGGAAGGTAATTCACGTTGCCCATAGCGCTGAACAAGCCGTCCACAACCCAATACGCGAGAGCCACCGATATGGCCACAGCGATGCCGGTAAGGGAGCCCCGACGCCCCATGGAAAGCGCAAAAGGGATCGCCAGCACGGCCATGACGATCGCGATGAGCGGATAAGCAAGCTTGTGCCACAAGGCCACCCGCAGGCGCATGGTGTCGAACCCGCTCTGGCGCAGGTCGCGAATATAGCCATCAAGCTGGCTGAAGTTCATCTCCTGAGATTGCAGGTTTTCTTTCTTGAAATACCCCGGATCCTCTTGAATCTCCGCAAAGCTGGTGCTCGTAAACTCGCTGTACTCCGAGTTGTTACCTTCGATGTTTCTCACCCAACCATTGTGGAATCGCCAGGTTTCGGTTCGCTCATCCCACACTGCCCGCGATGCGAAGATTCTTCGCGACAATGCAAACGTTGAGGGATTGAATTCGAAGATCGAGAGATTGACGAAGGCATCATCATCCGCGTCGAAGAACTGGTAGTAAAAAATGTGTCCCTGCTCGCCCGGACGTGATTGGCCGAACATCCACTTTTGTTCAGGATGCAGAAAGGTCTGTGGTGGTCTGCCCTTGATGGTGCTTCGCAGCGCTTCCTGGCGACGGTTCGCCGAGGGAAGGTAATAGTCATCGAACATGAACAGGCAGATGGCCAGAACCGCCGAGATTGAGACAATTGGAACTACCAGACGGTACAGGCTAATCCCCGTGGCCTTCATGGCCACAATTTCGCTATGGCGATTCAGTACACCAAAAGTTACGAGGGCAGCGATCAGGACGGCAAGCGGTGTGATCTGGTAGACCATGCTGGGCGCTAGGTTGAAGAGGTAATCCCCCACTGTCCCGAGCGCGATGTGATTGCGAATGATATCTCCGACCAGCTCAAAGAACGTGAAAACCAGCATGAGCATGACGAAGCTCGTCAGTACAAGCACAAACATGCCGAAGAACTCGCGTACTACGTAAGCGTCAAGAAGGCGCGGGAAGAGTCCACGCGAAACAATGCGGACAGAACGCGGCTGAAATTTTTCGAGCAAGTGCGAAAGATGTGCCCCATTTGTCTTTACGGGAATACGGGGTTTGGGCGCGCGCGAAACCAAGTTCGCGATTGAGCTGAGAACGCGGCCCCCGCTGGCCATCTGCCAAAGAAGGAAGCTGCCGCCAGCGGCAAAAAGCAAATTGGCCATCCACACTCCGAGGAAAGGCGAGAGCTTGCCTTGCCGGCTTAGCGCTATCCCGGTGTAGGAAAGAATGTAGTAAAGCAGCACCAGCAGTACGGTGAAAACCAGTCCTGAACTTTTTCCGCCCCGTCGCGAAATGACTCCGAGAGGCACCCCGACAAGCATGAGAACCAGACATGCAACCGGGTACGAAAACCTCGTATGCAACTCGAGAAGGAATCTCCTTCCATCCGGTCCACGCGTGCGCTCCTCCAGCGCGCGCATCGGCAACGCGTAGATCGCTGTATCCATGCGGCCCAGGTGCATTTCGCTCTGAGGACTTAGCGAGAGCGGCAGATCTGTCTTCTGGAAGGTGGAAATGTTGTATTGCGTCGGCTGTCCTGCAACGGTCTCATGTCGGGATCCATCGCGAAGCCTCATCAAGAGCTCCAGCGTCGAATCATTCACTACCGTTGCTGATGCGGCGGTTGTGATGATCGGGTTGCCAGGATCAGTGACATCAGCCATAAAGACCTGATCCCAGTTCGAGGCGCCAGTGCCTCCGCGCACATTTTGTACATAGAGAACGGCGTTGCGGAAATCCTCATAAAAAACGCGCGGCTGAATCTCGTACGATGCCTGGGAAGTCTCCAGTTCCTGCTGCATCTCGAGGATGGCTCGGTTAGCGCGCGGCGCAATGAAGAGAGAATTCACCAGCCCCAGCAGGGTCCCGCCGATCGCAACCACTGAAGCGACTCGTACAAAGTAACCGATGCCCAAACCTGAAGCGCGCATCGCAATGATTTCGCTATCAGCTGCCAGGCGGCTAAGTCCCAGGAGAATGCCGACGAGCACGGCCATCGGGATTGTGACTTTGAATGTATTCGGAAGATTGAAAACGAAAACTTCAGCGATGCTTTCAAACGTTGAACTATTGCGAACCACCGCCTCAAGGATGTGGTTCAGATCGCGCATGAACAGGATGAACGTGAAAATTGCGCAACCGATGAGCGTGTAGGAGAGAATCTCGCCGAGGATGTAGCGGGTGAGGATGCGCACAGTTGGGGCTCATTCACCAGTTTAGCTTGCCGGTGCGTCGGGTAGCGAGTGTGGTTGCCAGGAACGCAGGCGCAAACTGTTTGCTAGAACGCTAACGGAGCTAAGCGCCATAGCGGCCGCAGCAATCCAGGGGTTGATCAGAACATGAAACACCGGATAGAGTGCCCCCGCCGCGAGTGGGATACCGATGACGTTGTAGGCTGCGGCCCACATCAGGTTCTGCCGCATCACACCGACGGTAGCCTTGGCCAGATCGATTGCCGCGATGATTGCTGCCGGTTGCGCCCTTAACAGCACCACGTCGCCTGCTTCCTGTGCCAGGTCTGACCCACTTCCCATCGAGATACCGGCATCCGCCTGGGCCAGAGCGGCCGCGTCGTTGATTCCGTCGCCGACCATGGCAACGCGAAGGCGCTGCTGCTGCAACGAGCGGATGCGCGCGAGTTTGCCAGCTGGATCGAGCCCAGCTTCCACTTCTCCAATGCCTGCCTGATTGGCAATAGGTGCGGACGCTGCTGCCGAATCTCCGGTAAGCATCAGCACCCGCAGACCGCTGTTTCGAAGGGCAGCGACTGCGCTGCTGGCGTCGGGTCGCAGGGAGTCGCGCGCGTCGAAACATCCAATCGATTGATAGTCGAGAGCCATCCAGAGCCGGGTGACGCCGGGTCTCACCGGAGGAATGCTGTCCGGGAAGCGAATCGCCGACTCTTGGAATAGTGCCTCGTTTCCAAGCAGGCAGTTATAGTCTTCGACCCGTGCGGCGACTCCCCGACCCGGAATCACCACGACTTCCGACGCTGGTTCCCACTTGATCGAGCGTGCTCTGGCTGCATCGACTACCGCATGTGCGAGTGGATGGTTTGAACGCTCCTCGGCGGCAGCTGCCATGCGGAGGAGATCATCTTCGCTGTATCCCTTGACGGGACGCACGGCCTGCAATACAGGTCGGCCGATGGTCAGGGTTCCCGTCTTGTCGAGAACGATGGCGTTGAGATTGGAGAGCCGCTCCAGCGCTTCTCCGCCTTTGTAAAGCAGACCCAGTTGCGCAGCCCGCCCAACAGCGACGGTGAGTGCCGCCGGAACCGCGAGTCCCATGGCGCATGGGCATGCGATAACGAGCACCGAGACAGTACTGGCCAGTGCCATCGAAACAGAATGCGTCACAGTCATCCAGACGGCAAACGTTGCACAAGCGAGCACTAGAACAACCGGCACAAAGATAGAGCTGGCGCGATCGGCGAGTCGTTCAGTGGGTGCGCGCGACGACTGCGCCTGTTCCACCATGCGCGTAATTTGCGCGAGAACCGTATCTTCGCCGAGCGACTCTGCCTTGCAGGTGATGGCCCCGTCGTAGTTCAGAGAACCTGCCAGCACCCGGTCTCCAATTCCTCGGGCAAGTGGAGTAGCTTCTCCAGTCAGCATTGATTCATCGACACTGGTTTGACCCTCGACGATACTCGCGTCAACGGGAATGCGCTCACCAGGAAGCACCAGGATCTTGTCGCCAATGCGAACGTCTTCGAGTGATACAACCGTTTCGACACCGCCGGCAATGCGGCGAGCGGTGGCCGGGCGTAACCGGCTCAATGCGTGAACCGCAGCCAGAGCACGCCGCTTCGCGCGAGCCTCCAGCGCTTTGCCGAGAAGCAAAAATCCAATAATCAGCAGAACTGCATCGAAATAAACCTGGCGGTCCGGTGCCGGAAAGATTGTGGCGTAAGCCGAATACAAAAAGGCCACTCCGGTTCCCAGGCTTACCAGGGTATTCATGTTGGTGCTTCCATGCTGTAAGCCGCGGGCCGCTGCAATGTAAATATCGCGACCTGCCCACACCATCAAGAGCCACGTAACTGTCATCAGGCCCCAGCGAATATAGTCCGGCTGTAATTGGTAGAGCCAGGGCATCAGGCCCATTAGAAAATGATCGACTGGACCCATTTCTGAACCAAGCGGCATGGCCAACAACATGGCAATTCCGCCGGCAATCAGGGTCGCCGCGGCTTTTGCTTCGGCTTTGCCGTAGGAACTTTCTGATTTTTCGGCAACAGATCCTCCGGGATGAGGAAGAACGGCGTCGTAGCCGGAACTGCGAATAGACTCGATCAGGCGTTGTGGCGACGCCTCGCTCGGATCGAAAACGATGCTAGCTCGATTGGCCATCAGGTCAACATGCGCAGAAACTACCCCGGCTGTGGACTGTAGAGCACTCTCCACGTGGTGCTGGCAGGAGGCACACGTCATCCCAATGACCGGTAGTGAAATAGACTCTGTGGCGGATGAAGCCATCTTGCTGCTTATTGCTCCAATCGTGCGCTGAATCCAGCCTTGGCAAGAGCAGCTATGGCTGCATCGACAGGCGGGTTGTCAGCGGCCGACTTCAATCTGGCCGCCCCGATGCGGACCTCCTGCACCTCTACGTCGCCTGTCGTGTTCAGTGCCTGGGTTACACGCCTGACGCACGAGCCACAATGCATTCCATCGATGTGCAACACGAACTCCGCCATGATGCTCTCCTGATAGCTTTGATGATACTCGCGTTCATTCGATGCATACCCGCAAGAAGTTGATCCGAGTGACTTTATCTGGTTACGCAAGTGACGCGCCGCGATCTATGGTAGAAAGCAGACAAGGTGCCAAAATCTCTAAATCGTGAATTTCCGGACGCGCCGATTATCGGCGTGGGAGCAGTTGTCGTCGACCAAGGCCGTGTCCTGCTGGTGCAGAGGGGTCGTGAACCCTTGAAAGGGAAATGGTCGCTACCCGGCGGGATGCTGGAACTGGGCGAGTCGCTAACCGGCGGTGTGGTGCGCGAGATCCAGGAAGAAACGGGCCTGACCGTGGAGGTCCTGGAACTCATAGAACTGCTTGATCGCATCTATAGAGAAACGGGTCCGGAAGGCGAACGCGTGCGCTATCACTACGTAATCGCAGATTATCTTTGCCGGGTGGTCGGGGGAGTCTTGCAGGCTGCTTCCGATGCCGATGCAGTCCGCTGGGTTGAGCGTGCCGAGTGGAACAGTCACAGCGCGCTGGCACTTGATCCCATTACGGTGCGGGTGATTGAAGCTGGGTGGCAGCGTGCCAAGACTTTATCTTTTACCAAACAGGAGCCAAGTTGAAGCGCCTGGCAAAATGGTTCGTATTCGTTTTTCTGGCACTCGTCATCACCCTGGGATTGGCATTCTGGCTGCGTCCTCTCAGTGTCTTTCGCGTCTTCAACAAGGGGCAGATGTATTTCATCGGCGCGCGCAGCAACTACATCGATTTGGGCGAAATTCGTGTCCACTACTACACTCTTGGACCTGCCGACGGTTCGGTTGTGGTTCTTGTCCATGGTCTGGGCGGACGCTCTGAGGATTGGGAAAAGCTGGCGCCTTACCTCGCAAGGGCAGGCTATCGCGTATACCTCCCCGACTTGCCGGGTTACGGCGAGAGTGATAAGCCTGCGGATTTTTCCTACTCCGTCAGAGACGAAGCAAAAGTGGTTACGAGCTTTTTCGATGCTCTTGGACTTAAGCAGGTGGATCTCGGCGGCTGGTCGATGGGCGGATGGATCGTGCAGCTTGTAGCCGCGGAACATCCGGAACGAATTCGCAGATTGATGCTGTTTGACAGCGCAGGTCCCTATGTAAAGCCGGACTGGGACATCAAGCTGTTCACGCCAGTTTCTCCGGCAGAGCTCGAAAAATTCGACGCACTACTGATGCCTCATCCGCCACGACTGCCAAGGTTCGTCGCGGAGGACATACTCCGCACGTCGCGTGAACATGCATGGATCATTCATCGCGCCATCGACTCGATGCTGACCGGACGCGATACCACGGACGCTCTTTTACCCACTCTCAAGATGCCCGTGTTGCTTGTGTGGGGCGACGTTGATCAGATCACTCCATTGAGCGAAGGCCAGAAGATTCACCAGCTCATTCCGCAGTCGCGGATGAATATCATCCCCGGCTGCGGTCATCTTGCGCCCAATGAGTGCGCCGGCCAGATCGGTCCAGGAATGGTCAGTTTCCTGAAGCAGTAGCACTGGTATGCCGAGTATCCGCGAGACTCAGTGTCGATGAGACTCAAAAGCAAAAAAAGGGCGAAGCCCATTGGCCTCGCCTTTTTCCAATTGCAGACTCCTTAGAAGCTGATGCGCGCGCTCAACTGAATCTCACGGCCCGGTGATGAAACCTCGGTGATGCTGCCGAAGCTCGATGTATTCACGAACCGATTCGGCGTGCCGAGGTTGGTGTGGTTCAGTGCGTTAAAGAACTCCGCTCGAGCTTCGAAGCGAGCTTTTTCAGCCATTGGGAATTCACGAACAAGTCCTAGATCCATGGTTTGCATTCCAGGTCCGTAGACAGAATTGCGACCCGAATTCCCGTAAGTGTAGGCGGCGGGAGCGGCAAACGCACTCGGGTTGAACCATGTTGTGGAGTTGCGGGTTCCGGACGCAAAGACCTTCTGTCCCGTAACGTTGGCGCGAATGGGATTTTCTCCGACAACCGTTCCGGCATTGGCAGTGTCGCCAAAGACTGAGATGGTCAGCGGGAATCCGGTTTGAGCCTGGAATACCATTGAACCTCTCCAATCGCGGCTGAGTGCCTGCATCAGGTGGTTCGTACCCATGGCATGAGAGCTATACACGGCGCTGAGCGCGAAGCGGTGCTTCACATCGCAGCCGGGCCCTTTCTCCGCGTTCAGGTCGTCGTTGTTTTGCGGCGTTGCTGCCTCAAACATTGGCGACCGAAAATCCGGCGCATTTTCCAGCGACTTCGCAAACGTGTAATTCGCAAGAAAGCTCAGGCCGTTCGAATATCGCTGACGCACGTTCACGTATCCCGCGTCATACCAGCTTTGTGATGTGTTCTCAAGCAGGTTGATCGTGCTTACCGGAAAAGTAGAGCTGGCAACGTTAACGCCTGCCGGGAATACCGTGTTGGCCACGAAGCTGATCTTGGGGTGTGGCCGCCGCGGCTGAATCAAGCCTGGGCCCGGCTCGGCATTATTGATCAAGTGTGAACGCTGCAGGTGGAATCCACCGGCTCCCAGATATCCGAGTTCGACAGTCGTCGCTTTGCCGACCTGCTTTTCTAGCGACGTGCTCCACTGCTGAATGTATTGCGCCGGCGCATGCAGTTGCACAGATGTGAAGCTCACGACGCTGGTGCCCAGCACAGGGGCAGGGAAGTTCAATGTATTGATGCTCGGCAGATAGGGATCGCTCTGCGAAGTGAGCGGGAAGACATACGGCACATTGTGGCGCTGATTGCACCAGGTATTCATATCTACGGGCGTATAGAAAATGCCGTAGGCCACATGCGCAACCACGCCGAGGTGCGGAATGCTTTGTGCCAGGCCAAGTCGCGGAGCAAAATTGGTGTGATTGGCATACATCAGGCCTTTGGGATATCCGTTTTGCCCGCCGATGAAAACCTGTGGTGTGCCGCTGCTGAGATCAAGATTGCTGTTGGTGTAGCGAATATCGACCAGAGGGCTCATGAATTCGTAGCGCACCCCGTAGGTCAACGTTGTTGTCGTAGTCAAACGCCATGAATCCTGTGCGTATCCGTCGGCGTACCACTGCCGCAGATCCATCTGGGGAACGCCGGCCTGGCCCTGCCGCGCTGCCGGAAGCCCAAGCTCAAAGCTGGCAAGTGCAGATCCTGTGCCATCGTTCAGCGCATCCTGAGTCGTGAATCCATTGGTGAACTGGTAGTAGCCGCGGTTCTGGAAGAAGCCCCACATCGGCCAGATGAAGTCACGATACGATCCTCCGAACTTTGCGCTGTGCCTTCCGATCTGCCAGTTCAACGTGTCGCGACCTTCGATCACCGTGTCCCAGGCATGCATCGGAGTCGCGATGTAGTTGTCGCCCATCGGCGTATATCCCTGCACGTTGAAGTAAGGCGCGCCCCATGCAGCGGGTCCACCAAAGCCGGTGCCAGTGATACCTAATTCGGTAACGATATCGTTTCTGTTGGCGCTTTCAGTACTATGCATCATCGTGAGACGCGAAATCGCCCCGGACGCCGAATTTACTAGCTGCGATGAGAAGACGTGGTTCCAGGCAAGGATTCCGTTCTGTGCGAGGTCGTCGTGGTAAAAGCCGAAACCTGGAAGCCCTTCCGGCATGAAACCGAATTCGCCCGCACCGGAGTAGCGGAAGTAGGCAAGATCGCCGTTCCCGAAATTGTGATCGATGCGGACAGTGCCCTGGTCATCGTTCATACGCTGCTTGCGCAGGTCCAGATAATTGTTAGCATCATTGCCCGCACCGACCACCGTGGGCTGTCCCATCATCGTCATTGAACCCATGTCCATGGTGTTGGGCTGGGGCGTGTATTTGTTCAGCATGATTGAGGCAGCCTGAGTGAGACGGCTCGGCGGGATTACATTCAACACGCCGTTATATTCAAACTGCTGGCGGATGTACTGCGGGTTTGACTTGCTGACAGGCAGACTCGGGTTAAAGCTTGGATTGGCCTGCGTGGTCGCCGGATCGTAGATGTTTACGCCGCTCTGGCTGAAGTCGCCCGTAGCTTCAGCAGCGGTAGGGACGGTGTCAACCATGGCCATGGTCTCGACATTGCGCAGTCCTTCGTAATTGACGAAGAAGAAGGTCTTGCCGGTGTGCCATACCGGGCCGCCCACCGATGCGCCAAAGTTGTTCTGCACCAGGAAATTCGACATGCCCATGTCATTGAACGAGTGGGCATCCATGTCGCCGTTCCGCAGAAATTCATACACAGTTCCATGGAGATGCGCTGTTCCCGAGCGCGTGACGATATTGATCTGGCCGCCGCCCGCACCACCCATGTCCGCCGCATAGCTGCCTGTTTGCACCTGGAACTCCTGCACCGCATCGGGCGAGGCGCTCAGGTTTTGGGTGCTGAAAGTCGGGTCAGTATTTGTCGCACCGTCGAGCAGAAAGTAGTTTCCATTAGGGCGGCTACCGCCAATGCTCACTGCTGAACGCTGGCCGGGGCGCCAATAGAGAGGATTCATGTCGCCCGTCGCAGCCCCATGGCTCACGTGAGCGCCAGGAACCGTAAGAACGAGATCGATCAGCATGCGGCCGTTTAGGGGGAGGGAATCGACTGAATGCTGATCGACGACTTCTCCAACGCTTGCGTCCTGCGTCTTGAGAAGTTCGCCCGAAGCTGCAACGGTAACGGTCTGGGATTCTTTGTTAACGCGCAAAACAACGTCAAGCGTTGCCTGCTGTCCAACTTCGAGGTCGATGTTTTCTTCTGATTGTGCGAAGCCTTGGCTGTCAACTTTGAGCGAGTATGCGCCTGGCTGCAATCCTGCGATCTCGTAGAGTCCGGTCGCATTTGAAACAACTTCGCGTGCAGCGCCAGTACTGGTTTCGCTCAGATGAATATGTGCGCCCACCACGGCATGATGCTGAGGATCGAAGATGGACCCGCGCACAACTGCGTAGTTGCTCTGTGCCTGGGCTGTGACGAAGGCTGTGAAAAGGCAGAGTAAAACTATGGACGATTTGCGCAACTTGACTCTCCTAAGTGATGGAACTCGGGTGCCCGCGAGATAGGGAAATTATTTCTGAAGTCGCGGTGCAGCTGTTATGAGCTTTGGTGTGCCTGATGAATTGCAAGCATCAGAGAAGTTGGCGCTTAGGCTACTTCGAGAATGAGGCTTCAAGTCGTCACGAGCATCGGAGGAAGGTTGGGCAAGACCCTCCACCCTTCGGTTGACCGCCTGCAAAAAGGCCACCCCATTGCAGAGTGGCCTTTTCGAAGAAAAAGAAATTTGAGAAGCTAGACGCCGATTACAGCGCATAGCTCCTTTACCGCCGCCGCGCTCTTCTTCAGCGCCGCGTCTTCTTCAGGCGTGAGCTTGATCTCGATGATCTTTTCGAGTCCCGCCGCCCCCAGTTTGCAAGGCACGCCAATGTAGAATCCCTCGATTCCGTACTCGCCATTGAGGTATGCGGCACAGGGCAAGATCTTCTTCTTGTCCTTGAGGATGGCTTCGACCATCTCTACGGCGGCCGCGGAAGGCGCGTAGTACGCACTGCCAGTCTTAAGATGCTTTACGATTTCGGCACCCCCGTCGCGCGTGCGCTGGATAAGTTGCTCGAGCCGGTCAGGTGCAAAGAGTTCCGTGATCGGGATGCCGGCCACCGTCGAATAGCGGGCCAGCGGTACCATCGTATCGCCGTGGCCGCCCAGCACAAACGCCGTCACGTTTTCGACACTCACCTTGAGCTCTTCAGCAATAAACGTCCTGAAGCGTGCAGAATCCAGAACCCCAGCCATGCCGATCACACGCTCGCGGTTGAAGCCTGCCTGCCGGTACGCTGCCTGCGCCATAGCATCCAGAGGATTCGAAACGATGATCAGAATGCACTCGGGTGACTGCGCCACCACTTTCGCTACCACATCCGACATGATCTTGAAGTTCGTGTGCAGCAGGTCGTCGCGGCTCATGCCCGGCTTGCGCGGAATGCCAGCTGTGATAATCACGATGTCTGAATTAGCAGTTGCCGCATAGTCGTTTGCACCGATGACGTGCACATCGCGCTTTTCAATCGGCATGGCCTCAAGCAGGTCCAACGCCTTGCCCTGCGGTACGCCTTCAACAACATCAATCAGCACTACGTCGGCCAATTCCTTCGCCGCAATCCAGTGTGCTGCCGTGGCGCCCACGTTACCGGCACCGACAATACTTACTTTTTTCCGCATCCCTATTCTCCTGGTGGAGAGTGACTGTTCACTGTCCACTGATCACTGTTGACTGTCTTTACATGTTTCCAATGATGCGCGTAGCAAACTCGCTGGTGCCCACCTTCGTGGCTCCTGCCGTCTGCCGCTCGAAGTCGTACGTCACGAACTTCTGCTGGATCGTCTTTTCCATGGCGTTTTCAATCATCTTGGCGGCTTCTTTCCAGCCGATGAAGTCGAGCATCATCACGCCAGAAAGAATCACCGAGCCGGGATTGATGACGTCCTTATCCGCGTACTTTGGTGCGGTGCCATGCGTCGCTTCAAAAACTGCATAGCCGTCGCCGATGTTTGCGCCCGGTGCGATACCAAGTCCGCCTACCTGCGCGGCAGCTGCGTCGGAAATATAGTCTCCATTCAAGTTGGTAGTGGCGAGAATGCTGTAGTCGGAGGGCCGGATGATGATCTGCTGGAAGATTGAGTCGGCGATGCGGTCGTTGATCAAAATCTTGTTCTTCCACGCGCCGTTGCCGTGTGTCTTCCCGATGGAATCGAGGACGCCCTTGATCTCGGCGTAGAGAGAATCGCGAAACTCCTGATTGCCGAATTCAAGACCCGGCTCTATCAACGCGGCATTCTCTTCGACGGTGATATTCGGATTGGCATCGACGTTACCGAGGATCCAGCTTTCCCGTTCTGTAACCGTCTGGTCACGGAACTCTTCGACTGCAACCTCGTACCCCCACTCGCGGAATGCGCCCTCGGTGAACTTCTGAATGTTTCCTTTGTGCACCAGCGTAACGGTCTTGCGCCCCGTCTCGAGCGCCTGGCGAATGGCGTACCGCACCAGCCGCTTAGTCCCGAAGATCGAGATTGGCTTGATGCCGACCCCGGAGTCGGAGCGTATTTTCTTCTTGCCGCCCTTTAACAGGTCGTCATTGATGAATGAGATGATGCGGCCTGCATCTGCGGAGCCCTGCTTGAACTCGATACCGGAATATACGTCTTCGGTGTTCTCGCGGAAGATCACAATGTCGACCTTTTCTGGATGCTTCACCGGGCTGGGAACGCCTTGGTAGTACTTAACAGGGCGAACGCAGGAGTAAAGGTCGAGCAGCTGGCGCAACGCTACATTCAGAGAACGAATTCCGCCACCCACCGGAGTGGTCAGCGGTCCCTTGATGGAAACCCGCAAATCGCGTGCAGCGCCTACCGAATCATCGGGGAGCCAAGTATTGAACTGGCGGAATGCCTTTTCTCCAGCAAAGATCTCAAACCACTTGATATGGCGTTTCCCGCCGTAAGCCTTCTCCACGGCAGCATCGAAAACCCTCTGCGAGGCCTTCCAGATGTCGCGACCGGTGCCGTCGCCTTCAATAAAAGGGATGATGGGGTTGTCGGGAACCTGGTATTGGCCGTGACTGTACTCAATAGGCTGGCCGTCTTGCGGCAATTCCAGCCCGTTATAGGTCTTTTGCATTTTGTTTACGGAGTTCCTTCCCTCGAGACGCTGTAAGGAAGGCTAACACCCGCAATTTACAGATGGCAACGGCATCAGGGTGATGCAGAAAGCGCGACGACTTAAGGGCTCACACGCACTCAACGCAATCGTGCGAGGAGACAACGAACTGACTTTGGAGCCGCCAGTCACTGCCTATTGCGCCGGTGCGTCCTTGAAGTCTCCCGCGTCCAGTTTGGGAATGCCGAAGTGTCCGCGCAGATGCATCAGGTCAACCGGGCTCAAGTTGCCGGCCACGGTCACCAGCGTCAGGCTCCTCGGAGTCTCAGCCAGAACCACCGCGCCGCGCACGTTCATGCCGTCCAGTACAACCCACACGTCAGTAGTGCCGTTGTGCACTGGACTCCCCTTGTCCGAAGTGGTAACCACATGCTTCCATCCGCGCAGATGGTACGAGGCGCGAACCGCCGCAACCGCCCCTTCGTCGGGAATTCCAGCTTCGTTGAAACGCATGGTGTGCACGCTGACGCCGTCAAGCTTGTTCATTGCCTGCCGCGTTGGAGCGTCGGTGTCCGGCACCAACCCTGCCGCAATCCCAAGCATGGTCCTGTCCAGCGTGAAGTTCGACTTGACGGGAGCCGATAGGCTCAACTGCGCCAATGCCGGAGGAACCCATTCCAGCGGCACGGGATCCGCGTCGGGACGCGCAACTCTGACGGGGGGAGGGCCAGACGGAGCTACGTACTCTTGAGCGACAGCCAGCGCACAGCCCAACGTGGCGCTGAGCACAGTAATTCCGAAAAGAAGAGTCATCCTCATTCCTGCTCAAACTCCTCTGGCCGGGAAAAGTTCTGCGTTGCGCTCAAAAAAGCGCAAAATTGCCAAAGCGTTCGGGAGGAATTTTGGGTTGGCTTGTTTGTCCGCCCAGCTGCCATGGTGTGAACTGCGGATTAAATCGCTTGTGCACCCGTTTGAATCCTTCAAGATGCGATAAACTCAGGCGGGAACGTCCTGCAAAAATCAACGACCGCCAACCTCATGGAGGGGACATAGAAATTGGGAAAAAACATGGTTCCGAAGAAGCTTTTCTTCACCAAGGGTGTCGGCAAGCATAAGGAACGTTTAACTTCCTTTGAGCTCGCCCTTCGGGATGCCGGCATCGCTTCTCAGAACCTTGTCCGCGTCAGTTCGATCTTTCCGCCTCGTTGCAAAGTAATTTCCCGGAAAGAAGGGCTCAAGTATCTCGACCACGGCGAAGTCGTTTTTGCGGTCATTGCTGAGAACTCCACCCGCGAGCCGCACCGCCTTATCGTGTCGAGTATCGGCGTAGCCATCCCGGCTGATCGAGATACCTATGGTTATCTGAGCGAACACCACAGTTTCGGTGAGACCGAAGAGCAGGCGGGCGAATACGCAGAGGAACTGGCTGCAGAGATGCTGGCCACCACTCTGGATGTCGAATTTGATCCCGATACGAGTTGGGATAAGAAGAAGGAAATTTACCGTATTTCGAACAAGATTGTCCGCACCAGCAACGTGACCCAGTCCGCTGTGGGGGACAAGCGCGGGCTCTGGACCACGACCATTGCGGCAGCGGTTCTGATCCTCGAAGAATAGGCAACGATGCGGGAGTATGGAGGCCAATCCCGCTACCGGGGTTGGCCTTGCCGCGTGAAGCAATGAATGAAGAGCAGGAAGGGATCTATCTCGATATGGAACACGCCCGCAAATATAAAGTTGGCCTGGTGCAGATGCGGATGGGCCCGGACCCCGAGGCGAACCTTGAATCTGCCATCGCTCATGTCCGCGAGGCTGCAAGGCGTGGCGCCAACATCGTCTGCCTGCCAGAACTTTTCCGCGCACAATACTTCTGTCAGCGCGAAGATATCAAGCTCTTCGATCTTGCTGAACCGATCCCCGGACCTTCCACCACACGCCTTGCCGAAGTTGCTCGCGAAACCCGCGTCGTTATCGTCGCTTCGTTGTTTGAACGCCGCGCTCCCGGTCTTTATCACAACACCGCGGTCACCCTGGGCCAGGATGGCAACATCATCAGCGTCTACCGCAAGATGCACATCCCCGATGATCCTTTGTATTACGAAAAGTTCTATTTCACTCCGGGCGATTTGGGATTCAAGGCAGTGGACACCGCGTTCGGTCGCGTGGGCACATTGGTCTGCTGGGATCAGTGGTATCCCGAGGGCGCGCGCCTCACTGCATTGCAAGGCGCCGAGGTCCTGTTCTATCCAACTGCCATCGGTTGGCACCCGGCCGAGAAGGAAGAGTTCGGTTCGGCGCAATACGATGCCTGGCAGACCATCCAGCGCGCGCACGCCATCGCCAATGGAGTTTATGTTGCCGGAGTGAACCGGGTCGGCCACGAGAACGGCGACATTCGCGGCAATCGCGCCGCCGGGCTTGGCCTTGAGTTTTGGGGTGGAAGCTTTTTAGCCGATCCGTTCGGCCGCATCATCGCCAAAGCCTCGCACGAGGAAGAGGAAATCCTCATCGGGGAGATCGACCTCGCGCTTCTCGAAGACACCCGGCGGAACTGGCCGTTCCTCCGCGATCGCCGCATTGATGCCTACGCGCCCATCACTAGCCGCTTCCTCGATCCGGGTCTCGGTTCGCTGGTTGATGGAGACAGCAAGTAAGAATGTCCGCTCAGCCAGAACAGACGCCACGCGAACTCGGTTATCGTATGCCGGCCGAATGGGAGCCTCACCAGGCGACCTGGCTTGCATGGCCGCATAATCCCGAGGACTGGCCCGGTAAGTTTCAGGCGATCCCATGGCTTTATGCGGAGATTGTTCGCCTGCTCGCGATGCGGGAACAAGTTCATCTCCTCGTTCAGGACGAGAAGGAACAGCGACGCGCGACGAGCATCCTGCAGCGCGCTCACGTGAACCTCGACAACGTCGCCTTCCACCAGTGGCCGACTGACCGGGTGTGGACACGCGATTCCGGCCCAATCTTCGTCCGCAATGAGCAAGGTCAGGTTGCAATTACCAACTGGCATTTCAACGCCTGGGCCAAATATCCCGACTGGCACCTCGATGACCAGATTCCAGTACGCGCAGCCGAATTGCTCGGTCTTTCGGAGTGGCAACCCACTGTGGATATGGGAGAGGAGCAGCGAAGACTCGTCCTCGAAGGCGGCTCCATCGATACCAACGGACAAGGCGCCCTACTGACGACGGAAGAATGCCTGCTGAGCGAAGTGCAGCAGCGCAACCCCGGCGTCAGCCGAGAACAACTCGAGCAAGCATTTCACGACTATCTCGGCATCGAGCAAGTACTTTGGCTTGGTCGAGGAATTGCCGGCGACGACACGCACGGACACGTCGACGACATCACTCGATTCGTCGGTCCGTCCACCATCGTGACCGCCGTTGAGCCGAACACAAAAGACCCTAACCACGAACCGCTCGCCGAAAACCTCGCACGCCTCAAAGCGGCACGCACTTCTGAAGGCAAGCAATTCACGATCGTGGATCTGCCCTTGCCGCGGCCTGTGGTTTTTCGTAAACAGCGGCTCCCTGCCAGCTACGCCAACTTCTATATCGCCAACGGCCTCATACTGGTGCCCACTTTTCACGACCCCAACGACCGCATAGCGCTTGGCGTTCTGGCGGACCTCTTTCCGGGCCGCGAAGTCATCGGCATCCATGCCGTCGATCTCGTCTGGGGACTTGGCACGCTCCACTGCATGACCCAGCAACAGCCTGCGGTTTTACCATCGACGACATGATCTCCGATCTCGAAGCAATGCAAGCAGCACTTGCCGAAGCGCGTTTCGCTGGCGAAGCGGGCGAAGTGCCTATTGGAGCCGTCATAGTTCGCGAGGGTGAAATCATCGCGCGCGGTCAGAACAGCGTCATTTGCGGCAATGATCCGACAGCTCATGCAGAGATCATTGTTGTGCGAGAAGCGGCAATCAAACTCGGCAACTACCGTCTCAACGGATGCACGCTCTACGTCACGCTGGAGCCTTGCGCCATGTGTGCCGGAGCGATGATTCACGCGCGTATCGACCGCCTGGTTTACGCTGCCTCCGATCCCAAGGCGGGCGCATGCGGCTCTGCCCTGTCGGTGTTGAATCATCCGCAGCTCAACCATCAGATGAAGGTGGAGCAGGGAATACTCGCCGCAGAATCCGCAGAGTTATTGCGGAGCTTTTTCCGCGAGCGACGCTAGCTCCGCGTCAGCGCCTTGATGCGTTCTGCCTGCTCTGGCCATTTCGCTGCCAACTCTGCAAACGGCGCATTGTGGTAGTCGGCATAGTTGAAGCCTGGAACCACTGTGCACCCCAGGAGGGCCATCTGTCCGGTGCCAATCAGACGCATTCCTTGCCACACTCCAGCCGGAACCAGCACCTGCACATTCTCTCCAGCGCCCAAGTCTGATCCGAGAGTGTGAACCGAGGAGCGTCCATCAGGATTGAGTTGCAGCATCTCTACCGGATCGCCGAGATAAAAATGAAATATCTCATCGGACTCAAGCATGTGCATCTCTGAGAAGGTGCCCGGTTCCAGCAGGTAGTAGATTGCCGTACCCTGCGGGCGACTCCCCCTCCCCAACTCCACGTTGGCCGCTGCGGTATAGGTGCGCCGGAAGTGCCCGCCCTCCACCGGGTGCGGGTTGAGGTTGAGGAGATTCTTGATCTCGTCTGCGGTCACGGGAAAATGTTATCAGCCGGGCAAAGTAAAATGGAGATATGAAGGTGCAGGTTTACACGGCTGCCTGGTGCCGAGATTGCCGGGCGGCCAAGCAGTTTCTCGACTCCCACGGGATTGAATACACCGAGATCAATGTTGATCTTGATCCAGCGGCTTCTGATGAAGTGTTGCGTCACGTAGGCAAGCGAGCGATCCCTCAACTTGTAATCGACGGCGAGTGGTTTCAACCCTACAAGCCAGGTCGCGGCCTTCTTTACGATGAGCTGCACAAACGGTTCGGGATCCCACGCACCTGAGCCGCTTAACCTCGTACAATCAAGAGTTGGCGACGGCCATTAGCGATGGCCATTAGAGGAGCGTGCCCTTGATCAAGCGCTATACCCGCCCCGCGATGGGCCGCATCTGGACCGAGGACAACAAGTACCGCTGCTGGCTCCAGGTAGAGTCGGCGGCCAGTGCCGTTTTAGCTGAAGACGGCGTCATTCCCCAGTCTGCAGCCGACGCAATCGCGAAGAAAGCATCAGCCTCAGCCGAACGCATCCTCGAAATTGAAGCCGAGGTGAAGCACGACATCATCGCCTTCACAACTGCTGTCGCCGAAAGTCTAAAAGCTCAGGGTCTTGGCGAGGAATCCCGCTGGCTGCACTATGGCCTGACATCCAACGACATAGTGGACACGGCGCAGGCGTTGCAGGTTAAAGAAGCTTCAGCGCTCATTCACAAGGGAATTGAATCGCTGCTCACGGTCCTTAAGCGGAGAGCCCTTGAATTCAAGCACACTCCCACCATCGGCCGCACCCATGGGATACATGCGGAGCCCACCACCTTTGGTCTCAAGTTGCTGAACTGGTACG
This sequence comes from Telmatobacter sp. DSM 110680, assembly GCF_039994875.1. GTDB lineage: Bacteria > Acidobacteriota > Terriglobia > Terriglobales > Acidobacteriaceae > Telmatobacter. The sequence continues at coordinate 4,376,789 of NZ_CP121196.1, read as the reverse complement.
CCGAGATGCAGCGTAACCTCGCGCGTTTCCAGGCAGCAGCGGAAGACATGCGCGTCGGCAAACTGTCCGGCGCTGTGGGCACCTTCGGCCACCTCAAGCCTGAGCACGAAGAGCGCATCTGCGAACGACTCGGTCTCAAGCCCGCCCCCGTTGCTACCCAGGTCATCCAGCGCGACCGCCATGCGGCCTATATCGGGACTCTCGCCATTCTCGGCAGTACGCTCGACAAAATAGCCGTTGAGGTCCGCCACCTGCAGCGCACCGAGGTTCGCGAGGCGCAGGAGTACTTCAGCGAAAAGCAAAAGGGCTCCTCGTCCATGCCCCACAAGAAAAACCCCATCACCAGTGAGCAGATCAGCGGCCTCGCGCGCGTAATCCGCGGCAACTCTCAGGCCGCGCTTGAAAACATTCCGCTGTGGCACGAGCGCGACATCTCCCACTCGTCGGTCGAACGCGTCATCTTTCCCGACTCCACAATTCTGGCTGACTATCTCCTCGCCAAAACGACAGACCTGATCGATCGACTCCTCGTCTATCCCGAGCGCATGAAGAAGAACTTAGAATCGACCGGCGGCCTCATATTCTCCGGTCAGTTGCTGCTCGATCTCGCTGAAGCAGGCATGATGCGCGAAGATGCGTATCGTGTCGTGCAAGGCCACGCCATGCGCGCCTGGAAAGACGATCTGATCTTCCGCGATGAAGTAGCGAAAGACCCACAAATCACGACACTGCTCAGCAGCGACAAGCTCGCACGCACATTCGACTACATGCGCCAGCTTGGCAACGTTGATGCAATTTTCAAGCGGGTTCTCGGATAGTCATTCGCACTTCAACATTGTCAGTAGATTTCTGCCGGGCCTGATATCGTTTTTCCGCAGGAGAGGTCAATGAGACTTGTCATTTGCTTCCTCACTCTTTGTGCCAGTGTGCTGAGCTACAGTCAACAAACAACGCCGTCAGCACCGAATCCCCTCGACAACCTGTCGTTCATGAAAGGTGATTGGACAGGCAAACAGAACTTCGAGACCGGCGGTGGACCAGCAATGGTCGGAGAAGCTACCGATCGCATCGATATCGGGATCGCGGGCAAGTATTTGTGTGAGATGCTCTCCACAACTCTGCCGGGCCGCAAACCGACTGACACGCGCCACTTCATCTCCTACGACAAGCAATCAGGCAAGTACACCGCATGGTGGTTCAACGACACATCCACCCATCCGAGTGAACTTACCGGCGAACTTACCGGTAAAAAGCTAGTTTTGCTCAGCAGTTCCTCCGGCCCAGGTCCAGTGTTGCGCGCCACGTACGAAAGTCCATCGGATAACACCCTCACATTCCTGCTCGAAATGAAGCAGGGTGATTCCTGGACGAAGCTTTTTCTCACCACCTACAGCAAGAAGGCCGCCACTCAGCCGTAACACCACGAATCAAGGGAAGGGAAGTCAGACGTGGAAGCCCTCAATCTCACCGTTGCCATCACTGGCGCATCCGGCGCAGTCCTCGGTCGCGAATTGTTGCGCGCACTCGAGTCGGACGCACGCGTTGCTCATGTGCATTTTGTGGCATCTGAGAATTCGCTTCGCGTCATGGCGGAGGAACTCGGCATCTCCGGGCGCACCAATCTGCTGGAAAAATTGCTCGGTAATGTATCCACAAAGATCGTGCAGCACTCTGACAGCGACATCGGCGCGGCCATCGCCAGCGGCAGTCACCCATCCAACGGCATGATCGTCCTGCCATGCTCCATGGGCACACTGGCCAGCATCGCCAACGGGCTCGCCAACTCCCTCATCTCCCGTGCCGCCGACGTGACGCTGAAAGAGCGCCGTCCGCTCCTTCTGTGCGTGCGCGAGACCCCTTTCAATCGCATCCACCTGCGCAACATGACGCTGGCGGCTGAAGCCGGGGCGGTGATTTTCCCCGTGATTCCGGCGTTCTACAACAAGCCGGCCGACTCCACAGAAATGGCCCGCCAATTCACCTTTCGGGTGTTGGCACACATCGGCCTGCCGCAGCCGGGTGCCTACGTCTGGAAGGCTGAGGAGTAGCGGTAATGGCAATCGAGCCGCGACCGGCACCGGATGCAAAGCGCAAAGCGGCCGGTATCCTCGTGATCCTGTGCGCTGTAATTTCGCTCGGGCTTGTTCTCTGGGTCGGTCGTCATAACCATTCCGGCCTGCTGGCGCTGATGTTTGCAATTTGGGTAGAGACCCCATTTGTGGGCTTGATCTGGTTGGGCCGGATATCAGCGCGTTGGACAGCATCCTGGCAACAGTCCATGTACGCATTAATGCATGTCATCAGTCTGGCATCGGTTGCGATTTACGCTGCAGTGGCATTCCTGAAGCACCTCGCGAAGCCCGCGGCACCCTTTCTATTCATTCCCGCCGTGACTTGGATGGTCATCGCAGCGATATGGTAGACTGGTAGCACAAAGAAAAGGTCAGCGCAGTGACCGGTCATTTTTCAGTTGATACAGACCGACGATCCCGACTTTCTTGCGAGAATCGCCATCCAGTGGATGTGAATCGGCCGGTGATTATTTGACATCAGGTCGATCTTCCCGCGATACTGCCTTCAATGCTGAGCTCAGCGAATCACCGGATTGAGGTCATGGCCATGTGCATGTGTTGCGCATGCGGATCCATCCGTGTGGCTTCTGAGAGGCGAATGCGCTAGTCGCAACCGATCAAGAACCAGGCGGCCCGGATCCGAATCAGGATTCGGGCTTTCGCATTTTCGGGCTTGGGTGCGGTTCTTTTAAATCCCATCCCCGGCTACTCAATCCGATACCAAATTCCAAGGAGATCACGATGTCTGAAGAGAAGAAACAGCACCTCGCAACTCTCGCCGTTCACGCCGGCCAATCGCCCGACCCCGCCACCGGCTCACGCGCTGTCCCCATCTACCAGACCACTTCTTACCTGTTTCAGGACGCCGACCACGCCGGCCGCCTCTTCGCGCTCAAGGAATTTGGCAACATCTACACGCGCATCATGAACCCGACTACCGATGTCCTTGAAAAGCGCGTCGCGGCTCTCGAAGGCGGAGCAGCAGCTCTGGCAGTGGCTTCAGGGCAGGCCGCCGAGACACTCACCATCACCACCCTCGCTGCTGCCGGTGACGAGATCGTCTCCACCACCTCTCTTTACGGCGGTACCTACAATCTCTTTCACTACACGCTGCCACGGCTCGGCATCACTGTCCGTTTCGTCGACGCCGATGATTTCGATGGCCTGCGCGCAGCCATCAACTCGAAAACCCGAGCCGTCTATACCGAGACTCTTGGCAACCCCAAGCTCGACATCGCCGACATCGAGAAGCTGGCCGCAATCGCCCACGAAAACGGCTTGCCGCTCGTAATCGACAACACCTCCGCGTCCCCAGCCCTCGTCCGCCCCATTGAATGGGGAGCCGACATCGTGGTGAACTCCGCGACCAAGTTTCTAGGCGGCCACGGAACCACCATCGGCGGCGTTATTGTCGATGCCGGCAAGTTCGACTGGGCAGCTTCAGGCCGTTTCAAGGAGTTCTCGGCGCCCGATCCGTCGTATCACGGCCTCTCTTACACTGAGGCGTTTGGTCCGCTGGCCTTCATTCTCAAGGCCCGCATCCAGGGACTGCGCGATACCGGCGCCGCTCTTTCGCCGCACAGTGCGTTCCTTCTCCTCCAAGGCATTGAGACCCTCCACCTTCGCCTCGAGCGCCACTCGCAGAACGCCCTGGCAGTTGCCCGTCATCTTCAACAGCATCCCGGCGTTGAGTGGGTCAATTATCCCGGACTCGAGTCCAGCCCTTACTACACCCGTGCAAAGAAGTATCTTCCCAACGGCCAGAGCGCCCTCATCACCTTCGGGATCAAGGGCGGTTACGACGCGGGGAAGAAGTTTATCGATTCGCTGGAACTCTTCTCGCTTGTTGCCAATATCGGCGATGCCAAGTCGCTGGTAATTCATCCTGCGTCCACAACCCACCAGCAACTCTCCGTCGAGGAGCAGGTGGCAACTGGAGTTACGCCAGAACTCGTGCGCCTGTCAGTAGGCATCGAAGATATACGCGACATCGTTTCCGACCTCGACCAGGCCATCGAAATCGCAAACGGCCAAGCATTCTCAAGCGTTGCTGCTCATGCTGAGGTTCGTGCTGCACAATGAGTGTTATGACTGAAGCCGTTACCGGGTCGGGCTCAGCACCGACTCGGTCGCCCGCTCTTGAGCCGACGTACGAGGGCGACTTCGTGCTGGACCAGCACCTCATGCTGGAGAGCGGGCGCACGCTGGCGCAGGTCACGCTTCACTACGCCGTCTACGGACGCCTGAACGCATCCCGCGACAACGCCGTGCTTATCTGCCACGCATTGTCAGGTTCGGCCCGCGTAGGCGACTGGTGGCCGGAAATTTTTGCTCCTGGTGCCGTACTCTCTCTGGAACACGATTTCGTTATCTGCATCAACCTGCTCGGCTCCTGCTACGGCTCCACCGGGCCAGGCTCTGTCGATCCGGAGACCGGACTGGTTTACGGGCCGGATTTTCCGCTTGTCTCCATTCGCGACAACGTCCGCGCCCAGGCTCAACTTCTTGACTCGCTCGGTATTCGTCGGTTGCGCCTCATTCTTGGAGGTTCGATCGGCGGCATGCAGGCAGTGGAATGGGCTATCCACGATCCGTCTCGCGTAGAGCGTGCAGCCATCATTGCGGTGGCTCCGTTATCGGCGATGGGTCTCGCTCTGAATCACCTGCAGCGCCAGGCGATCCAGAACGACCCCGATTGGGACAGCGGCTACTACCTGCCTCAACGGCCGCCTCGCCTCGGGCTATCGCTTGCCCGACAGATCGGCATGCTCAGCTACAAATCCGCTGGCTTGTTCGACGATCGTTTCTCCCGCAATCCCAACCGCAACGGCGAAGATCCCTGGAGACTAGACGATCATGGCGGAGGGCTGGTGGGTGGCCGCTTCGACATCGCCGGCTACCTCGATCATCAGGGGCAACGGTTCATCCAGCGCTTTGACGCCAATTCGTATCTGGCTATCCTCCGCACCATGGATACCTGGGATCCGCTGAATGGATATATCTCGCCAACAGAGGCATTCAGCGCCATCCGCGCACGCCTTACATTCATCGGCATCAGTTCCGACTGGCTGTTTCCGGCCGAGTCCGTTCGTGACTTCGCAGGCCTCATTCGCTCCACCGGAGTTCCTGCCGAGTATCGCGAGATGAACAGTTCCCATGGCCATGACGCCTTTCTCGCTGAACAGGCTGAATTGGTCCGCCTCCTGCAGTGATCCGTTCATCGGTCTGAACGCGTTCCTGTAACATTCAGGAAACACTTTTGCTGGATTCGGTGTCTAAGCGTTTATGCGATGGCTGAGGGGGTTCGGCTGTCGGTACCCCGCAGGGAGGCAGAAAGATTCCCGCACTTCTCTCAATCAGAGACATGTCAAACCTTGGACCGGCGCGTCGCCTCCTGGCAGAGCAGGCAACACCCCAACCGCGCCTTTATTTCGGTCGTCGAAATCTTTGTCGAAACAGGTGCCTTGTCACATTGGGCAGGGCTTTCTATAATCCCCTCAATACCGCATTGGACATCGTGGGAATGTCTATCCGTTCAAAACAGAAAAATTGCGCATCAAAACGGACAGACAAAACCGCGAGCGAGTGCTTGAGTACCGATTACACTTCCGCATCTCCCAGGAGCACTGAATGAAGAAGTTTGTCTTTGCATCTGCGATTGCGCTGGCGAGCTTAAGCCTCGTTCCCGCATATAAGCTGCATGCGCAGGATCCATCCACGATTCAAATCAAGGATCCCGCCGAATACAACGCCTATCAAATGGCCACCACACAGACCGATCCTAAGCAGAAGGCTGCACAGATTGAAGACTTCCTCACTAAGTATCCGCAGAGTGTAGTCAAGAAGACCATGCTCGATATGCTCATCGATGCATATCAGGCGGCCGGGGATATGGATCATGCCTTGAGCGCATGCACTCGTATGCTGCAGGTCGACCCCAGCAATCTGAAGGCGATCTACTTCTCGGTATTCGTGAAGAAGGGCCAATGCGCCAAGACGTCCGATCAGCAGACTTGCGATGATGCTGCTGCCTTGGCCCAGAAGGGCCTGGCCGCAACCAAGCCTGCGGGCATGTCTGACGATGATTTCAAAAAGCAGACCGCTGCAACTGCGCCATTTTTCCATTCGGCAATCGCTGTCGATGACATGGTTGCGAAGAAGGATCCTGCGTCTGCCGTCGAAGAGTACCGCAAAGAGCTCATGATGTACGCGCCGGAGGATACCACAAAGGGCGCAGCTCTTGGGGACACTCTCCAGATGGCGCTGGCCTACGTCAAACTGCAACTTGTAGATGCGCAGGCCGCCAGAGATGCCGATGCCAAGGCAAAGGCGACTCCCGGAGATGCGACTCTGACTGCGGCAGCCAAGGCCGCCGATGACAAGGCTGGTCAGGATTACGTGCAGGCTGTATGGTTCTTCGCCCGCGCCTGGAACTTTGCTCCGGCAAACTACAAAAGCCAGATTGAGCCCCAGCTGGAGTATTACTACAAGAAGTACCACGGCGACCTCACCGGTCTCGATGCCGTAAAGACCCAGGCCGCCGCCACCCTTTTCCCGCCGGGAACACTCGTCATCACCAAAGCCAAGACTCCTGAAGAGCAGATCCACGACTTGCTGGCAACGACAGCGGATCTGAATAGCCTGGCTCTTGCGGATAAGGAAACTGTTCTCTCCGTCGGCAGCAAGGAAGACGCTGACAAACTGTGGGCACTCCTGCAGGGTAAGGAAACGCCTGTCCCAGGCACCGTGATCGAATCCAGCGCAAGCCAGATCAAAGTGGCTGTGACCCAAGACTCCAAGGACGCGAAGACAGCTGACTTCATCGTCAACATGAAGGAGCCATTGGCGGAGAAGGAAATCCCTGCTGTCGGTTCAGAGCTCAAGCTGTTGAAAGATGGCGGCCCTGAGGTCGATGGAACCTACGATACTTACACCCAGGTCCCAGCATCTGCAGCCGCTGCTGCAAGTGCGCAGATCGTGCTGAAGGACGGCATCCTGCAGACCGCAAAGAAGGCGCCTGCCCATAAGCCGGCCGCCGCCCACCACACCACAACGCATAAGCCAGCACAATAGTTCGCCGGTGCTCCTGGCGGATCGAGGGCAGCCCCTGACAAGGCTGCCCTTCCTGTTTCAGGGCCCCAATCGCCCCCGATGATAACCTTGAGAAAGCATGTTGCCGTTCCGCATTTCCCCCACCCGGCTGACCTCAACCCTACTAGTGGTCGCTCTCTGCCTTTGCAGAGGCCTGTCTGGACAAAGTCAAAGCTCAAAGCACGAAAGAACGGTGCCTGCTTCCACAGAGTCGAAGCCGTTTCCAACTGCCGCGACACGAAAAACGCCCGTCTACACCGTTGAATTTCGATCGGCCGATCAGTTAACCCAACAAGATCGCCTCCTGCTCGCGGACGCCGAATCTTCGATCGCCGAGCACGCAGGATTCGCTGGCCTCGAATATCAACAAAGTAACTGGAACTATCGTCAGATCGTCTGCCCGAGCTTCCCGAACCATCTCTTTCTGCAGTACACGCGCACCAACGGCGTCGGCGATACGACCGTTTTTTCTGCATCGATTCCACGCAATGGAGAGGGTCGGGTTCGGATCGTTCCCATCCTTAAACGCGGCTACTCCCTGTTCTCTCCCGCTCCCATCAATGCGCTGACGATCTCCGCCTTCAACCGTATCCGCGCCGAAGAAGGCGAACCCGCCAATGCGGATTGGCTTGGCAATGCCCTCTGCTACGCAGCGCTTGCCGGTTCACAGCCGCAGATTCTTCCTGCCGATGCGGAGCCTGCAGTACACAAGCCGATCCCCGCACTCAACGCGGCAATGGATGTCCAGACACAGGCGCATGGGATGGAACTGATCCGCTTCGACGACGCAGCCTCACGTCCGCATTCCATGGAGTGGACGATGACTTTCACTCATCAGGGGAAGCTGATCAAAGCCACGCACAAGCCAGCCTCAATGGAGTCTGCAAATCCCGTACCGCAGAAGTCGGCTGTCGCACGAAGCTGGCAGGTCCCGCCATCAGGCCAAAACTAATACGCGGTCTTCAGATTCAACACTGTCATTCCGAGTAACCAAACGGGAACCGAAATCTTCGGTTGAAGGTTCAGAGCGGGGACAAACTTGGGCGGGAAGTATCATCTCAATCATGCCTCGGTTACTCCCCAAGCATGATCCGCTGAATCGATGATGCGCGACCGGTAGCGGGATCGCAAGTGATCAGTGCCGCGCACATTTTGGGGTTACCCTTTGCTGCTTCGAACTTGCCCGGCATTCCGGTAAGAAACCGGTGCAGCACAAGCTCCTTCTCCACGCCGATCACGCTGTCATAAGGGCCGCTCATCCCCACGTCCGTCTGATACGCGGTACCGCCCGGCAAGACGCGCTCATCGGCGGTAGGAATATGCGTATGCGTGCCCAGTACCGCCGTCACTCGCCCATCGAGGTGCCAGCCCATTGCAACTTTTTCGCTGGTGGCCTCACCATGAAAATCCACCACGATCACTTTGGCCTTGATGTTCTCCAGCAGATCATTGGCCGCATTGAAAGGGTCGTTGGTGCCGTTCATGAACACCTTGCCCATCAGGTCAACGACCGCGAACTCTACGCCGCTATTTGTCGTACCTTCAAAAACGCCATAGCCGGGCAATTTGGGAAGCATATTCGCCGGCCGCAAAACCCGCCGCGCACGATCTTGGCTGTCCGCCGGCACAGAGCTCAAATAATCCAGCAACTCGCGCTTGTCCCAGACGTGATTGCCCGTGGTGAGCACGTCTGCACCCAGGTCAAACAGCTCCTCGGCAATCTGCGGCGTTACTCCAAAACCGCCCGCGGCATTCTCCGCGTTGATCACCGTGAGCTCAACGTTATGCGCCTCGCGCACATGGCCGATGTGCTCGCGTACGATCCTGCGCCCCGCGCTGCCAAAAATGTCGCCCACAAAAAGAATATTCAAAACTGCTCCTGGCGCCTGGCGTCCGAAATAAAAGTTGGCGGTGTCATTCTGAACGAACGGGGCTCCGAAAGTTTCTCAGTTCGGGGGTGGCGAGCGAAAAATCCGTTTTCGTCCAGAGCGCTACGGCGTTGCGACTCTTCATTGTTCACTGTCCACTACGTTCCGCATCAGCGGGAACAGGATCACATCCCGAATCGACTTCGACCCAGTCATCAGCATCGTAAGGCGATCGATGCCGATGCCTTCCCCACCCGTGGGCGGAAGTCCGTACGCAAGCGCCCGAACATAATCCTCATCCATCTGATGCGCTTCATCGTCGCCGCGGTCGCGCTCTTTGAGCTGCTCTTCAAAACGCTTGTGCTGCTCCAGAGGATCGTTCAACTCGCTGAACGCATTCCCAAGCTCGAATCCGCCCGCGTAGATTTCAAACCTCTCCACCCATTCGGGATCATCCGGCTTCTGCTTAGACAGAGGAGAAATAGCAGTCGGAAACTCATAGATGATCGTTGGTTGGACTAAATGCTCTTCAGCGACGACTTCGAAGATGCTGGCAATCGTCTTGCCTGCAGGCTCTCCCACTTTGAAATCGAGACGCGCCCCGTTCGCACGGAGCTTTTGCACCAACTCGACGAGTGTTACTTCACTTGCAAAATCACTGAACTGCGGAGGTTCTCCGGCCTCCACTGGCCAGAACTTGATGATCGCCTCCCTCATGGTCAGCTTCTCGACCTTAGCGAAGTCCAACTGCGCGCCATTGAACTCCGTCACCGTCGTTCCGTTCACTTCAAGCGCAACGAACTTCAGCAGATCGATCGTCAGCTGCATCATGTCTTCGTAGTTCGCATACGCCTGGTAAAACTCCAGCATCGTGAACTCGGGATTGTGCTGGGTGCTCACTCCTTCATTGCGGAAGTTGCGATTGATCTCGTACACGCGATCAAGTCCACCCACCACCAGCCGCTTCAGGTAAAGCTCCGGCGCAATGCGCAAGAACAAGTCCATATCCAGTGCGTTGTGATGCGTCTTGAACGGCCGCGCATTGGCTCCGCCGGCAATCGTCTGCATCATTGGCGTTTCCACTTCGAGATAATCGCGCTCATCAAAGAAGCGCCGCAACGCCCGCAGCACCTTGGCCCGTTTCACAAATACTTCGCGCGCATCCAAGTTCGAAAACAGATCGACATACCGCTGCCGGTAGCGCAACTCGACATCGGCCAGACCGTGGAATTTTTCTGGAAGAGCCAGCATTGCCTTCGACAGGAACGTCAGCCGCTCCACGTGAACTGAGAGTTCTCCGGTCCGGGTGCGGAAGAGATATCCACTCGCCCCAATGTGGTCTCCCAGGTCGAGCAGCTTGTAGAGCGCCCATCCCAATTCGCCAACGGCATCCAGGCGCACGTAAATCTGCAGCCGTTCACCGCCCTGCTGCAGCGTCGCAAATCCTGCCTTTCCCATCACGCGGATCGCCATGATACGCCCGGCGATGGTCACGGTTACCCGGTCCGTGTCCAGCGCCTCCGCCGTCGTCTCGCCCCACTTTGCACGGATCTGCGGAATCGTATGCGAGGCAGGGAACTGGTTGGGATAGACAGCCTGCCCCAGTTTTTCGATCTCCGCCAGCTTGCCCCTGCGCAACTCAAAAAGATTGCGCTCAAATTCCGAATCAAACACGGTTCCTACCTTCGTCGTTTCAATGAGTTCTAGTGGTCAGTATATCGTTCGCGAGCCTGCTTCACGCGCGACAGTCGACCGAGGCTTTCCATCTGCCGCAAAACCAACAAAGCCATTCTGCCGTCTGAACTGCAGGAGAAAGCATGAGAGTGAAACTCGCAGTTCTTGCGCTCGCTGTAATTCTTGTTTCTGCGATTAAAACCGAAGCCTCAACCCTTCCAGACTCTTGCGGAAGCGACAAGATCAAATTTGAAGTCAAGACAGAAAAGGATCATCCCGCTCCTTCATTGCTGGATCCAAGCAAAGCTCAGCTCATTTTGATCCAGACTGAGAATCACATGATCACGCCGTTTCACGGCGCAACCGTTCGCTGGGGCATGGACGGAGCGTGGATTGGCGCCGACAACGGAGATTCCTACTTCGTTCTCACGGCACAGCCTGGCATCCACCATCTCTGCGCGAATTGGCAATCGGCTTTCAAAACCCTGAATAAAAACGTGGATCTGACTTCCTTCACTGCGGAAGCCGGCCATGTCTACTACTTTCAGGCTGACGTCCATGTCGAGTCGCAGCAGTCCGTCAGTTTCGCCCTCACGCAAGTGAACGAAGACAAAGGTCAATACCTTGTTAAGACCTTTGCGCAAAGCACATCGAAGCCGAAGTAGCCGGTCACCTGTCATCGCGCCCCGGGGCATCTTTCATGTATAACCACGAAGGATGCCGTTCCACCGCCCACTCAAGAACTCCGACTCCCGCTCCAGCATGTCCAGCGGCGTCGATGCCATTGTGCAGGCGGAGAAACTCCTTCAGATCGCGCTGATGCTCCCCTGTGCCGCCGTTGTTGGCTGGCTCATCGGCTCTTGGGCTGACAAGCATTTCCACCAGACCTGGATCGCCATCGCCGGTATTGTTTTCGGAGCCGTATCCGGACTTGTCTACGTGATCCGCATGGCGCTAACGGCTGAGCGCGGCACCCGCAATGAAACCTCGGCCCAAAACGGATCTTCGGATGGGCTCGACGACTCGCAAAAATGACCACGGACATGAAGCAAGAGACACATCCTCTCCTCGAGCTATCCAACGATGCCGCTGAAGTAATGCTTCAGAAGGCCATGCGTAACTCACTCATAATAGGAGTAGTTGCCTCGATAGTTATCCTCGTAGCATCGGGCTGGCGAAATGCCGCCATGCTTATGACCGGAGCCCTGATTTCTGCGGGCAGCATTTTCGAGTGGCAGCGGCTCGCGCGCGTAATTCGCGCCAAATTGGAAGATCAAAAAACGCCACGGAGCACTGCTGCGGTGGTTGTCTTCTTTATGCTTCGGCTCATCATCTACGCCGGGGCCATCTATGTTAGCCTAAAGTGTTTCCAGGGATCGGCAGTTGCCCTGCTCTGCGGCTTGGGTTTGGCAGCACTTACCATCATGTGGCAAGCGCTCCGGTTGCTCCTGGATTGACGCCTGCAAGATCGAGGAATTACCGTCCTCGCTCCACCGCGTAATTTACGAAATACGCGCTTAATACAGAAGGAAACGGAAAGACCAAGTCTTCATGCCTGAACCTTATGCTTTGACTCGCCTGCTTAATCAACTATTCGGCGGCATCGTCACATCCATCATGCAGATGCTGGGCATCCACCCGGCAACCCCAGGCGCGCCCTTTAGCAACACCTTCTCGGTGGAGTTGATCGTTGTTGCGGCCTTGATTGCGTTTTTCATCGTGGTACGGCTTACGCTGTCGCCAGACAAGCCCGGCCCCGTCCAGCACGTCGCTGAATTGATTTCGGAATTCACCGGCAACATGGGGGAGCAGGTCATTGGTCACGGCTATGAAAAGTATCAGGCGTATGTCACCTGCATCTTTTTGTTTGTCCTGTGCAATAACCTTGTGGGGCTCATCCCCGGCGTGCCTGCGCCAACCACGTCGCCTGCAGTTCCGCTGGGCCTGGCCCTGCCCACATTCCTCTACTACAACTTCCAGGGCTTCCGCGCTCACGGCATCGGATACCTGAAGCAGTTTGCTGGTCCGATCTGGTGGATGGCATGGCTGCTTATCCCCATCGAGCTCGTCTCGCACTTCGCCCGCATCATGTCGCTTACCATTCGTCTCTACGCCAACATGTACGCCAGCGACATGCTCACACTGGGCTTCTTCTCGCTGATTCCGATCGGCGTTCCATCCGTCTTTCTAGGGCTGCACGTTTTTGTATCGTGCATTCAGGCGTTTATTTTCATGCTGCTTTCGATGATCTATCTATCGCTGGCAGTCTCGCACGACGCGCACTAAGCGCCAACCACTCGTCTAAGACGAGAAAAAGATTCCGCCGGAGAGCGCTCCCGCTCCGGACCACGGCAGGCCGCAAGCGTGAGGGGACCAGCACGGTGAGTCTCAACCACCCACTGGTGGCCAAATCCAAAGGGAAGCAGGAGAACTATGCGCAAGTTTCAATACGTATTCATGGCACTGGCCGTACTCTGCTTCGCCGTTCCGGCGTTTGCTGACGGCGGTTCGGCTGCTATCAACCTGGTGCCAATTGGCGCCGGAATCGGCATGGCGTTGGCTGCTGGTCTTTGCGGACTCGGTCAAGGCAAGGCCACAGCTTCGGCTTGCGAAGCATTGGCCCGCAACCCCGGCGCTCGCGGCGGCTTGATGATCTTCCTGATCCTCGGCCTCGCGCTCATCGAGTCCCTCACCCTGTTCACGCTGGTCATCATCCTGCTCAAGGTCAAGTAGACTCAGCACGCACGACATAACAAAACGGGCCCGTCACTACGACGGGCCCGTTTTTCGTCTGCTAGAAACTATCGATTGGCCGGGGCATTCGCTCCCCGCTCGCTGTTTACCTCTTCTGCCTGCATCATCTGTATCGCCTGTTTGTAACTGGTGCCTGCTGGGACTGAAGCGAACTGACTCTCATCTTCCGTAGTATCGAAAACCTTGGTCTTGAAGATCACGCGTCCGGTCATCTTCATTTTGAAGTGCACAACGTGCCATTGATGATCGCCCACGTCCGACTGCTCAATCAGGATCCATCCACCCTTGTTGAGTTGTCCGAGAATTCCCCAGCCGAAATCCACATCCTGTTGCAGGTGGCCTTCCAGCCTTACAACGCGTTCCTGTGCCTTATCAATCCAGATTTCGCCGGTCATTTGCGTCAATATCTGGGTCTCAAGGTTTGGTGCATTGAACTTTGGATCGGGCGTAAAGGCAAACTTCTCCACTTCTCCACCAGCCCCCTCGTCGCTTCCCTCGTCGTGGTATACGAATGCAGTTGGAAGGGAACGCAGCACTTTCAGCGCCCTTGCGGAATCATCATCTTCCGCCTGCTTCCGGTGGCGCTGCCTGGCCGGATCGTTTAGAAGCGCCGCTAGCCGCGCCTGTTCTTTTTGCTCATCCGCCGCGCTCAAGGGCGCATCGTTGACGCTTAAAAGGCGAGCCACTGCACCGTCTTTGGTCTCCAGGATTTCCTTAGTTGAAATCAATCGCGGACTCGACTTCCGCAAGCGATAACGCATCGGATGCTGCGTGTCGCCGGCTGCGCGAATCTCGTTCTCCAGCGCCCTTTTTACGAGCGAGTCATCGCCACGCACTGCTCCACCCTGGCCTGCTGTAGTCAGCGGGAAAAACAGAATCAAAATTGCGAGGAAGCGCACTGGCAACAGTTTATCGTCCTGCCTTCCAATCCTGGTGTGTGTTTCTTTAGTTTTGGATGTCACAGGGGGACTACGGTTTCTTAAATTGAACCTCCTCGCCCCGATGCTATAGTTCGATAAGGAACTTTGTGTGATTAGTGAGGTTTCCCGGCAGCTTTGATCCTGGCTGTGGGTTACGGAAATCACTTGGTTTCAAGACAATGGACGCCATTTTTTGTGGCGCAGGTCGAAGTCAAATAATTTTGGAAGGGAATTGATCCATGGCAACCGAAAATGGTTCTGCTCGGATAGGCAAGTCCGTCGTGATTCGCGGGGAAGTAAAGGGCGGAGAAGATTTGATCATCGACGGCCGTGTCGAAGGAACCGTGACTCTGACGGAGAGCCGACTTACCATCGGCCCAAGTGCGAACGTTGCTGCGGATCTCGCGGCCCGGGACATACTTATTCAAGGCGAGGTTCACGGAAATATCGTGGCTAGCGGCCGCGTAGAATTGCGGTCTGGCTGCTCGGTCGAAGGCGATGTACGCGCGCTGCGACTCGCGGTGGAAGACAATGCCATCTTCCGCGGCAAAGTCGACCTTACGCAAGGCGCCAAGACTCCAGAAGCCCCCCCGGCAACCAACTCCTAACATCGCTGTGTCAGAGGGACGCTCCATGTGTGCGGTGCGTCTATCCCAAGGAATTTTCTAAGTGATTCGCCGTTGGTTCGACAAGAAAGAGGGCGCTTCGTCCACTGGCTCAGGCACCAGCGGGCCCCGCATGCCGCGTCATTCGGGTGGATGGGCGGCATTGCGCAAACGTCTTCAGGCAGAGCCGGGTCTTCGCATCATTGATTCGGGCGCTACGTCCCCTACGAATATCAACTACCTCACCAGCCTCGGTCATAGCGTCTTCATGACCGATCTGGCTACTGAGGCATGTACAGGCGCCTGGCAGAGGGGCGTTGACGCAGACGACAAGCCTATCTATGACACAGAGGGTTACTTAAAACAGACGCTAGACTTCGGTGGCAAAATGTATGACATCGTGCTGCTCTGGACGGCGCTCGATTATCTTCCCGAGCCGTTCGTGCCAGCCGTTGTCGGCCACCTGCATGCGTCGCTCAATCCGGGCGGCCAGGTCCTGGCTTTCTTTCATACTCGAAAGCAGCCGGAAGAGTCGGCACATTGCCGGTTCCACGTCACAGCGGACGACACGGTTGAGATGCAGTTGGCCCAGCCGTTTCCCCTGCAGCGAGCCTTCACCAACCGGATCATTCAGGATCTGTTCGATCAGTGGTCGGGATTCCGGCAGTTCCTGGCCAAGGACAGCATTTCAGAAGTGATCATTACTCGCTGACAGCGTTCAGTCACCCCTTCGCATCCAACCATCTGCTCTTTTCCAGAACTAACCTCAACTGGAGCGATTATGAATTTTCTGAAAGGCACGCGCATCACTTGGCTTGGACATGCCACAGTACTCGTCCAAACCCCTAAAGGCACAAACATCCTGATTGATCCCTTTATCGAGCACAATCCCAAATACCCCAAAAACTTCAAGCTCCCTGAAAAGATTCAGTACATACTGCTGACGCACGGACACGGTGACCACATGTCCGATGCTGTGCCAGTTGCCAAGAAGCATAATTCGAACGTCGTCGCGATCTATGAGCTGGCCGCGTACGTCAACAAACAGGGTGCCGAGAACATTACCGGCATGAATATCGGTGGAACGGTCCAGTTGGATGATGTGGCCGTCACCATGGTCGAAGCCAAACACTCTGCCGGCGTCGAGGGCAAAAGCGGTTCGCAGTACGCAGGCATAGCAGCTGGCTTCGTATTAACCATCACCGGCGGTCCCGTGCTCTATCACGCAGGAGATACCACGGTCTTTGGCGACATGAAGTTGATCAAGGATCTTTATCATCCCGAGATCGCCATGCTGCCCATTGGTGGCTTCTACACCATGGGACCAAGGGAAGCTGCACTAGCCGGACAATTCCTGGAGCCGAAAGCGATATTGCCCATTCATTTCGGCACCTTTCCACCGCTGACCGGAACTCCCGATCAGCTTGCAGAACATTTGAAGAATTCAATCGAAGTAATGCGGGTGGCGCCCGGCGAATCGATCTGATCAGAGAATCCGCAAATAAAAACGGCTGAGGAATGTCCTCAGCCGTTCTTATTTACTCAGGCTACTTTCCGCCCGAAGCCTTCCGCTGTCTTTCCCAGCGGCGCCTTACTGCGTCCGCAATGCGCTTACGGCCTTCCGGGCTGAGATTGGACTTCCTCTTTTTGCTCTTTCTGGTTGTTCCAGTTACCGATCGGCTCGCACTCTTCACCGCTCCGCCATTCAGCAGTGCTCGTGCGCGCTGCAATTGAGCAATCTCGCGATCGATCTGCTGCAGTATCTCTGCCACTCCCACCGTGCCTCCTTGGAAGATCCCGGCGCAACTCCACCCACCAATGCGCGTAGATCTGACTCACTTTGAATTGAGGTTTCTGAGGAATGACGATAGCGAATTATCAAGGCAATGACAAACGAAAAAGAGTAACCGGCGTTGACTTTAGTGTGATAACTCCAGAGATAGATATTGATATTTTCTCTCGATTGTTATTGCCCTAAAGTAACGTGTCTGCATATAACGCACAGTACCTGACGTATAACACGGTTGCATAAGTTAGTTATCGCGACGATCCTTGGTTCTGTGTGGGTATAACAGCATCAACCCGACGGCTATACGCCGCGGGGAGCTTTTGAAGAAGGCGGTGTCGGTTCATGAACCCCGGATGGAGAAGTAGTTGCAGGCAAGTCCTGTCCGCCTATGCGAAGTGTTGGTGACTCTGAGGCTCGATAATTCCGCAAGTCGCGGAGAATCTCCACCTTCTCACGCGCATACTGTCCTGCCAGCCGCGTTAATGCGTACGTGATGATGTCGCTGTGGTGCAGGTCCTGTACAGATGGATCACGCCTCATGTTCAGCCAAAGGCGGTGCACTAGCTGAACATCATCCGGTCCGAGCGTCGGAGCATGTGGACCGATGTAGAACACCTTGGTCTCACCGTTCGCGCCCACCACGTAGAAATTGAACTGGCGTTTGGGTTCTGGCAATGCCTCCCACGCCTGCCCCATGTGAAACGCCTGGTCCTCTGCCGTCATTGAGGTCGACTGCCCCGAGACGACCGAATCCACTTCGAGCGAATTCGCGCCTTGTACCAGAGCGGCAAAAACATCGCCCGCCGGCACCACGAGAAGGGACACCTTCTTGCCAAAGCTTTCTGCTACCGATACAGCCTTGGTAAACAGCATCTGCTCGTGCTCGCTGAAGCTCTGGTCCTCAGCGCTTAGATATTCGGGGCCGCCCGCGCCCATCATGCGTACGCTCATCACCACAACGTCGCGATCTTCGGTCTTGGTGCGAGCCAGCACCCACTTCAATGCAACCGGGTTGTTTGAATCGCGCATCGTGACCATCACGCCACCCGGCCTCACCGCAACCGACTCCCGGCTGATGGTGTCCTGATGTTCCAACTGGAAGTGGTCCTTCATCTGTCGCGCTGTCAGAGCATGTTTGCGCAGGTTCGCCCGCTCCGACACTGTGAAAATGATGAAGAAGGCAGCAGCAAAGATAATGCCGCTGACAGTCGCAATCGATTTCGTGAAGAGGTTCGTAATTGCCGTTGAAAGCAAAACGAGAAAGACACAGAAAAGCCCGATCGGGACTTCAGTCTTGCCGATCTTGATATTGGGCGGAACCTTCCAGCCGCGCTCTCCGTGGTACTTCCAGCGCAGCACCAGCATCGCCAGGCTGTTGAAGGTGAACGACCAGATCACGCCGAAGGCATAAGCCTCGCCCAGGGTGATCACGTTGCCGCGCGTGGCGATAATCGTAAACATTTGCAGCGCGAAGACAAGGTTTACGATGCGATGGCTGGTACCGAATTTCGGGTGCGGTTTGCGGAACCAATCCGTCAGCACGCCGTCTTCAGCAACGCGCATCAGCACACCGGTCGATCCAATCATCGACGTGTTAATCGCGCCCGACAGAATCAGGAAGCCCACAAACACGACGAAGACCCGAAACACGACTCGCCAGAACATAGGGCCAACCATGTACATGGCCAAGCCGGCGATCAGGTTGTTTTGGTAAATCTGCGTACGCGGTCCGTCCGGAATCAGCATCGACGCCAGCAACGTCGCGCCACCGGTAAAGATCAGGCTGTAGATCGCAATAACGATCGCGGCGCGCTTCAGGTTTTTGAGCTTCGGGTGTTGTATCTCGCGATTGACCTGGGCGAGGCTCTCCTCGCCGCTCATGGCCAGGATGGAATGCCCAAAGGCCATGATGATTCCGAACAAGCCGAAGATTGGTAACCCGGTGCCCTTCAAGAATCCCAGTGCATCCGTGCTGAATTTCAAGTGAGAGGGAGTCGGTGGTGGAGGCAGATGCACGCCAACGACCAATACGGAGTAAGCACCCCAGATGAAAAGTACGACCACCATGATGGTCGTGATCTGCATAACCCGCAAAGCCTTGTCGCTCGACTCCTCAATGCCCTTGATGTTCTGCCACCAGTAGTAAATAGTGACCGCCGCTGCGAACACCGCTGAGGTGTAGTTCATGTCGAACTGAAAGGGACTGCCATGCGCATCCATCAGCGCTGGTGGCAGCCAATGGCTGTTGTTGGCTACCGTCATCAGTTCGTTCATCAGGCCGGTGATGTATTGACCTGCCGATACACCCGAGATCGGTCCTGTGAGGATGTAGTCAAACATCAGCGCCGACACGCTGAGCTTCGCGAAGGTACCACCCAGGGCTTCCTTCACGACACGGTAAACACCGCCGCGCGTGAACATCGAGCAGCTTTCCACGTACACCGCGCGTACGGCAAAGCTGAACAACATGATGCCGAGAATGAACCAGGGCGCAGCCGCTCCTACCGCCTGTTCGGCGATGCCGCCTGCATAAAATGCGGATGAGCCTAAGTCATTGAGAACGATGGCGGCGGCACGCCAGAAGGATATGAACGTGAGCATCACGGAGGATGCCACGATAAGCCGGACGCGGTCTGACGGTGGGGCTACGGTCGTTCGAGTGGATGCCATTACTTATTGCGCCAGCCAGGTGTTTCTACCGCTTAAAGTCAAAAAGGGCTCGTTTTCCCGCCGCCCTTGGCTGAGTTTAGTGCTGAACGAAGCAGCCGTCAACCACTAAACGGAAATGCTTGTAAACAGGATGGAAATGTGACGTGTGCTGAGGGCGTTCACTCTTCGCCGAATAGTTCCTTGAAGTCTTCGACAAAGCTGATCAAGACCACCACGGCCGACCCCGCAAGGCCAACAAAAAACATCGCCTCGAGGGCTTTTATTGCGAATGTGCCTAGAACCATAGAAGAAATTGTAAATGGTTTCTGACTCTAAGATCTTTGAAATTGGCCAAAACGATCGCAGTCTCCATTCGTTCCGTTGAAATCGCCCTGAATTGCGACAGCGTTTCCTTCTCTCAACGAATGTTTGTGATTCGCCAACAGCGCCGGCGTCCCTTCGCCAAAGCCCAATGCATTAAACTCCACCCTGTATGCGCTGGCATTCAATAAGGATGTGGGCGGCGGCAGTTCTATCCGCGGCTCTGCTGGAATTGCCGTTCCCACTGGCTGGCCCCATGCCGCCTTGGCGCAGCGTCTTCGCATGGTTCGGCCTCGTGCCTCTTCTCTGGGCCATCCTTAATCCCGCTATGGTCGATCATCCCCGCCCTTTGCGTCGCGCCTTTCTGGTGGCCTATCTTTGCGGGGTCTTCTGGTACATGGGCAACTGCTACTGGATCCGCGACACCATGCTCCACTATGGCGAGATGCCGGCCGGTGCACCGGTCCTGCTGCTCATCGGCTTCAGCTTGGTCCTCGGCCTTTACTTCGGATTATTCGGATTGGGAGTAATGCTGGTTCGCCGCGCAACCGGCAAGTCGAATCTCGCTCTCGCTGCAGCCCCCTTCCTATGGGTGACACTTGACCTCGCCGCCTCCCGCATCACCAGTGTTCCCTGGGACCAACTCGGCTACTCACAAGTCGACAACGGCATTGTGAATCAGCTAGCACCGTGGACAGGTGTGTACGGCATCAGCTTCGTTCTTGTTGCGATAAATGCGCTCATAGCTGTTGGCACTGTTGAGACAAGTGATCGCCGCCGCTGGCTCACAAGCGCCGTGGGCGTTCTCCTCGCCGCCACAGGTTTTGCTGGAATCGCCCATCAACCTGCCAAGTCCTCAACAACCACCGCCGCCGTCCTCGTCCAACCCAACCTTGACGTAGGCGGCGATAACGACTGGTCCGGCCCCGGCGAATGGGATCGACACATCGCGGAATTCACGCATCTCGCTAGCGAGCAATGCAAAACCTACATCGCCGGAATTCCGCAGACCGGAGCACCCAACGGCGAAATCATCTGCCCGCCTTACAACACTCATCCGGATCTCATCGTCTGGCCAGAAGCACCTTCTCCCTTCTTCGAGGGGGATCCACGATTCCAGAATTCGATGGCCGCTCTTACCCAATCGAATCAGGCTCCACTCATCATCGGCGGTCTCGCTGCTGATTTGTCGCCTCAAAACGAAGAACTCGACTACAACGCTGCCATGGTTTTTGGCGCTGACGGCGGTCGTTTCGGTCGCTACGAGAAGATTCACCTCGTCCCCTTTGGCGAATACGTTCCGTTTGCCCAGTACCTCACCTTCGCGCACAAACTTACAGGCCGTGTCTCCAAATTCACGCCCGGTGAGCGACGCAAAGTCTTCCGTCTCAACGGACACTACTACGGCATCTTCATCTGCTACGAAGCCGTGTTCGCCGACGAAGTCCGCCACTTCGCCCAACTCGGCGCCGAGGTCCTCGTCAACATCAGCGACGACGGTTGGTACGGGGACACCAGCGCCCCATGGCAGCACCTCAATATGGCCCGCATGCGCGCCATCGAAAACCGCCGCTGGCTTCTGCGCGACACCAATAACGGCGTCACTGCTGTCATCGACCCCTACGGACGCGTCCGCCAGAGCATTCCGCGCCATCAAATTGACGCTCTGCCCGCCCAATACGGCTTCCGCGACGACATCACCTTCTATACAGAGCATGGCGACGTGTTCGCGTGGCTCTGTGCCATACTGAGTCTGGGCCTCATGGGCTGGTGTGGCAAAGCCAACCTCCGGCTCGCAATTCAAAACAAAGTCAGGTCCTAAGAGCAAACATGGCATTAACTGATCTCGAATACGCCTACGCTCCGGTGCGCGACCAAGTCCGCGACCTGCGGGAGTATCTTTGACCCTGCTCGCCTGCGCAGGGAACTAACCGCAATCGAAACTAAGCTTGCCGACCCAGCAATGTGGTCAGACACCGCCGCCAGCAAACCGCTGATGCGTGATCGCAAGCGCCTCGAATCTCTCATCGCCGACGACGAAAAACTTGTCAGCCGCACCAGCGACATCGATGCCTACTTCGAACTCGCCCGTGAAGGCGAAGATGTCCTCGCTGATCTCGAACGCGACATCAAGGCCCTTGCCACTTTTACCGAGGAGTTGGAAGCGCGCACCATGCTCTCCGGCGAGGCCGATCCTCTGAATGCCATCGTCACCGTGCATCCCGGCGCCGGCGGCACCGAGAGCCAGGACTGGGCCGAGATGCTCTTGCGCATGTATCTCCGCTGGGCCGAGCAGCAGGGTTTCAAGACTGAGATGAATGACTACCAGGACGGCGAAGAAGCTGGAATTAAATCAGCGACCTTCACCATTACCGGCGAATATGCCTTCGGTCAACTGGCCGGAGAGAGCGGCGTTCATCGCCTGGTGCGCATCTCGCCGTTTGACTCTGCGAAGCGACGCCACACCTCTTTCGCGTCCGTCTATGTCTCCCCCGAAATCGACGAGACCATCAACGTCGATCTCAAGCTCGAAGATCTGCGCATCGATACCTATCGCTCCGGCGGCAAAGGCGGCCAGCACGTCAACACCACCGACTCCGCCGTACGCATGACGCACCTCCCCACTGGAATCGTGGTGCAGTGTCAGAACGAGCGTTCCCAGCACAAGAATCGCGAGAAGGCGATGAAGATGCTCCGCTCGCGCCTGTATGAATATGAGCTCGAAAAGAAGCGCGCTGTGAGCAAGAAGCTCGAAGACTCCAAGCTTGAGATCAACTTCGGCTCGCAGATTCGCTCTTATGTTCTGCAGCCCTATCGCATCGCAAAGGATCACCGCACCAAGGTAGAAGTCGGCGACGTAGACAAGGTGCTCGATGGCTATCTCGAGCCTTTCCTGCGCGGATACCTGTTAGCCAAGCGTCGAGGGACCGCAGTCTCAGCCGGCCCGGAAGACGAGTTGGAAGTGTAGTAAGACTCTCCAACGGAAGCCACCAGCGCATCGAGTCGAGAACTCAAAGCTAGAAGCTAGGAGCTAGAGGCTTAGAAGCCAAATGAATGATCCCGCACTCATCAACGAAATGCTCCGTAATGCGCAGACCATCGCCGTGATTGGCGTAAGCGACAAACCCTGGCGCGCCAGCCATAACATCACCCGCTATCTTGTCATGCAGGGATATCACGTCTTTCCCGTCAACCCCGCCCTCACGGAGGTGCATGGCCTCAAGTGCTATCCCGACCTCGAATCGGCGCATGCCGCCGCCTTGGAGGATTACCCCAAAGGCATCGACTTGGTTGACGTCTTCCGTGCCTCTGACAAGGTTCCACCTATCGTTGAAGATGTGATCCGCCTCGGCATCCGCTACCTCTGGCTTCAGGAGGACGTGATCAACGACAAGGCCATCGCTCAAGCCCGAAAAGCGGGCGTGAAATGCGTCCAGAATGTATGCATCTTTCGTGAACACGCGCAGAGAGTAGGCTAGATTCGTGGTCGACGGTCCGACTCTCGCTATATTTTCAATGTCCTTGCGCATTGCGGGAAATGGTGACAATTCCGTTACATCAAACCTGCTACTTCACGCGACCAACCAGTGCCCAGTTGCGTCGAATACAAAGGCCCTGTCTGATCCTGAATGAAATTCTCTCGCTCAATCATCGCGCTCTTTTTCCTGCTCGCTGGATTGCCGGCGCTTGCCGCGTCCAGTTCCGCAGCCCTGCCGCACGTGCATGTACAACTCATCAGTCCTGACACGCAGCTTCATCCCGGAAGCAACAACGCCGGCCTATACTTCAAGCTCGAACCCGGCTGGCACGTCTACTGGAAGAACCCCGGTGACGCGGGCGAACCACCTCACATCAAGTGGACGCTGCCGCAGGGAATCACCACCGGACCCATTCAATTCCCTATCCCGAAGCGTCTTCCCCTCGGCCCCTTGATGGACTTCGGCTACGAAGACGAAGTGCTGTTTCCGATCAAACTCAATGTCGCTGAACAGGCAGCCACAGGCCCAGCAGTTTTGCACGCCAAGATCGACTGGCTCGTCTGTCGCGGAAGCTGCATCCCCGAAAAAACCGAGCTCGAACTCGATCGCTCCATTGCCCAGGCTAGCTCAGGCAGCGCTTCCGTTGAACCCGATCAAGGTATCTGGGCTCGCCTCGCCAACAAGCTTCCGGCATCGCCACCAGCGAATCTGAGAATTGGCTTCGCACCAACACCCACCGGCTTCCGCCTGACCATCAACACGGGGCACAAAGAAAACGAAGCGTCCTTCTTCCCGGCCAGCCCCGACATCCTCTCCAACCCCGCGCCTCAGACCGTAACGCCCACCGCGAACGGTCTCACCCTCGATCTGAAAAAGGACGAATCTCTAGCAGCAAACCCCAAAGAACTAACAGGCCTGCTTCAACTCTCCGGCGGTCGCGCTTACGAGCTCATTGCACTGGCAGGTACTCCCAAAGCGCCAAAGGCCGTACCCATCGAAACAAGCACCTCGGCCAGCGCAAATCCTTACAGCCCCGCTAACACCGCTAGTCCCGTTGTCGAATCACCAACCCCCGCGCAGCCCGCACCCGGCCCGGGGCTCCTTCAAGCCGCTGGCCTCGCCTTCCTCGGCGGACTGATCCTCAACCTGATGCCCTGCGTCTTCCCCGTGCTCTTCATCAAGGGCTTGTCGCTTGTGCAGTCAGGTGGCGAAGAGCGACACAAACTCCGCACCCACGGCTTCGTCTATGCCGCGGGAATCCTCGTTTCTTTCTGGATATTAGTCGCGCTGTTGCTAGGTCTCCGCTCCGCCGGCTCGCACCTCGGCTGGGGATTCCAGTTCCAGTCACCAATTTTTCTTTCACTGATGGCCGCGCTGCTCTTCTTTCTCGGCCTCTCTCTCGCCGGCCAATTTGAAATCGGTCTCACTCTTACGAGCGCCGGTGGTTCGCTTGCTCAGAAGCAGGGTTATACGGGCAGCTTCTTCACCGGAGTCCTCGCCGTCATCGTCGCCACTCCGTGCACCGCACCGTTCATGGGAGTCGCTCTCGGCTACGCGCTCGCCCAATCTGCGCTCGTCACCTTCGCTGTCT
The DNA here is from genome assembly GCF_039994875.1 of Telmatobacter sp. DSM 110680. Lineage (GTDB taxonomy): Bacteria > Acidobacteriota > Terriglobia > Terriglobales > Acidobacteriaceae > Telmatobacter. Next base: position 4,351,976 of record NZ_CP121196.1, on the reverse strand, counting down.
TCACCGCGCTCGCTCTCGGACTAGCAGCGCCCTACGTAGCACTCACGCTGCAACCCGCATGGACGAGCATCCTCCCACGCCCCGGCGCATGGATGGAAGTCCTCAAGCAAGCCGTGTCTATTCCCATCTTCGGAACTGTCATCTGGCTCGCCTGGGTCGTCGCATCTGCCTACGGATCGACAATGCTCGCTGCACTTTTGGTGATTTTCCTTCTGCTTGCCATCGCCGGATGGTTCCTAGGCCGCTGGCCCGCGCAACGCTGGGCCACGATCATCGCAAGTCTCATTGTTGTTGCAGTGATCGTTCTCGCCAGCATCGCTCCCGGTCAACTGGTCACGAAGGCCGCGCAATCCGCCCCATCAACAGCAGCGAATGGCTGGCAGCCGTGGTCCGCCGAAGCCGTCATTCACTATCAATCTCAGGGCCGTCCCGTCTTCGTCGACTTCACTGCCAGCTGGTGCCTCTCGTGTCAGGTCAACGAGCGTGTAGCCTTCGGCACCCCCGAAGTTCAGAAAGCCTTCGCCGACAACAACGTTGTCCTGCTCCGCGCCGACTGGACCCGCTACGACGACTCCATCACCCAGGCTCTCAACTCCTTCGGCCGTAGCGGCGTTCCCACCTATGCCCTCTATGTGCCCGGAGAAAAGAGTCCGCGTCTCCTGCCAGAAGTTCTCACTCCCGGCATCGTCAACGGCGCGCTCGCGCAGCTTCCGCATTCTGCATCCCAGAGTGCTTTCAAAAAATAGGGAAGCATTCGATTGCCAGGCGAAGGAAGATCGTCGCAGAAGTCCTGCGGTACTTCCGGTGCTCGTGTTCACAGCTGCCCGTGAAGTACCGCGATTGAGCGACGTTCGCTCTACCACTCGAAGTAGTGCAGTCCCGTCGCCTGCAGACTCGGATGAAGCGGCAAATCATCCCGCCGTACAAATACATACTGCGGAGCACCGCTGGTTCGATGGTCGAGCTTTTGCAGTTCTTCCACCATTTCCCGCGACATCATTCGCAGGTGCGTGTGCACACGTGCAGGAACCGGATCAGAAGTGCCGCGAAGATTCCCTTCAAACTGCTTGGCGTAGGTGAATTCATTCCCATTCGGCGACATAACGACCTCCTCAGTCCCCTCTCTCTTGCTTGCGGTTGCCGGGCCATGCCAGGTTCGGCTCAACTCGGTATTTATTGGCCCGCTTCAATCACCTTCCACTTACTACGCAACGCCTTGTTCTTGCGTTCCGCTTCGTGATTGGATCGAACCCTCCGCGCTTACACATGTATAAACAGCAACTCGCATACCAAAGTTGCGTGGACATGACCCGGTGAGCCTGATGTATGAAAGGAGATGCTTTACAGATTCATCACCGCGCAGACTGCGTGTGACGATGCCGCAAGTGACGAAAAGACGTGACGAAATCTCGTCGCGAATGCCGATGCTTCGTCAGCTCCTGAGAGAAGCGCTGTCTGCGCGAAGTGATTGACGAAATTCTCGAAATTAGTTCTCGGCGCGATCTCTAATCTATTTGTGCGTCATTACCGCAGCCTGAAAGCTTACCCAACGCGCTTTCCTGCGCGAATCTTTCGGATCTCTTCCATTCGTTGCGCGAGTGCCTTCTCGCGCCCTTCCTGCGTCGGCTTGTAATAGCTCCGGCCTTTCAGGGAGTCGGGCAGGCAATCCATCTCCGCCACCTTGCCTTCTTCATCGTGCGCGTAGCGGTATCCCTTGCCGTATTCCAACTCTTTCATCAGCCGTGTAGGAGCATTGCGCAAATGCAGCGGCACAGGCTCCTGCCGCGTATGCTCAATCTCCTGCTGCACGGCGCCATATGCGGTATAAACCGAATTCGATTTGGGCGCGAGACAGAGATAGACGACGGCTTCCGCCAGCGCGAGATCACCTTCAGGAGAGCCAAGAAAATCGATAGCCTCCTTTGCCGACAAGCAAAGATTCAGCGCCTCCGGTGCCGCCAGCCCAATATCTTCGACCGCCATCCGCACCACGCGTCGCGCCAGGTACAGCGGATCTTCGCCTGCCGCAAACATGCGCGCCAGCCAGTACAGCGCCGCGTCCGGATCACTGTTGCGCACGCTCTTGTGCAGCGCCGAGATCAGGTTGTAGTGTTCCTCGCCAGACTTGTCGTACATCAGCACGCGCTGTTGCACGGCCTCCGTCGCCAGCGCCCTGTCAATGTGCTTCGTCCCGGCGGCGTTCGGTTCAAGCGCGAGCTGTGCCGCAACCTCCAGCGTGTTGTAAGCGCTCCGGCAATCGCCGCTGGAGTAGCTCGCAATCAACTCCAGCGCATCGTCATCCGCGCTCAACTCCATCGCACCGAGTCCGCGCTCTTTGTCCTCGACAGCCTTCCGCAGCAGCGCAACAATGCGCTCCTCGCTCAACGGCTGCAGCACGTACACGCGGCATCTAGACAGCAACGCCGAGATAATCTCGAACGACGGATTCTCTGTCGTCGCCCCGATCAGCCGAATAGTCCCGCGCTCCACGTAGGGCAGAAACGCATCCTGTTGCGCCTTGTTGAAGCGATGAATTTCGTCCACAAACAGGATCGTCCGCGAATGCATCTCCGCAGCCTGCGCCGCCGCAGCCATCACCTGCTTGATTTCCTTGATCCCGCTCATCACTGCCGAAAACTCCACAAAATTTGCTTTCGTAGTTTCAGCAATGATCTTCGCCAGCGTCGTCTTGCCTACTCCCGGCGGTCCCCAAAAGATCATTGAGCCCAGGCTCTGCGCATCCTGCGAGTCGCGCTCGATCTGCACCCGCAGCGGCTTTCCCGGACCCAACAGGTGCTCCTGCCCGCTATACTCCTCCAGCGTGCGCGGCCTCATCCTCTCCGCCAGCGGCGCTCCGGGCATTGCATGCAGCAGCCCTTGGGTTGGTCTCTCGGCGCCCTCGGGGACTCCATCAAACAAACTCATCGCGTCCCTCCGCGCCGTCCCGACGAACCGGCGCCCTTTGCCGCCCGCTGTCGTGCGGCTGCCCGCTGGCGATCGGCTTCATACAGAAGAACGCTCGTCGCCACCGCCGCATTCAGGCTTTCCACCGGGCCGGGGCAGGGAATCGTGATCGTTCCATCTGCCTTCGCCGCCAACTCCAAGGGCACCCCGTTACCTTCATTCCCGATGAGAAGCGCAACCGGCTCCGCCAGGTCGATCTCGTCTGCCCGCTTTTCCCCTTTCACTGCCGTAGTCAAAGTGCGTACTCTGGCCTCGCGCAACTGCGCCATCGCCTCCATTGCTTTCATTTGCAACACTGGCATGCGAAACACGCTCCCGGCCGACGCTCGAACTGCCTTCGAATTCCACGCGCTCACTGTACCTTCAAGACACAGCACGCCATCCGCTCCAAACGCCTCCGCCGATCGCAGAATCGTCCCCAGATTCCCGGGATCCTGCAACCCAGCCAGCACCACCACAAGCGCTGCGGAGCCTTTATGGATTCCTATGATGTGTGCCCAGGTCCAATCCGGCGGCTCTACCAGCGCGGCAACCGGCTGCGGCGCCTCCGTCGCAAGCGCCGAGTCCAGCAGCGCCCGGTTCATCACCAGTGCTTCGATTCCCGCCGGCAGGCCTAACCCTTCCAACATCGGCTCCGACCCTTGCGCTACAAAGACGCATCGCACGTTCAGACCCGCCCGTAAGGCCTCGGCCAGAAGGTTGGGCCCTTCAATGCCTACCAAGCCGTTTTCATTTCGCCCCGGACTGGCCAGTGCTCTGCGCAACTCCTTCAACCGTGAGTTCTGCGCACTCTGTACAATACGAAAAGGCATTTTTCTGCGATCCGTCTTTCGCTTAGCCGATTCTAAGCGGTCCTGTTGGATATCGCTGAATGGACGGCAGTAGTTGCACCGCAGCCGGTGCTGTGATAGCTTCCGTCTTTGTGGCGTCAGCAAATGCTTGAGCGATGTCTGCGGCTTGTCTGTCGTTTCAGCCAAGTCCAGCACATAGTCGCCGGTGTTGAGTGTTTGCGGTCGTCATGAAAGTCGGCAATCGTAAATTGCCCGAGGGAACCGAGGTAGACCTTCTTGTCCGCGGAAATCTTGCGCGTCCATCCCGATGAGCCCCAGACAGACCGGATTGATTACATCGTCTCTTGTCTGCGCAAGGGCGATGTAGTCGCCATGCCCACCGATACCTTCTATGGCCTCGCTGTGGACCCAGTCAACCTTCACGCCGTCGAGAATATCTACCGCATCAAGAGCCGCCAGAAGCAGAAGCCCCTTTCACTCCTGATTGCGTCTCTCAGCCAGGCCTACGAACTGGCCCGCGACACCGATCCGTTGCTCGACAAGCTTGCCGACCGCTTCTGGCCCGGTCCGCTCACCATCATCGTTCGCGCCGGCACCAAGCTGCCTTTACGCTCCACTGCCAATACCGGCAACGTCGCCCTGCGCATTCCCGATGCCGCCATCCCGCGCGCCGTGGTCGAGCGGCTTGGCCTGCCCATCACCGCGACCGCCGCAAATCTCCAGGGCGCATCGGAGTGTACCCACGCCGCTTGTGTCCGCGACCAGATCGGCGACCGCATACCCCTCATCGTCGACGGAGGACCCACCGGCCGCGCTCAACCCACCACTATCGTCGACCTGTCGCTCGGCGAAGGTCGCTGGGAGATACTTCGCGAAGGCGCCATCCCTACACATGAGATAGTCATGGTGCTGCAACGCTGAGAGTCAACATGAAACCGGAGTTGAAGCCAACATCGGAAGTAATAGAACCGAAAAGGCGGATTCTTCGACGAATTCTCGCAATTCTCGCCATTCTGCTGATCGCTACCCTCATCTGGTGCCGCTGGGTCTACGTCCAGATCGAGCACTATGCATCCCAGGATCAAGCCGCACCCTCCGATGCCATCGCGGTGTTTGGTGCCGCTGAATACGACGGACATCCTTCACCCGTCTTTCGGGCCCGGCTCGATCATGCCGAGTCACTCTACAACCGAGGGATTGCGCCGCTCATCATCACGCTCGGCGGCGATGGCGGTGACCAGTTCTCTGAGGGCGCTGTCGGTAAACAATATTTAATCGGGGCTGGCGTTCCCGAGTCTGACACCATCGCTGAAACCGAAAGCACCAGCACGGATCAATCCGTCCGTCGCCTCGCCGTCATCGCCCGCACCAACGGCCTTCATCGCCTCGTCGTCGTAAGCGATGGCGCCCACCTCTTCCGCATCCATGAAATCTGTGCCGCCAACGGTCTGGACGTGCTCACCTCTCCGCGCCCGCGCGTACCCATCGAAGGCAACACCGGAGAAACCGAGCGGATAGAGCACGAAATTGCCAGCTATACCCTCTGGCGCCTTCACCTCAACTAAATATCAGCACCCTGTCAGCTCGGAACGAAGTGAACAGATCATCGGTAACCACTCGCCCAGATGACTTGTTTTTCGCCTCAGGTTACGATTCTCGAGATTTTTCATCAGAGTTTGCGTCTACCATCGACGAATCCCGCGGAAAATCCCTGTCTCAAGGACAATCGATGAATACTGACAAACACCCTGCCCCCGGTCCGACGATCAAGAAAGACAACGGAAAGTGGACGTTCCATGTTTTCCCTGACGGCAATGAACGGGAAGCCGGCCAGTTTGAAACCGAATCGGCAGCCAGAGATGCTCGTGTCAGAGTGCTGTTGCAGTGGGGTTCCAACGGCAAAAAATATGCATCCGTCTGTCCCTAGCTTGGCAGCGCTGGATGCCTCACATTTACGGTAAAGGCATCGCGGGATCCCGCGTCCTAATTTGTTAGGACATTGGGCCACTTTCAGCGATTTGGCAAAACCGCCAGTATTGCAACTGCAATCCCCGCCGCGCTTGCAGTCGACAGAAAATTCACGGCATCGTTGTTGATCCATCCCCGCTGCTCGGCGGTCGCCCCCAGCAGGCTGTCGAACAGTAACCCGAACAGGCCACCGCTCCAACTAATCGCCAGCACAAGCCAGCCGCCGTTCAACGCCCACGCGCCCGCGGCCGCAACCAAACCGGCTGCCGCAATACCGGCAAGGGTTCCGCCTACGCTGATCGCGCCATCGGTGCCCGGTTCGGCTCTCCGCAGCGTAGTAATCATGCGCGGATTTCCGCTAACCACCTGCCCCAGTTCCGATGAAATCGTGTCCGCAGCTGCCTCCGCCAGGGCCGAAAGCCCAACCGCAAAAGCCAGCGCCGGAGCAGCGCCACGGGGAAGCAACCAGCTTCGTTCCATCATCCAAGAAAGCACCAGTCCGTTGGATACGAGCGCGGCCACTCCCAGATTCGCGGCCACCTGCGATGCAACTCGCCCTCGCTTGCTCTCCGCAGTTCCCAGGCTCTCTTTGCGTTTCCTTCCCAGCCGGGTTGAGAGCGACGTCATTACCAGCAGCACGATCACCGGAACCAAAGCGGTCTTCCATGGCACGTATGGAAACGAAACCGTCGCAAACATCAGGCTCGCGGTAATCGCCGTTCCCGCCAGCGCCGCCCCCGCCGTTGCCGAGCGCAGCTTCCAGGCCACCAGTCCCAGCAGAATACTGATGCTGAGCGTCCAGATAGCGACCGTCGGCATCTGGGTCGCCCACCAATGCGTCTCCAGTACGACGTCAGCGCCAACGAACGGGAACACGAGCAGCAAAAGCGTCTTCGATTGCCACAGCAGTTTGGGTCGGCCCACGCATCTATCGTATCGTTCCCAACAGGACAACCGATCCGCGTCCACGATGCGCTGTCGTCCTGACGAGAAGCGGAAGGATCTGCGGTTGTTCTTCAAACATTGAGTTCGCAATGAACCGTCCGAAATTGTTGGTCCGAGTCAGCCATTACCCAACCAAAACTCGGGAATCGTAATCGCGCAGTGATCTGGCGCGACTTGCATTGACTCGAATTTATTCGATGCCTAATCTAACTCCCAGCAGCGACGAATGGAGGGTGATGAACTCAATGAAAACGAACTCAGGAGCCGTGTTTGCGACGATGGTTGGCGTCTCCGTCTCGATCGGCGCTATAAGCGGAATTGCGATCCGGGGGCAGCAGGTCAAGACGCCACATGGCTATGTCATCGCCGAAGCCGACGTGACCGACCCCAAAGCGTTGCAGAATTATGGGGAAAAGATAGCGGAAACTCTGGCTCCTTTCAACCATCGCTACATCGTCAGCACCAGCAAGATTCAGGCTCTGGAAGGCGACCCGCCAAAGAGCAGAGTCGTGGTAATCGAATTCGATAGTGTGCAGAAGGCACGTGAGTGGTACGACTCACCAGTCTATGCGGCAATCAGGCCGATCAGGCAAATGGCAGCAAAGAGCCGCATATTTATCGTAGAAGGGGTCGTCCCCCAGTGATGCTGGCGGCTCACGGGCAAAAAGGAAGCAGACTAAAAATGGCAATCCACCACCGACGACTAGTACCGTCCAAGGAATTCTTTTCCTCGCACGTGGGCACATATCTCCCACGACCCACTCGTTTAAACTCATCAGCGCGGACTTTTCTCTCTTTTATGCGTGTCGGAGCTCAGGATGAAAGCGTATTCGTGTGTCGTGCTGCTTCTCGCCGGTGTCCTCGCCGTCCCGGTACTCTGCCAAACAAAGATTTCCGGCCGGCTTGAAATCGGGCACAAGGGCGCAACCATCGTCTTCGAGCCTTACGCGCCCAACATCGTGCGCGTCACGCTCAGTCTTGAGCCGGAGAATGCCCGCTCAAAGCCCGGCTACGGATTTGTCGGTTTCCCCGACGCCACCGGTTGGAGCAGCAGCCAGACCGACCTTAACGACATCTACCAATCCTCCCGCATTATCGCCACCGTCGAGCGCGACCACCCACCCGCACATCCTCCACTAAGTACCGAACTCGACATCGCCAAGTTCTTCAATGGCTCCACGCCCGGCGCGCACATCACGTTCACCACGCCCGATGGCAAAAAACTCCTTGAAATGACCGGCTGGCAGCAGGCCGTTCCCAATCACAAGGACGGCACCGCCGACATCAACAACGATCGTCGTCCCACCGACCCCGAGTTCTTCACCGTCGGCGCCACCTTCGTCTCACCCGACGACGAGCACTACTACGGCCTTGGCGACAACCACGAAGGCTTCCTCGATCACCGCGGTCATCCGGTTCGCTGCTGGAACGACTACCTGTCACCCGCCGCGCCTACCACCTGCGTTCCATTCCTCATCACCAACAAAGGCTATGGCCTCATCTGGGACAATCCGTCCAAGACCACTATCGAGCCTGGCTTCAACGAGCAGACCAAGTGGACCTCGCAGGTTGGCGATCGCGTCTCCTTCTTCGTCATCGCAGGCAACACCGCCGACGAAATCTACGCCGGCTACCGACTTCTCACCGGTCCCACGCCGCTGCTGCCCAAAGCCGCGTACGGCTATATCCAGTGCAAGCAACGCTACACCAGCCAGGACGAAGTACTCTCCGTCGCAAAGGGATATCGCGACCGTCATCTTCCCGCCGACGTTATGGTGGTCGACTGGTTCTACTACACAAAAATGGGTCAGATGGATATGGATCCGAAATTCTGGCCCGATCCCGCCGCCATGAACAAGCAGCTTCACGATATGGGTTTCGAAACCATGATCAGCGTATGGCCGCGCTTCGTCCCCAACGACCGCTATTATTCCGAGCTTGCTAAAAACGGCTGGCTCATCCACACCGCCGACGGCAAGCCCATCAACGGCCTTCCCTACGACCGCGCCGGATCCGATATCGACACGACGAATCCCGATGCTGCGGGCTGGTACTGGACCACGATCCGCGACAACATCCTCAGCAAAGGCTTCGACTCAATATGGGCCGACGAAACGGAGCCCGACCTGCCTCCCAACGGCGCCTACTATCACATCGGTCCCGGCACGCAGTTCTACAACGTATACCCGCTTTTGCACACCGGCGCGCTGTCAGACGGCTTCCGTCGCGACCTGCCCCAAAAACGCGCCCTCATCTTGTCGCGTGATGCTTACCTCGGCGTCCAGCGCAATGGAGCTATCGTCTGGTCCTCCGACATCTATCCCACATGGGATACCTATCGCCGCCAGATCCCCACCGGCCTCGACTTCACGGCTTCAGGAATTACCTACTGGTCCAACGACACCGGCGGATGGCAGTATCTGCCACCCGTCCATCATCCCGCGCACCCGCCCCTGCTCGATCCCAGCGACGCACGCGATAACGTCGGCGGCTACGACGACTACCCCGAGCTCTACACCCGCTGGTTCCAATACGCCACGTTTCTCCCCATCATGCGCGCTCACGGCAGCCGCCGCACCAACGAAGTCTGGTCGTACGGCAAGCAGGCCGAACCCATTCTCGAAAAGTATCTTCGCCTTCGCTACGAGCTGATGCCTTACATCTACTCGCTCGGCTACCAGACATGGCTGACCGGCGCACCCTTCATGCGGGCCCTGCCTCTTGATTTCCCCAACGACCCCAACGTGGCCGATCTCCGCGATGAATACATGTTCGGTCCTGCTTTCCTTGTCGCTCCCGTCACCGAGCAGGGAGCCACCAGCCGCAAGGTCTACCTGCCCGCAGGTTCCTTCTGGTACAACTACTGGACCAACGAACGCGTCTCGGGTGGCCAGACCATAACCGTTTCCGCCCCGATCGACACCATTCCGCTCTTCGTCCGCGCCGGGTCGATCGTTCCTATTGGATCGCCAGTCGCGAGCACCCACGAGAAACAAACCATCGCGCAGGTTCGCATTTATGTTGGCGCAGACAGCGACTTCACCCTCTTCTCGGATGACGGTACAACCTACGCATATGAAAAAGGTGCTGGATCCGTCACCCATCTGCACTGGAACTACTCCAGCCAGCAATTGACCCATGATGGGCCTGCAGCCTGGAATGGCCCGGATAGCGCCATCCTCAAAGTCATTGGGCCTTTTGTTGAAGTCGTGCCGCATTGATCCTGCAAAAGGCCGTCCGGATACAAAAGGGGTCCGAATCCGTCTAATTCCCAGAAACATCGGCTAGTGCGGTAGCGAATCAATTTGCACACAGCGGCGCCTTGATGCGTCACGGTGAACCCTGGACCGTATCGACGGTTTCCGCCCGGTCACTGATTTACAATCGACAGGTAAGCAGGAAAGAACTGAATGAGTCTTTTTTCCAACGTTTTAAGCCAGGCGCGAATGCGGATGGTTCAGGCGGGCGCTGCCCTTGTGGCTGCCGCCTTTGTTGCCGGTTGCGGTAACTCATACCGGCCGGTTATCACCCCCATCAACCCTACGGGTCCCGCATCGCAGCCGATTTCATATGCGGTCGTCGTCTCATCTCCGTCCGCCAACGCCCCGGGCGTCGCCACAGTGCTCGACTACTCGGGCGATAGCATCCTGACGCAGGCCCCCATTGGGCCGAACCCCACCGCATTCACGCTCGATGCCAACGGTGCCAACGGATTTACGGTCAATAGTGACCACACCCTCACCAACTTCCAGGTATCCTCCTCCGAGCCGCAGGAAAAAGACATCCACTACTCCACCTTGCCGGTGACCGCCCAGACGGTGGGGTTGTTCTCTCCTACTGCCGGACTTTGGGCGCCCGACCTGACCGGAAACGTTGTTGATGTGCTTTCCACCAATGGCTCAGCCGAAGCTTTCAAGCTCGCGATTCCTGTGGGAACGACCCCGATCTCCGTCGTTGGGCTTGGCTCGCTCGGCCAGCATATCTATTCCATCAGCCAGGACGTGCCATTCGATGTAACCTGCAACAACGCGCCTACCTCCGTCTCGCAGGTTGGTGAGGCCGATGCGATGGAAGTCAGCAGTTTTACGGTGTCAGCCCGCATTCCACTCGGTAAGTGCCCTGTCTACGCCATATCAAGCACCGACGGACGACGCGTATTCGTGCTAAACCGCGGCAGTGACACCGTCACGGTGATCAACAGTTTGAATAACACCCTCGATCAATGCACCCCGTTCCTCAACCAGAATGGACAGACAGTGACCTGCCATCCCAGCCTGCCTCTCTCAACTGCAGCTGGCTTGACAGGTACCAACGTCCCAGCTGTCGCGGGACCTGTCTACGGAGAGTACATCGCGGCAACCCAGCAGCTTGTCATCGCGGACTACGATGGAGGCACAATCACGCTGATCGATGTCAGCCTGGATGAATACGGCAACGACAGCCAGACGTTCGGAACCACGTTCACGATTCCCGTCGGACACAATCCCGCCAGCGTTACCGCGCTCGCTGATGGCAGCCGCGCCTACACCGCCGATCAGGCAGACAGCACCGTACACGTCGTCAATCTGACCAGCCATACCGTGGAGAAGACGCTGAACGTCTCCGGTCACCCGCGTACCGTCGTGTCGACTTCAAACTCACTCTTCGGCAAGGTCTATGTCTCTTCACCTGATAGCACCTTCCTCACCATCATCCGCACCGATCAGGACATCGTCGACACCGTGGTGCTGATCGAGGGCAACCTCGTAGACGTGCGAGTTACGTCGCAGACTGCCGTCAAAGGCAACGCCAATATCACCAGCCGCATTCCCGGTGGTGGACAGCCTTGTTATCTGCCTGGAGTGACACCCTCTCTGACCGCCTGCCAGAACATTCATCCCTGATCAGTTCCACTAGATCCAGTCAAGGGCCATCCCTTTAGGGATGGCCCTTAACTTTTTGCCTGCGCTTCGGTTCTCATCGTCCTTACTGAGTTGTGACTCGAAACACAGACCACGCCTGCATGCGACGCCGAGCATGAATCCTGCGAGCCACCGAGCATAATTCCGACGAGCAAAGTCTCGAGTTGTGACATGCGCTGGTTTGGTCAGCGCTGCTGCTCGCATCGGGGATTCGAGGTAGGGCCATTGCGCAGGCCAGCATCGAAACACGTCCTGACACGCCGGCAATTCGCTATGGCTGGGGTTCTTACTGGTGTCGCTGCCGTTTCCGGATGCCATACCGCCGCAGGCAATAGCTGGAATGTCCTCAGCGACGAGCATGCGCGTACTCTCGCTGCACTCTGTGACCAGATCATTCCCGCTGATGACTTCCCCAGCGCGTCGCAAGCGGGAGTCGTCAACTACATCGATCGCCAGCTAGCGCGCCATTATCGCCGCCATCACGATATTTATCGCGATGGCCTCGATCAAGCTGCCTCGATGAGCCGTAGCCGTTTCGGCGTTGCTCTGACTGATGCGACGCTTCAACAGCAACTCGAAATCGCCGTCGCACTCGAAAAGCAAAACCGCACATTCTTCGAGCTCTTTCGGCAGCACACCATGGAGGGCTACTATGGCTCCCCGCGCCATGGCGGCAACCGCGACGCAGTAAGTTGGCATATGCTCGGCCTCGACGAGCCGCCTCTTCGCGGTCGCGCGCAATACGACCTACGCGGCGCAGCTCCACGCAGCAACGGCGGGCGCTCATGAAGCGTGTGAACGCGGTAGTCATCGGCGCTGGCGCCGCCGGAGGCATCGTTGCCAAAGAGCTCTCCACCGCGGGCCTCAGCGTAGTTCTGCTGGAGCGCGGCAAATGGTACACCCCCGCCGACTGCCGCAAAGACGATCTCCGCAACCAGCGCACTACTCTACTGGGCAACGCTTTCGGCCCCGAAGACGAGGGCAATCCCCGCGTCTGGGTCGACGGAAAGGGAACTGCGCACACCGTCCTGCCCAGTGAAGGTGCCTATCAGAACAACGCCGCCTGCGTCGGTGGCGGCACTTTGAGCTACGGCGCGCAAGCTTGGCGCTACATGCCCCAGGACTTCAAAATGCGCTCGACGTACGGTGCTCCCGCCGGCAGTTCGCTTGAAGACTGGCCCATCACCTACGACGACCTCGAGCCCTTCTACGAAAAGGCTGAATACGAAATCGGCGTCTCCGGCGATTACTCCGGCACGCCTTTTCACGGCCCGCGCCGCCGCGATCTTCCCATGCCCCCGCTTCCGCCCAATCGCGAATTCGGCATCCTGGAACCCGCCGCCAAACGCCTCGGTCTTCATCCCTTCCATCTGCCCATGCTCCGCAATAGCGTGCCTTACAACGGGCGCGGTCCTTGCATGCGCTGCCGTTGGTGCTGCGGATTCGCCTGCGAAGTCGACGCTAAAAATGGTTCGCAGAACACTGTAATCCCCGTCGCCCTCAACACCGGCAACTGCGAACTGCGCACCGACTGTATGGCGAAGGAAATCCTCACCGACGATCGCGGCCGCGCCACCGGCGTCGCATACTTCGACGAGCGCGGTCATCTTCAGCAGCAGCCGGCCGACATCGTCATCGTCTCCTCTGCCGCCATCGAATCCGCGCGCCTCCTTCTCAACTCCCGCAGCCGACTCTTTCCCAACGGCCTCGGCAATCGCTACGACCAGGTCGGCCGCCATCTGCAGGGTCACCACTACACCGGCGCCATCGGCTACTTCGATTTCGAAACCTACGACGACATCGGTCCCGGAGCCAGCATCGCCGTCATGGATTACAACCACGGCACGCCCGGCCTCTGCGGCGGCGGCATGCTCGCCAACGAATTCATTCGCCTTCCCATCCACATGCTCGATCGCCTGCCGCCCGGTACGCCGCGCTGGGGAGCCGCGCACAAGCAGGCGATGCGCCACTGGCACAAGCGCTCCATCGTCATCATGGGCCCCACTCAGCAGATTCCATCAGCCTCCGGTCGAGTGACCGTGGATCCAACTGTCCGCGACAGGTGGGGACTGCCCGTAGCCCGCTTCGAAGGCAACGTGCATCCGCACACCTTCGAGATAGGAGACAAGCAGGCTAGCCGCGCCGAAGCCTGGCTCAAAGAAGCTGGAGCTATCAACACATCGCTCATGGCGTGGCATCCCGAAAGCGTCTCCGCCGGACAGCACCAGGCCGGCACCTGTCGCATGGGCAACGACCCTCAGTCTTCGGTCGTCAATCGCAACTGCCAGCTCCACGACGTCGACAACGTCTTCGTCATCGACGGCAGCGTTCACGTCACCAACGGCGGATTCAATCCCGTGCTCACCATCATGGCCGTCGCCTATCACGCATCCGCCGCGCTGGTACGCAACTGGAAAGGCACGGCCTTCCGCTCATGATGCGCTTGCTCAAGACGCTCCTACTGCTGCTCGCGTGTGTTGCACTCCTCGGCTTAGCAGGCGTCTATGGCGCGTCCTACTACTACACCTCGCAGCGCGGACAAGGCTGCGCAAGCTGCCACGAGATGGCCGCCTACACCAATGCGGTCCACGCCTCCGTGCATGGCAAGGCCACCTGCATGGATTGCCACGAAGCCGGTCTCGCCACCAAGCTTCGTCACATCCGCGTACACCTGGTTGGCAACGCACCTGAGTCCATCCGCCTGCGCGACACCGACGTCTTCGCGATGACCACGAACTGCCAGAAATGCCATCAGCATGAGTACGCATCCTGGCACGCCGGTCCCCACAGCGCCACCTACGCGCAGATCTTCGTCAATCCCACGCACAACACCGAACGCCGCCTGATGGACGACTGCCTCCGCTGCCACGGCATGCATTTCAACGGAGCCCTGCGCGATCTCGTCCAGCCGCAAAACGTCATCGGCCCCTGGCACATCACGCGCGCCAACTTCGCTGAACAGCCCACCATGCCCTGCATGGCCTGCCACCAGATGCATCGCGAAGGAGCCGAGCAAACAAAGCCTTCGACCCGCATCTCCGCCACGCCTCCATCTGCAACGGATTCCCTCGCGATCTTTGATCGCCGTGAGCAAATGCACTTCGCTGTCCGCCTGCTCGCTCTCCCGCGTTTGTCCGACGGACTGCGCGCCGTGAAGATCAGCCCCGACCAGCGTCAGGCACTCTGCTACCAATGTCACGCTCCACGCCAGCCTGAAGCTAATTCCGTCGCAGCGTCCAATCAGTACGGCCCGCAGTACGGCTCCGGCGACGATCGCACTCCCGTAGGCGTTCATGAGGGAATCAGTTGTTTCGCATGCCATGCCGGACACAACGAAAATGCAACGGCATCTTGCAAGACCTGCCACCCGCAGATGTCTCACTGCGGAATCGATGTCGAGAAAATGGACACCACTTTCGCCAGCGCCAAAAGCCCCCACAATATCCACTGGGTCCGCTGCACCGACTGCCACCAGCACGGCATCCCAAAACCAGAGACCACGGCGCAACGCGCTACCATCCCCGCTTCGATTCCCTCAACCGGATCAGAGTAGTAGAAGACCTATGTAGGATTGTCACGGATGCTTAATCGTGAACTGCTGTAGTCGAGATTGAGGAAGAGTCGAGTTTTGCACCGAAAATAGTAAGCCGGTGACTAGCTCAGAGTGTCGAATCGGATCGATTCCTGCCCCGTGCGGAATTCCTAGCGATTCCGCGAGAGTTGTCTCCCAGGGTTTCCTGGTGGCTAAAGTCAATGACCCTCGCCGCCTCAGCGAACCGCTACTGCTGAACATGTTCCGCATCGATGCTGCCCATCGGCATCAACACCATGAAACAATCCAACTGCCCGGAAGAGCACGTGACCACAGCATCGCGTAAAATGCGGCCCTTCGAAGCGCTGGGAACCAATCGTGGCAGATTCGCTTTTCTTATCTGTTCATCGACGCCCCTCTTTGCGAGGCCGGTTCCAACATGCATCACATCCTGCAATCCGCCTGCAGAGAACTGGAGGCGGTAGATCGAGGACCAATAAGTCGGACTTGGTGAAGCTAACTTGAGTTTGAAAGTACGTAGCTCCTGGGCCGACTGCCCCCTCTCTCCTAAGGTAGATTTCATGCCTGCCGCCGTAAGCCTGGAGATGCCCGTACGGAGATCTTGTTCGGTTGGATCGGGTGCGGACGGGTGGAGCGCAGACGATGCGAGTTCGTAGATCCTCAAGGCCTCTTGCCTCTTGCCTTGCTTCTCCAAAAGCTCGCCGTAATGCAAGCCAATGGCAGTGCGAGCGAGGTTGTTCCATGCAGCCTCGAGATAGTCGTTGGCTTTATCGAGCTTGCCTTCTTTCCCCAGTACGTATCCCAACGTATCCCAACTGGACGCAAGCAGCGACGACAGCCTGAAGGTCTGACCATTGGCCTCGGTTATCGTGCTCTGGCCGGTTTGTGAATCGAGCATGTCCAAAGATTCTTTAGACGTCTTTTCCGCAAGCGCAAGGTCTCCATTGGCTTCCGCCATCACGTATGCGGCATTGTTCAGCGCATCTGGATTTCCAGTAGCCGCAGTCACCATTTTCGCGGCGATCTCGGCAGCTTCTTTCTCCTTGTGGTCGCGCACCAAATAGTCTGCGAGGTAGTTCTGAATGAAGCGATCATCGGGATTGGCTTCGTAAGCGCGGCGCAATGTCGCAATTGCCGCTCCGAGATCAGAACTTGCCTGCATTGAGGATAAAAACAGGGCCACGCCCGAATTAGTTGCATCTCGCTCGAAATCCGATTTTGCTACGCGAAGCGCTTCATCTTTCTTTCCCTGGCGCATCAGAAACCCGCCGTAAAGATTCACGACAAAGCTCTCATCGGGATGATGTGCCAGTTCGCGCTCATAATCTGCTTTGGCTTCTTCAGCGCGGTTCTGCACCATTGCGAGATACCCGTAGTTGCTCCACAGGTATGGCTGCTCCGGACTGAGTTTTTTGGCGGCATCCAGCTTCACGCGGGCCTGAGCCAAATCCCCGCGCTGCTCCAGAAAGTTGGCTTGCGACACCAGCCCGGCGGCTTCAGGGTTATTTTCACCGGGCGCTGGCGGATGTGATCCTTTTTGAGAAGCAGCGCTGGTCGTCAACTGCACCCACGCCTCTTCACCCAGCGATATGTCTTTGGCGAACTTCTTGTATTTCTCCCACTGATCTATGGGTAGCTTTGATTGCAAAACGGTGATCTTCCGTTCTGTTATCAACTCGCCGTTTTCGAGCTTGTATGTCTTGTCGAAGGCAACAAAGTCGGTTTTGACATGAATTGCGTCAGGAAGATCGGCGCCATATCCCTGCGGAAGCTGAATATGGCTTACGGCAAACTCCGTCCGCGCTGCTCCCAGTTCGATGTCATGCGAAGGCTGCTTCTCGGGCGCAGCAGGCAGCGCATTGGCCGGAAAAAGCGGCACGATGCGGAAATTATCCCAGTCGCCAAAAGGCTTGCGCGTGTAGTCGTACGAGACGTGCTCTGGCGACTGAGTGTCTTCCGCGCGAGAGAAGGTCGAATTGCTGGTCGTACCGCTGAATCCGAGCAAGTTGGCGAGGAACTGAGTGCCCTGATCCCACTGTGCGGGCGCAAGGTTCTGCGCCATGGCGCGAACGATCAGCTCATTATCTGATCGAAAGTCGATATTGACCTTGCCCTTCAATTCGCCGTCCGCGGCGAGCGTGGCTTTGGCCTCGAAATGATCTTCGAACGGAAAAGGCGGCTTGGCGGGCGTGCGTTCAAGCGCGGACGCTCCACTCAACGGGATCACGAGAGCATCCTTATCGCGTATTGGTTGAACCAGAAGCTGAAAGGGGGTAAAGCCGGGAGTTGAATCCATCCAGATTCGGCCGGAAGGCAACACCACCGTGGTGATCACATGATTAAAGAATCCCGGCGAGGGCAACTCCGGAACTACATCAAAAGTCGTGCCCACTAAAGCAGACCCAGCCGCGAAGCCCTTCGCGCGCAAGAGCGCCTGCAGCAGGGTGTCCTTATCTTTGCAATCGCCATATCGGTTGACCAAGACCTCAGGCGCGGCATGAGGCTGGTAACGCCCAATTCCGAAATCGATGCCGATGTAACGGATGCGCGTCGATACAAACGAGTAAAGGGCTTGAATCTGCTCTTCGGGTGTCTTCGCGTCGTGCGTGATTTCGTCGGCTTGTGAGCGCAAGGCGTCGGTGGGTGCCGCGCGCGGAGTGGACAGGGCACTGTACCACTCGCCGACTTCCTGCCAGCTATGGAACGTGGTCCAGGCAACATCGGGCTTTGGGTGTTCTGCAGCCTCGCCAGCGTTTTCTTCTTTTTTACTTTTGTTGTCGACCATTGTCGGCTTCAGTTGGCTGCTCGACCACTTATAAACGCGCCGGCCAGCGTTTTCCGTAATCACAGGCTTGGATGCCGGGCTCCAAACCTGCACATATTTGTCGATGGGCACGTCAAGCGTCAGGGTCTGCGCCAAGACCACCACATCCTTGGCAAACGCGAAGACATCCCAGAACTGCGACGGCGACTCAGCGCTTTTGCGCTGGATACGCACGCGGTACTCGAGAGAATCGCCCGCTCGGAGGCCGCGTACGGGAATCTGCAGCATCTTCAAATCCGAGTAGAGCGGCGCCTGCTGGGTGACTGGCGCCGGCATATCGATTGCATCGGCGACCGGTGTTTCGGTCGAGGTTCCATCCGCATGGTGGACAGCTACGATCTCGAGGGTTGGATGCTCATTGGCCGCGGCATAAGGAAGCGAGATGACGCTGAATTGGCGCGCTCCAGCTTCGCTGGTAATCTTCATCCGCACCGTTACGAGCTTTTCGCCTGTTCCGTCCTTCTGATAAGTAAAGCTTGTGTCAGACATTTCTATGACGACGGCTTCACTTTGATATAGAGCTGACGACGGCTTCACTTTGATATAGAGCTGAAGTTGGTGAACCAGGTACTGTGGTTTGGCCCATCAGCAGGGATACTGAGATGCCGATAAGCGCAGCAAGCATGGTGGATCTCAGATACAGCGGTGCGAAACGAGCCCAGAAAGTTTTGCGCATTGGAAGGTGTGAATTGCGAAAAGCATACCATGACCTGGCCTCCGTTTCCGTGTGTCGCAATAACTGGTAATGAATCGTAAGTTGTACAGAAGGGCCATCGGTCGGAGCGAGGGGGCCCGTTTTGAATGGATGCGGCGCAAACCGGGAGCCGAGGGTCTCGTAGTGTTGCCACCACGAGAGCTATCGATGCTTATCGATCACAGGTCCGAAATAACATCGATGAGGCGTACAAACGGCACAGCGTTGAGTTTCCGGTGATATGGCCACTCGGCTGGAACACTGATCGACGTGAATGGCTCGATTAGAGTATTGCCTTTATCGCAACCGGCACGTTCGCGCTGTCGAAGATCATCGGTTCACACGGAAAGGCCCCGGCGTCGATCCGCCGAGGCCTTTTCCGCGATGCTTGACGAGAGCTATTTCACTGCGTTGATGACTACGATGCTTGGCCAGAGCGCCGTCGGGTCCTGCAACTCGATAAGTTGCGACGGCGAGATAACCAGCCCCGTAACGACTCCCGGATTATCCGAAGTACTGAACGTGCCGTCGGCGTTCAAGGTAAGGGTTTGGCTGAAGTTTTCGTTCGGTAGCCGAGACTTGTCTTCGGATCCGGTAATGCTGTTGCTGGTCACCTGGGCAATCCCGCTTACCGTATCCCAGCCAGTTCCCCAAACAATGTCCGGTTGCGGCGTACCCAGATAGTAGCTCCCGGCTGTGATTGTGGTTGCCGACTGCGGCGCAACTTTCCAGATACCGTCCGATCCTGCAAGAAAGCCCGTATTGGAGCCGGTCAGGTAGATGACTGGCGGCTCGACCCAAGCCGAGGTGGTGGAGTTGTAATAGCCGCCGCAGTTCGTGCCGCTGGTCGCGACCCTGCCGAAAGAGTCAATGGTGTAGGAGCAGGTGGTGGGAACTGGCGACGGCGTCGTCCACTTGCCAGTTACGTTTTGGTAAATCTTGCCCGTGTAGCTCGTTCCCGTGGCGTTCACGAGACCAAATCCCGCCATGTCAGAAGTTGTC
Organism: Telmatobacter sp. DSM 110680; assembly: GCF_039994875.1. Classification (GTDB taxonomy): domain Bacteria; phylum Acidobacteriota; class Terriglobia; order Terriglobales; family Acidobacteriaceae; genus Telmatobacter. Next base: position 4,332,334 of record NZ_CP121196.1, on the reverse strand, counting down.
CCGTAGCTGTTCGTACTTGTCCCATACATGGCGAGATTGCCGGACAGGGTTAAGGAACCACTCTGGAGCTTCAGATCCCCAGCCAGAATGGTGCCCGCGCTCGTGGTGACTTCGAGAATATGGGTCGGTGAAAGCAGGTAGGCAGCACGGTTCAGGCTTTTGGGTCCCAAGGTGCCCAAGTTTGCCGTGGTGGTGAGTGTGTAGCGACCCGTGGTCGGGTCAGGAGCGGTGTACGTGCCCGTTAAGCCCGACTGCTTCGTAAGGATCCCGTAGCTCTTGTAATCATATTCGCCATTCGTGATGACGCCGCCGCTGCCGTATACGTCGACACCCGAAGCTATCACCCCTGATTCGTATTGAGACGTGCCGATCGCGCCGATCTGAGCGTGGACCCAGTTCCCGGTGGGCACTGCGGTGGGTACTTGCTGCTGGAAGATCTGGCCCGAGCCGGCAAACACTTCCCAACCAGTGGGCTCAGCTTCCTGAATCACGCCTTGCGCGAAACCTGAAGTGCTGGGAGGAATAGCAAAGCGCGTGATGAACGTGTAGAACGGAGTAACGATCGTGGCGCATCCACGATTGTCCGTGCCCATGGTGTAGCTGCTGCCACTCGGGGTGATGGTGCCGGATTGGACGCCCAAGCCGTTGCCCAAGTCTTGTTCGCCGTTGGCATCCACGTAACCTGCGGTGATGTTTCCAATTCCATCTGCTGTAAAAGAGCCAACAACGGCAAAGAATCCGTCACCGGTTCGGCCCGTCATTCCAAAAGCGTACTGCCCTTTGAGAGCGGACTCGTTTCCCGTGCCGCAAGCCGACGCCGAAGCCACAGTGAGGGTTAATGCCTGAGTCTGGCTTTGGCTCGGTACGCTGGAATCGGACACAGTAAGCGAGAAGGCTGCGATGGCAGCTGTGGTGGGCGTTCCGGAAAGCGTCCAGTTCGTCCCCGAGCCACCCAGCGTCAACCAGTTGGGCAGCGTTGAGCCGGTTGCTACTGTCCATGCATAGGGCGGCGTGCCTCCAGAAGCTTGCAAAGGTGCACTGTAAGCCGCATTCACCGTTCCGTTGGGCAAGGTGGTCGTTGTGATCGCGAGCGGCGGGGCGTTGATTGCCAGCGTGAACTGCTGGTTGACACTCACCTGCGGCGTGCTGGAATCCTTTGCTGTCACGGTAAAGGTGGAACTGCCAGGCGCCGTGGGTGCTCCGGAGATCACGCCCACACCCATCGAGTTGCCTGCGAGCGCTAGCCCTGCAGGCAAGCTCCCCGTAGTTACACTCCAGCTGATCGGTAGTGTGCCGCCGCTCGTTTCTATGTTCTGGCTGTAGGCCGTGCCAACGGTGCCGGCTGGGAGCGACGTGGTTGTGATGCTCAGCGCGGGACTGATCGTGATAATTAGTGCTTGAGTTTTGGTCTGGGGAGGGCTGCTTGAATCGGTGGCGGAAACTGTAAAGTTGAATGGGCCTGAGGCAGTGGGCGTGCCGGAAATCGCTCCCGAATTGCTGAGAGTGAGGCCTGCTGGCATGCTTCCCTGAGAGATGCTCCAGGTGACGTTTCCTGTGCCGCCAGCACTTGCGAGCGTAGCGCTGTAGGTGGAGTTCATTGTGCCGTTGGGTAAAGACGTGGTCGTGATGGTCAATCCCGCGTAAATCGTGACACTAAGTGCCTGCTGTGCCGATTGCTGCGGTGTGCCGGAATCCTTGGCTTGAACGGTAAAGTTGGAACTTCCTGCTGTGGTGGGCGTGCCGGAAATCACTCCGGCAGCACCTAAAGTCAGCCCAACTGGCAACGTGCCAGTGGCCACGCTCCAGGTGATGGTTCCTACGCCACCGCTAGACGCGAGGCTCGTGCTATAAGCTGTGCCGACGACGCCATTGCTCAGGGCTGTAGTGGTGATGGCAAGTTTCGGATTGATAGTGATGCTCAGTGATTGATTGACAGTTTGCGCGGGGCTTCCCGAATCTGTGGCGGTGACTGTAAACACGCTGGTGCCCGCGGCAGTGGGAGTGCCGGAAATCATCGAGCCACTCAAGCTCAATCCGGCAGGCAAAGTTCCGGTCGTCAAACTCCAGCCGATGGTTCCTGTACCACCCGACGCTGCCAGAGAAGCACTGTATGCCGCGCCTGCGACGCCATTAGAAAGCGACGTTGTGGCGATCACCAACTGGGCCGGCTTGATCGTCAAGCTCAACTGTTGCGTCGCGGAGACTGGCCCTTCGTGTCCACCGGAGGCATCGGTGACCTTCACGGTGAAACTTGTGGCTCCGGCAGTTGTCGGAGTACCCGAAATGGTTCCGGCGTTGGTCAACGAAAGACCGGCAGGCAGAGAAGATCCGCTGGCGAGTGCCCATGTCAGCGCGCCAGAACCACCGGTCGCCGCCAGAGTCGCGCTGTAAGCCGTAGCGACTGTGCCCCCCGCCAGAGTCGTCGTGCTGATGCTGGGAGTTGGTGAAACCACCACCGTTGCAGATGCGGTCTTAGTGGTGTCGGCCACCGATGTTGCCTGAATAGACACTGTCATGCTGGATGAAACAGTCTTAGGAGCGACATACGTAATGCCCGTGGATGTGCTGCCTGTAAAGGTGCCGCATGCGCTTCCTGTGCACCCGGTTCCGGACATGGTCCAGCTGACGCCCTTACTGTGGGAATCATTGGCGAGCGTAGCGCTGAAGCTCAATGTTTGGCCTGCATCAATTTTTGCCTGTGCCGATGGAGCAATCGCAACCGAGATGACCTTTTTGGTGCTCCCGCATCCGCACACAAACAAGACGACTGACAACACGATCAAGAAAGATCTCTTCATGACTTGGTTACCTCGTGCGACATCAATAACGACAGCTTGATGTGAGGACAATCACATTGCCGCTACCGTTCATTGCATGTATCAGCACTTCTTCCCGAAGCGAAGGCTTTCGATTTCTTGCTTCACTGAGATAGCTGGAATAGAAAGAAGAATGTGTCACGTCGCTGCAAGGTAACCGCGAGAATTTACCAATGGGGGATGTGTTCCGCAAACGAAGGTGCTACGATTTTGCTCATCTTCGCGTAGCGAATTAGCAAGCAGGGAGAACGTCTTGAATCCCGCCAAGGGAGAAATCACTTTGCTGTTGGCAAAGTGGCGGAATGGTGAGGCATCGGCTTTCAATGAGTTGATCCCTCTTGTCTATCCGCATCTCCGCGAAGTGGCAGCCTCTTACATTCGACGTGAGCATAACCCAGACATTCTGCAGGCCACAGCTCTCGTTCATGAACTCTACCTGCGGCTTCTGCATCAGAAGAAAGCCGCGTGGGAGGATCGCAGGCACTTCTACACATTTGCAGCCAAGGTCATGCGCATGATCCTGATAGACCACGCGCACGAATGTCAGACTCAGAGCCGCGGAGGGAACCACGATCGCATCCCGCTCAACGAAGATCTCTCCTGGGTCGAAATCGGCAGTCCCGAACTCCTCGATCTCAATCAAGCATTGGACGAGTTGAATGCGCTCGACCCCGCCAAGGTCCAGATGGTCGAACTACGATACTTCCTCGGTTGTACCGCCGACGAGACCGCGGTTTTGATGGAAGTTTCAAAAGCCACGGTGGACCGTTCGCTCAGATTCACCAAGAGTTGGCTCTTCCAGCGTATTCATCCGGGCGTGGCTGAGAGCGCTATACATTGATGACACAAATCAAGCTCCTTCCTCGCAAACTCAGTTAAGGGCGGAAAACTCGGACGAGGTCCGAACAGCATGGACCTGGCGACGGAAAGATTCTTACGCATTGAAGCGATCTTTCAGGAAGCGATCGAGGCTCCTGAAAAAGTCCGCGATCTGTTGATAGAGGTGCAGTGCAAAGGTGACTCGCAGCTCATGTCGGAGGTGCGCCTGCTTCTGGAAGCTTGCAAAGCCGCAGAGCAAGTAGACGAAACCTGGCGCTCTGAGGCTGGCACGCGCGGAGTTGATTCGCTCAGCCTGAGACGAGTCGGGCCGTACGAGATCGATAAGCTTCTGGGTCGTGGCGGAATGGGCGCTGTCTACCTGGCCCATCGCGCCGATGGGCAATTTGAACAAGAGGTCGCCGTCAAATTGATTGACCTGCCCCTTGCCACCGCGCTCTTTCGGGAGCGGTTTCGGCAGGAGCGGCAGATCCTGGCCGAGTTGCAACATCCCTATATCGCGCGACTCCTCGACGGGGGCGTTACATCAGAAGGCGATCTTTACCTCGTCATGGAGTATGTCGATGGGCGTCCAATTCATCAGTATTGCAATGAGCGGCAGCTCTCCCTCTCAGAGCGCCTTGGACTTTTTCTGCACATCTGTGAAGCGGTTCAGTTCGCACACCAGCACTTTGTCGTGCATAGGGACCTCAAGCCGGACAACATACTCGTGGCGCCGGATGGCACTCCGCGCCTGCTGGATTTCGGCACCGCAAAGTTGATATCTCCGACCATCGATCGTCTTGATAGAACACTGACGCGGGAAGGTTACTCCTCATTCACTCCTCAATATGCCAGCCCCGAACAAATCCTGGGACGTACGATCACCGCTGCAACGGACACATATTCACTGGGGGTGCTGCTTTATTACCTGATAACGTGTGCGCTGCCTTATGAGTTGAAGGAACTCACGCTCGAGGAAATGATACGGGTTATTTGCGAGACACCGCCTCGCCGGCCGGAACACCAGGCTGGTTCACACAAAAAAATTGATGTAGATCTCGAAGCAATCCTAATGAAGGCGCTACGCAAAGAGCCGCAGGATCGTTATCGCTCTGCCGAGTTGCTCGCCTCGGATATCCGCGCTTACATGGCCCGTCAGCCCGTCGCTGCTCGTAAAGGCGGCTTCCGATATCGAGCTGGCAAGTTCATCCGCAGGAACAGCGTGTTGCTGCTGGTCGGATCATTTCTGGCGATTTCGCTCTTAGCGGGCATCACCGGCATCCTCTGGCAATCGCACCAGACGAATATTCAGAAGCGCAAAGCCGAAGCTCGTTCTGCCGATCTGCGCCAGCTCAGTAATAGCCTGCTGTCGGAATTGGACCAGGCTATTCGGGACCTACCAGGGTCCACCGGCGCGCAGAAGCTTCTCGTCTCGCGTGTACTCGATCATCTCGATCGAATGGCGGCTGATGCACGTGACGACCGCCAGACTCAATTGGATCTGGCCAGCGCCTATATTCAGATCGGGCAAGTTCAGGGCGATGGTTATTTTCAGAACATGGGAGACACTCCTGGCGCTTTGTCTGACTTTGACAAAGCAATTGCAATTGCCAATTCACTTTCCATGTTGGATCGCAAAGACCGTGAGGCTCTTCGAGTCTTGGCTCTCGCCTTGAGATCGAGAAGCGAAACTCTGTTCCGTGCAGGCCGCACACCTGAGGCAGTTCCCCTCATTCGTCAAGCCACCAGTGCATTTGACATCCTCACGGCAGACTCTAATGCATCAGCTTCGCTTCTCGCAGAGGCCGCCAACGCCTATGGAGTAATGGGCGACGAACTCGGGCAGCCAATGATTGGAAGTCTCAATGATGTGTATGGTGCGGTCGCGGCATACCGAACGGACCTTAGTCTCGTCATTCGCGCGAGGAAGACCGATGCGTCGGTAGCCCGCACGCTTCGCGTCGCCGCTATTGCTTCAATGAGAATTGGCGAGATCGAAATGGATACCGATCCAGTGCAGGCTCTACGCGATCTCGATGTGGCTCTTCAATTTCTGGATGCGATGCCCAAAGGCGAGCAGGCGAGCTTCGGATCAGCTCGCACACGGTCCGCGGTGCTCCATCGCCAGGCAATATCCCTGAATGAATTAGGAAGGTATGACGAGGCTGCACGTCTCTTTGATCAGGTGTACCAAGCAGATCTCAAGCGGCAAAGTGCAGATCCGCTTGACACCCGGCTCCTCGAAGACCTGATCGGTGATCTGAGCGATGAGGCAGATGGTTATGAGTATGCCGCAGACCCGGCACTTGCTCGGAATCCAGCTGATCGACCACGCAACCTCAGAATGGCGGCGAGTCTGTACGCAAAGGCGATTCCGCTGGCGGAGAAATTTCTGCGCCAAGAACCTGCGAACGAGAATCTTCAGGAAACACTCGCTGAACTGATACTGGATGTCGACTCCTTACACTTCGCGCTCCATTCGCCTGGCGAAACTAAACACCAAGAGAAAGACCAACTCGCTATACTTCGGAGACTTGCTCATGACACTGCAGATCCATTCATGCTCTACGCGGTTGCGAATGTCTTTCTACGTGTAGAACCTCGTTCACTACGCGACCCTCAATTCACATTGCATTGCGCGCAAGGCTCAGTGGAACGAAGCTTTGGTACCATTCCTGCAATGCAACTGGCACTGGCTAAGGCGTACCGTGTAGCCGGTCAGACCGCGAGGAGTCGCGAAGAAGCCGGGAAGGGACTCGCGATTTTGCCGCCTCAGCGTCCAAACGAACCTAAACCGCGGCTGAGGAAACTTCTTGAAATCGAGGCTCGATAATCCCATCGGATCAAATCCTGCTTTTATCACTCGTCGGCAGATGTCAAAGTTCGGCCACAGCCCTCGCATAACACCTTCGAGTTTCGAATCGTTCGGTTAAGCACCGTCAGACCGGATGCGATCTCATGTGAGGACCCGCTGTAGCCGCTTTCGAATTTGAGCGACTGCCCAGACCAAGTAGACAATCTACCTCCAGTGGGAGTAGAGTGTCTACGTCTATGAGCGAAAAGGACCAGTATAAGAATCGGATTGACCTGTTGCAGGGAACACTCGACATGCTCATTCTTCAAACTCTGCAATGGGGACCGGCGCACGGATACGGAATCGTACAGGCTTTACGTTTGCGATCCGGAGATGTGCTTCAGGTTGAGACCGGATCACTGTATCCGGCTCTCCATCGATTGGAGCGTCAGGGTTGGGTGCAGTCTGAGTGGAAGCAGTCAGAGAGCAAGCAAAGAGCGCGATATTACCGAATCACGGCCAAGGGAAAAAAGCAGTTGGCCTCGGATCTGGGCCGATGGGAGCGAATTGTCGAAGCGATTGGTTCGGTGATGTACGTCAAGCCGGAGGAGAGCGAGTCATGAAGGGTTTCCCGAGCTTCGGTTTTCAGCGGCGCAAGCGCGAGTTGCAGGAAGAGTTTGATGCTCACCTGCAGATGGCAATTGCCGATCGAGTGGCGCGAGGGCAATCGCCCTCCGAAGCGAAGATGTCGGCGCTCCGCGAATTCGGGAGTGCTCCGATGATTGCCGATGTGACGCGTGAGCAATGGGGTTGGTTGCGGCTAGAACTTCTGTTCCAGGATATTCGCTATGCACTCCGGCAGTTACGAAGGGCGCCGGGATTTACCGCTACCGTGCTGCTAACACTTGCGCTTGGCATCGGCGCCAACTCGGCCATCTTTACGCTTGTCAATGCCATCCTGCTCCGAAATTTACCGGTGACCGATCCAAAGAGCCTGATTCGCATCGGCGACCAAAACGATTGCTGCGTCACCGATCGCTGGAAAGAGACGGGAGATTACTCGCTCTTTGCCACCGACACGTATTCCATGTTCAGGAAGAACCTCCCGGAGTTTGAAGAACTGGCCGCAACGTCCTCCTTCTACGGCGCGGGTCCCCTTATCGTCCGCCGCGCCGGACCAGACACAGTGGCGAAATCGATGGTGGGCACCTTCGTCTCCGGAAATTACTTTCGCGTCTTCGGACTTTCGCCGGCGGCCGGACGGTTCTTTGTGGACGCCGATGACCAGACAGGAGCACCGCTCACAGCAGTCATGAGCTATGACGCCTGGCAGCAGGATTACGCAGGCGATCCGAGCGTAGTGGGACGCACCTTCTACATCAATGGCAAGGCGTCCACTGTCGTTGGCATTGCTCCCAGAGGATTTTACGGAGACCGTGTCGACACCAATCCGCCAAGCTACTTCCTTCCAATGCATGCCATGGATGAGGTGATTGGCGCTCCGTTCGTTTCCGACCCCGGCAAGCAGTGGGCCTACATCATCGGGCGCGTTAAGCCAGGAACGTCTCTGCCGGCGCTTCAGGCCAAAGCCAGCACGCTGCTCAAGCACCAGTTTGCGACTCTCAAGACCTTTAGCGATGCGCGCGCCCAAAGGGTTCTTCCACTCACCCATGTTGTCCTCACGCCCGGAGGCGGCGGCATTCAGAACATGCAGAGCGATTATCGGGATCGTCTAAACCTGCTGCAATGGATAGGAGCCCTGGTTCTTCTTGTCGCTTGCGCGAATATTGCGAACCTCCTTCTCGTGCGCGGCATGGGCCGCCGCGCGGAGTTTTTCATCCGCTCAGCGCTGGGCGCGCAACGCAGCCGCCTTGTCCGTCAGCTTCTGCAGGAAAGTGTTGTTCTCTCGAGCATGGGCGGCCTGCTCGGACTCGCCGTCTCCTATCTGGGGGCGCAAGCCCTGCTGGCTCTTGCTTTTCCGGATCGGCACAACATGCCGGTCGCGGCTTCTCCATCTGCCCTGGTGATAGGTTTCGCCTTTTCGCTTTCACTGATTACGGGCGTCCTCTTTGGCCTTGCACCGGCGTTGCTGGCCGCACGCGCCCGGCCGGCCGACGCTCTGCGCTCGAACTCACGGACAACTGCCTACGGAGCGTCCTTCTTCCAGCGCGGACTCGTTGTCGTTCAGGCCGCGCTCTCCCTCGTGTTGCTCGTCGCTGCGGGCCTGTTTGCTCAGAGCCTCACCAGGGCAGAGAACGTGAACATGAGTCTGGATACAGCAAACCGCTATATTGTTCACATCAATGCCCAGGGAGCGGGCTACAAAACTACTGAAGTCGAGCCTCTTTACCAGACCATCGTTGACCGGTTCCATACCATCCCCGGCGTTCTCAAAGTCGGCCTCTCAACCTACACGCCCATGGAGGCAAACGACTGGAACTCCGGCGTCAAGGTTCAGGGCGATCCAAACCTGCACAAGACCGCATCCTGGGTGAAGGAGACGCCGGAATACTTCGACGCCGTCGGAACACACCTTGTCATGGGCCGCGGATTCACGCCGCAGGACACGATGAACGCTCCTCCGGTCGCCGTCGTCAACCAGGAATTCGTCAGACAGTTTTTCGGCAACCGAAATCCGATCGGCCATCGATTTGGATTTGACGATCCGCTTCACCCGGGTAGCGATGGAGCACATGAGATCGTCGGCGTGGTGGAGGACACCACCTACACAAGCGTCTATTGGAAGAACCACGCCATGTATTTTCTTCCTCTCACGCAGCCCGCCGGCCTTCCCGCGCCCGGCGACCCAGACGGATCTGTGTACGCGGGAGCCATCGTGATCGAAACCGCTCACTCCGTTCCCGGGTTGGAAAAAGTCGTCGGCGACACCCTGGCGAGTATCAACCCAAATCTCACCATCCTTAAGTTCCAGACATTCCGGCAGCAGATTGACGATCGGTTCACGCAGGAGCGGTTGATCTCGCGCCTCACCTCTCTCTTCGGTCTGCTGGCGCTTCTGCTCGCCGCCATCGGGCTCTATGGTGTCACGGCCTATACAGTCGTACGCCGCACACCGGAGATCGGGGTCCGCATGGCACTCGGAGCGGCGCGGAGCCGGGTAATCGGCATGGTCATGCGCGGGGCCATGCTGCAGACCGCCGCTGGACTCGCGATTGGTATTCCGGTCGCGATCTTCTGCGTGCGCTACGTCAAGTCGCAGCTTTATGAGATCACCAGCGTGAACGTGTCGGTAATGATTATCGCCATTGGAGTGCTGACGCTCGCGGCCGCCATTGCCGGTATTGTCCCGGCACGGCGCGCGGCCTCAATCGACCCGGTGAGTGCGTTGCGCATTGAATGAGCTGAGTGGGCATACAAGCCTTTCGGCTCCGAAAAAGCGACCATGCTGGGCCGGGGAGCGGATTGTTGAAGCGATTGGTTCGGTGATGTACGTCAAGCCGGAGGAGAGTGAGTCATGGAGTGGTTCCCGAGCTTCGGTTTTCAACGGCGCAAACGCGAATTGCAGGAAGAGATTGATGCGCACCTGCAGATGGCGATTGCCGATCGACTGGCGCGAGGTGAGGCGGCAGAGGCGGCGCGACAAGCAGCAGCACGGGAGTTTGGAAACGTTCCTTTGGTGCAAGATGTGACGCGCGAGATGTGGGGCCAGGCGTGGCTTGAACAACTAGGCCGGGACGTCCGTTTCGCGCTACGGCAGCTGCGCAAGAGCCCGGGCTTTACGATCACTGCGACAGCGATGCTGGCTGTAGCTATCTGCGCCAATAGCACCGTCTTCAGTTGGATCGACGGGACCATGTTGCGTCCGATTCCTGGCGCGCGAAACACGGGCGACCTTGTGAGCCTGCAGCGGGGAGAACGCAGCTTTTCTCCAACTCCGCCCTTCTCCTATCTCGACTATCGCGACCTGCGCGAGCAGAGCCAGACCTTAACCGGAATGCTCGCATATCACAGCGATTGGATCACGCTGACAGACGGCGCACAGCCGCAGCGCATCTATATCGGGAATGTGTCCGCAAACTTCTTCGACGTGCTGGAAGTGAAACCTCAGTTGGGGCGCTTCTTTCTGCCTCAGGAAGAAACGCGGCCGGATGCCGTGCCGTATGTTGTGCTTGGGTACTCGTTATGGAAGACGCGCTATGCGGGAGACCCTGGAATTGTGGGCAAGTCGATCGAGATTGCCCGGCATCCTGTGACGGTGATCGGCGTAGCCCCGGAGGGGTTTGTCGGGGCGGCGCCGGGGCTTCGGGATGATGCATGGCTGACGCTGAATCCCCTCGGGACGAACGTGTACAGGCTCACGCATCGTAGTGGTGGTGCGGTCTGGCTGATCGTAATAGGAAGATTGCGGCCCGGCGTAAGCCGTGGCCAGGCAGCCCAGGATATGGACACGCTGATGCACAATATTGTCGCGTCGTATCCTGACGACCACCTGGGCGAGAACAGGATCACGCTCGATCCCATGTGGCGCTCGCCATTCGGCGCCAACGGATACATGGCGGCGACGCTGCCCATTCTGCTGGCCTTCGCTGGTGTGGTGCTGCTGCTGACCTGCGCGAACGTGGCTACGTTGACGCTGGTGCGGTTTGTATCGCGGCGGCGCGAGCTTGCGATCCGGCAGTCGCTCGGGGCGAATCGCATGCAACTGGTGCGGCAGATGGTGCTGGAGGGCGTGGTGCTTTCCATCGTCGCGGGAGCCGTGGCCATCGCGTTGACAGCGTGGACTTCGAAAACATTCGCATGGTTCTTTCCGGCGAGCTCGGCTCCAATCATTCTGAACGGGAGCATGGACCACAACGTGGTGATCGGGATTGCGGTGTTCTCCCTTTTGGCCGGCGTGCTGTGCGGCGCGCTCCCCGCCTGGCGTTCGTCGCATGCGCCGGCAGCTGAGGTACTCAAGGCAGAGTCGGCAAGTGTCTCCGGTGGCTCACGCAACCGGAAATTGCTCAGCGGGCTTGTGGTGGCGCAGATCGCGCTTTCACTTCCTCTGCTGTTGTGCTCCGGGCTCTTTCTGCGAACACTGCGGAACCTCGCCGGCGCAAATCCCGGATTTGAACCGGACCATATTCTCACCGCGTCCGTGGGGCTGAACATCGCCGGCTACAGCCACGACCAGGAACAGGTGATCCGTCACAAGATTCTGGATCGCGTGTCGGCACTGCCCGGCGTAAAGGTTGTGTCTCTGACGGACTGGATTCCGATGACCCTGACCCACAAGTCGGTCGATGCGTATCCGGAAGGGTATGCGCCACGCCCCCACGAATCTCTACAGGTGTACCACGCCGACGTGGCCCCGCGGTACTTTGAATCCCTTCAAATACCCATCCTGGAAGGACGCGAGTTTACACAAGATGACGATGAAAAGGCCCCAAGGGTTCTCATCGTAGATCAGACTGCAGCGAGGCTCTACTGGCCGGGACAGGATCCGCTGGGAAAGAAACTCAGGGTGAACGGCAGCCCTTTCACAGTTGTCGGCGTGGCGAGAAATTCGACGCATATGTTATTGAATGAGTCCCCGGAGCCCATGGTATATATGAGCTTTTTTCAGTCGGGGTACGAGACGATTGTGCAGGTGGAGACCGAGCGAAATCCGGCCGACCTGGCGCCGGCGGTGGAAAACGCCATCCACGAGATCGATACACAGCTGCCGGTCTTCGATGTGCGTCCCATGCGGGAGAGCACCCAGTTGGCGAGCAGTTTCGCCGTCATCGAGAGCTCCCTGGCGGGAATGTTCGCGCTGATTGGGCTCGTTCTTGCGGTAACCGGAATCTACGGAGTCGTGGCCTATCGAACCCAGATGCGGACCCACGAGATTGGAATACGAATGGCTCTTGGCGCTTCACGGGTCAATGTGCTGCGACTCGTGCTGTTACAGGGATTGTGGATCACAGGCATCGGTCTGGCGCTGGGACTCGCGTTTGCGTTGGGACTGACACGTTTCATCGCGCGGATGCTGTATGGAATCGGCGCCCACGATCCCATCACCGTTGCTACCGTCGTCATCCTCCTGGGAGCAATGTCGTTGTTAGCCTGTTACATTCCGGCACATCGAGCGGTGCGCCGGAACCCCGTGACAGCAATTCGCGAACTGTAAGCCGCAATTCGAAGTCGACCCGAATTGCGCGAATCGGCGTGTGCGCGGTCTCCAATGATTGCCGTGAAGGGCACCGGATTTCACAGGCAAGAAACCAATCTCCGCCCGCTAGGTCTTCATTGTGCGTTGATGTGAACAGGTCAACCGCTCATTGAGCGCCTTGTCGGGCTGACGGCCTTGGTTGGATGATCCTTCACTCAAATGATGCAACGTACGCTTCACCTGAGAATTGTCAAATCCTTCGCTCAGATCTCGCACCAGAATTAGTAAGGGAAAGTATGCATGGTGACTTTCCCATCCGAAATTAAGGCTCTCGTTGATAACAGTAAACATGTTCTATGATCTGCGGGTCCGACCGGACCTCGAGGTTCGTTCTGTGTACCTCCAGCAACCGCGTTGGCACTTTGTCCGCGAGCATGTCGTTGCTGAGTGCGAATCCTCCTGGTTTGAGCATCGCGGAGAGATTGGCGCGGGCAAGTGACTGCTCGAATGCTCCGTAATAGATGAAGATATTGGTTCCGATGATCAGATCAAACTTCTGATCGGCATCCGTTCCATCGAGATGCTGGAAGACGGCATTCATGTCAACTGGAGTAATGCGTTTTGCGATGTCCGGCCGAATGCTCACGGCGCGTATATGAACGTTCTGCGCCAGTTTGACGGGAACGAGCACAGGCTTTGCAGGCGTGCCTATCTGGTCGCCCAATGTCTGCCACCAGTTCTCGAAGGCTGTGAAATATTCCTGACTAAATGGAACCTCGCTATTCCACGGCAACTGGACCACGTAGGGTTTACCGTCAGCCGCGTTCTTCTGCGTGCGTGCGATGTGAATATTGACGCTGGGGCTGATGTCCAACGTATAAAGTTCGAAATTCCTGGCGTCAGTCAATCCAAGCCGAATAAGCGAATCGAGAACTGCGAAGGGTTGGGTCGACTGTGGCGGATAGAAATCGTTACCGAATTCCTTGTTGGCGAAATCCAGGCCGGGACCGATGATCGCAATGCGTCGCACGCTACCCGGTTTGATCATGCCAAGTTTGACTAGTTCACCTAACGAGCGATCCAGTGCGTAATCCGGCCATAAATTCGAATCCAATGAGATGCCACGTTGTGCGTAGAGTTGACTTTCTTCTGAGAGGTCAGCAGTCTTCAGCTTCTCGCGAAATTCAGCAAATTCGTCTCGCATGTGAGCGAGGTTCTCAAGTAAGTGCCGCTTTACCTTTGCCCGATCCTCCGGAGTTTTGAAGGAATAGCCACGATGGACGAGGTAGGCGCGCATCTGTTGCATGCCCTCATTCGCACCTGGCGACGAAAGTGCGCGGACGAGGTCGTTGGCGCGCTTTTCCGCGAATGCGTTGACCAGCGTACTCGTTCCATACTTTGACAGGTATTCTCGGTCAATCTGGTACTCATCTGTGAATGTGACACCCCAGCGCAGTAGGTTGGTGAGAGTATCTTCTTCGCCCTTCTCGAGTCGTTGACGGATGGCGGAGTCCTGAGTTTTCACCCAGAACGACCATGCCTCTGCATCGGGAGGGCTGCGAAGCTCCGGCGGAAGCGTGTCTGAGAATCCCTTCAGCGTCGGCTGGGCCGCATCGAGGGGAATGAATACGGCTTTCGGTTGTTGAGAGACTCCAGTGATACTCAGAGCAAGGGCTAACAAGGAAATGGTCAGACGGAGCGGATAGGTCACTTTCACCACTTTCATCCCAATCGCGATCGTTCGACTCAACTTCGGGCCAGTATAGACTCCCATGCTCATTGAGTCATTGACCATCTCGACTGAAATGCGATCACTCTACTGGGACATTTGTTCAGCCTCTTCTTCGAGCGCTCAAGGTTCGCAGGGGAGAGAGATGATTCTGTCTCGGTGTAGTATCTTGGACACCATCCGTCCCCGCTCTTGCTCCACCTCCCCAACTGAGGAGATACACCATGCGAGTGCTCGCCCTTTGCCTTGTCGCACCTCTGGCCGCCTCGGCGGCAGCGCAAGCCCCAAGACCCGCTGCCCGGCCTGCCCCCAGATCGGCCGCCACTTCGGCCACAGCGCCCGTCTCTGGCAAGCCATCTTCCGCCGCTGCTGCCCACTTCACCGCCGCCGGACTCAACAACGAGGACGACCTCGTCCGCATCTACACGGGCGATTTCCAATCCATCAAGCTCGATCGCGGCGGCACTGAGTTCATGATGATCATCTCCGGTTACATGGAGGACTTTGGCAAAGACTGCAAGCAGTATCTGCCGCCCAATAAGGTCGAGATCACGGTGCAGGTCTGCAACGACGCATCCGTCTCGCCGCCATACAGTCCCGACGGGGTACACGATATATACGGCAATCCGATCAGAACCAGCGGTTGCAGTGGCTATCACACCGAAGGCACCGGCATTTACGCAGACCCGAACCTCTACAGCGCCGTCAACGATATCTCCGCAAAAGCCCAGGTAGGCCTCCTCCAAAGCGTACTGGGGATAGGCGGGGCAAAAGGGGGCCGTATAGCCAATCCACTCACGAATCCCGGACAGCTCACTGACCAGATTGTCGCTCTCCAGGGCGAAACCAAAGCCCTGATCCAGGTCAACGGCTGCGGCAGCCCCGGCCTTAAGAACTTCCAGTCCAACCTCATCCGATTCGCAAAGGGCGAAGCTCCCATGAAGTACGCGGGGGCGGTCGTCTCAGCCCCCGTCGCTGTCCTGCCTGGCATCAGAGATGCAGACTTCACTCGCCTCCTCGATGACCTCGTCCTCGACAACTCTCGCGGATGGATGATGAATCGCTACCAGCCCGGCAGCATTTCCAATCCCATCGTCTCCCATGATCCCGCCGGCTCGCCGACCCGCATCATGGCTCGCTATACCTTCTCCGGCCCAAACGGCAGGCAAACCGGACGGCTCACCGTGTCCTTCAAAGATGGAGTGCCCGACTGCCTCTACTTCTCCGACGCGCCGGATAGCTGCCGCTTACCCAGCCAGCGCATCATCTCTGCCTACGAGAAGAACGCTTACGCCAAATACACCGCGGCGCAGGCGCGCCAAAATCCCTTCGCAGACGGCTGTAACGCGTTTATGAAGAACCCGAGGACCTCCAGGTACGCCCCGTCCGATCCCGAGGGCTACTGTCAATGCCTCAGTGCCGGATATGAGAAAGTGATGACCCCCGCAGAAGAAGTCTTCTACGGCCAGAACTTTGAAGCCAAATTCTGGCGTGGCATCGCGCAGCCGCGATCGGACGATCCTGCATGGTCCCGCCTGAATCCTGTAGCTGTAAGTTGCATGCAATAGCCTGAAGTTGCGCTCGCGCCAAGAAGCAGCTTTCCGCTGCTCCGCATCCACGCTTCGTTCCTCGGCCTATACGCTTGTCAAAACACACTCTGGATGTATCGTTGCCGATACGTACTTTACCAACTGGTTATTTCCGTATTGACGGTGATCCTCCCGGAACAATCAGCAATTGACCAAAACAATATTCCAGGCGCGAATGAGACACGATCCTCGTATTAGTGATGACACGGTAGCAACCGCTGAGTCATAGAGCTAGGGTAACAATCGTGACGTCGTCTTCCTGACCAAATGCTTGGATAGTGGAAGCAATCGACTCAGTCGTTTGAGTGGAAATTGCGGCCGCGCGGTCGAAGCCGAAGAGTTCGCCAGCCTGATTGCGTGCTTCCACCACCCCGTCGGAAAAAAATGTGAGTGAATCGCCGGGGGAAAGTTGGAGTGTTGTTTCAGCGTATTCGGCTTCTGGAACGATGCCGAGTGGAAATCCGTTCAAGATGGAGAGTTCGTGTCCGTTGCAATACGGAGCGAGGTGGCCGGCATTCGCTAGGATAACTTCACACCTTGAGGAGATCTCGGCACACAGACAGGTGGCGAACCCACTGACGTGCATGTTGGCCAGCACCAAGTTGAGGTGATGCAGCAATGCGGCTGGCGATTCCTCCTCGTGCCGCTGTGCGGCGCCAAGAATTACCGCCGCGGTCATGGCAGCAGCGGCACCCTTGCCGCTTACATCGCCGATGATGATGCGCTGGCGCTCACCGTGGAGAATGCTGCAGTTGTAGAAATCGCCTCCTACTTCGCTTACGGGATGGAAGGCAACGGCGAGGCGGAAACCGGGAAGCGTATCGAGAGTGCTGGGAGCGAGAAGCTGCTGGACCTGCTGTGCGGCCTGGAGTTCTCCGGCGAGGATGGCCCGCTCGCGGGCAACTTGTTGCTGTTCACGGGAGAGTAACGTGAGAAGGGCGACGAGAACACCGAGCGTAGCGATCGCCTCAAAGTCTGAGACTGTGTTGCTCCATTGGCTTTGCAGATCGGGCAGACCAGGCACGCGAGCGCTGGTGAAACGCACGGAGAAGAAAAGCATCATCGTGACGCCCCAGACCATGCACAGAGCAGCCAGGGGTCTCATGCGGCGTGAAAGGCGGCGCCAAGGCATGAATGCGAAGAAGGGCGCCGACGACTCGAGGACGGATGCGAACTGAGAGATGGCTCCGAGAGGGCCAGAGCGGAGCCCATCGAGCCAAAGAGCGGGCGACGGAGGGAGAACGGCAACTGCGAACGTGATCAGGTGAATGGCCGTCGCTAAAGCGATCAGCGCCCAAATGAGGAACGGAACCCGGCGATGGGCAAGCTGGAAAAAGAAGACGGTCCGGCAGATGTTGGTGAGGAAAGCCGGAACAGCCCAGACGATGAAGTAGGCCGAAGCAGGATAGGCGAGAAGTGCTGCGGCTCCCAAGTAGTTGAGGTAGATGGGTGGGAGAGCGACGCAGTTGATTCCCAGGACAAGCAGTTCGCGGCGACCGGGTTCGTTGATCCAGAGACCAAGCACAATGAGGCCGAGAATGCCGACGATGCAGAAGCAGATGGCAGGGATCAGATGGCGCTCGCCCTCCGCAACGATCACGGTGCTCCGGCGATCACGCAAGGAAGGTTCGCTGCCAGCGCGCAGTTCGAGAGAAGGGTAAGGGGCGAATGGAATGGCAGACGTGAAATGCCATGCGGAGCGAATGGCGATGGATGAGGTGTGAGGGAGATCGCGAGGCAAGGGCCATTGCTGGATGAGGCTCATGCCAAAACTGCCGCTCTGAAGATTGCCGAAGGTTCCGATAAGACGACCGTCTACGTAGACCTCATAGGCGGCGTAGAGCCTGACCTGAAGCGCGGGCTCGTCGAAGTCGACGATGGGAGAGAGATCGGCATGACAACGGATCCAGAGATGAGATTGAGAGACTTGCTGGTGCAGTGCGTAGTGCTGCCAGCCGGACTCGTCGAGTGAGGGAGCCGACCACTCAGGGTTGTCGCCGGAGTGCCACACGCATCCCTGCAGTGGAATTGTCAGAGCCGTCGGACGCGCACTGAAGGCGGAGGGCGCAATCGCTGCAATCGCGATGAAGAGTGCCACGCATTGCAAGCGCATTTTTGCCCCTTAAAGTCCAAGTTGAGAAGAGGAAGCTGGGAACGAAAATGATTCTACCGCGAAGACCCATAACCCGATTCCACGGAGCATTCATGTAGCGGTGGCGATCTCCGTGGCGGCTTGCAGAATTCGATCACGAGAGCGTCGTTTCAGTCTGCGCTCGGCGGCACACGTCGATCAGCAACCGGGATGTAGTTCGGCAACTGGAGTTCATCAGGAGAGAACCGGTACGAGAAATGCTTCGCGTTCTCTTCATCGACAAAGATCTGAACGATGACGGTCTCATAGGTATTGATCCCAGAACCTCCTGTTTCATGCCAGACCAGAATCCTCAACGGCTCCAGCTCAACCATCGCTTGGCCAGGGATCACCGTCCACGCGTGTTTTGAAATCGATGACACCAGCGTGCTGATTTTGGCCCGGTCCCTCGCTTCACATGCTGCAAGCAGTTCTGGTGCAGTTGTTGACATAAGCTGAGTATGTCTAGAGTGGCGAAAATCTGTCAAAGGTCCGAGTGGACGGTAACTCGTGCGCACCAGGGAACTATGCTTGTCCAGAATGAAACCTGCAATGCATCTGGATGGAAACTGGGGTCACGACTTCAACAGGTGTTCCGTTTAACAAATACGGTTTGTACCTGTATTTGCGCACCGCCGTTACGGCGACAGGTCGAAGTAGCTTGGGTCCTGAGAGAGTGTGAGTGTGGATCGCCTTGCCGCTCGTGTCGATTGTGATCTCGATGACTACCGTCCCAGTGACCTTCACGCCTGATGAGTCCTTTTGGCAACCCGGTTCCTGCTTGTGAATAAGGAACGTGTTCGCGACATTGGAACTGACTTGCACCCTAGTGGGCATTGGAGCCACCACCTGCGCTGGAGCGGTGGACAGAAGTATGGATGCGAGAAAGAACAGGAGCATTATTCGGAAGACTTTCATTGCGAACAGTCTACCGCTGACGCTGCGCTTTGGATGGCGACGAATGGAGAGCCGAGTGGATTGTGGGCAACGGAGACGTTGGCAAGTTCTTAGCCTCAAAGCGACAGTCGCCGGTCACTCGACCAATGAAAGGCATTTTGTTCATCTCGCACTATTTCGTCTTAACGACCTTGATATCTCCACCGCAATGCGGAAGCCCGATTGCGAGTTCAATTTGCAGGGATCTACCCCAATGCAATGAAGGATGGTTGAGAAGAACCTTGTAGTGGGCGCTTTGAAATCCAACTGCTGTTGCAGCCAGTTCGTAGTCGCCCTGTTTCAACGAGTCAAATCTGAATCTTCCGGAAGCGTCAGTCGTTGCAGTTGCGACAGACTCACCGCGTCGGCTTATCGCTATCTTGACACTAGGAATCGCTTGGCCTGTCGAATCGACGACGATACCGGCGACGTGACGCACATTCGGCGGCTTGTAGACACAAACGTCAGCAAGGCAGGACAGTGGCAACAGCGTCGCAACTAGCAGCGGCACAATGAATCGATTCTGAATTCTCATCCTGTTTCATCCGGTGACTGGCTCAGAGCCCGAATTCTGGCACCTAACGAGTCTCTATTCGAGCAGGTTCACATCCTCTAATGCACAGACTTTTCGCTCATTTTGATCCACGATTCCTAGAGTGACGTGCTTTCCATCGGCTATTTCCGCCTGGACGATTGTGACCTGTCTTCCCACAGGAAAATCCTCGCCAAGATTCTTGTTCACAATCTCTGCGATCAACGGCAGTTTTCGCCCAAATGAATAGGGCATGCTGCGACCCTGCTCTATGCAGAAGATTGCTTTTCCGGACTTGACATCGGCTTCACTTGCCGCGCGGCCCTCGATCAATGGAACGGTCATTTTCACAGGCGTTTCGCTGCGTCTGTCGGATGTCTCCGAATGGGAGTCGTCGCGTGGCGACGGACTCCTTAAGCAGAGTGCGGAGAGCCTTGGATAATCCACACCTAGTGTCTGTAAATCGAAAGCAACTCCGGCTGGTTCATCATCTGCGCTCGAAGCAGAACGTTCTCGCGGATCAACCCCAATACCGCGTTTCCGCAGAACTTCGAGAGCCACGTACTCAAGCGACTCGTTATCCACATCGATCGATTCCTCATCACCGTCGAGGAATTGCCCTAGGGCATCCGGATCTCTCTTTGCGGTCTCGAATGCTCGCTTACCGACTCCCACAATCCAGGTGCGGAAGTAGTGGAAGCTATCGCTGCTCATCTCTCCCGTAATGACCTGACCTGCTCCCCAGAGTCGTCAGTTGTTCAGCTGGCACACCTTCTCATAAAGCATTAGGCCGAACTCGGAGACCTCCTCATCAGTAAGCTTCTTCATGTACCTAGTGAGACAGCAAGGGCAAGCCGACGTCGCTCCACGCCTGCGTGCCTTTGCTAGGAGAGCCCAGAACGTACCTTCCGTCATGACCTACCGAATCCTGCAGTTTAGAGAAATTGTACGGGACATTTTGAGTGAATTCCTCGGGCGTCGCCAATTGTGAACTTGGCAAGGAATTGGCTTCAGTGTCTGGATGGCCGGTGACTCTCCCGCTTTGAATTTAATGGATCGATTTCGAGTGTTCCCAACTCGTCAAGTTGATCTTGGACGTGTCATAAATCAGCGCACTTCGAAATGACGGGTCAGTGGCTCTCTGAAACGCCTCATCTGACAGCCATTGCGGCTCATCATCGCGGACTTTGTGAAAGCGCACGATTGGATTGTCGTACTGCGTGTAGTAAACGCGGAAACGGGCAAATGGAAAGTCTAACTTAAGCTTCAGCGCCCACAGCTTCGCGATCTTTTGACCAAGTTCACATGCGGAAATGAAATCAGGATGGCTTTCGTTGTATACCACTTCTTCCGAGACGAAAGTGGAAACCTCATCAGCTTTGACGAACTCGTCGAGGATATGGGTGTGACTGACGAATGCCTCCCAACCGGTCGCCGTATCGTTCGCAGGCGGAGGATTGGAGCCAGCATGCCAACCAAGCAACACACATTCATGTTCCTCAATAAAATCTGGCCAAAGGATGCGAGATGCGGTCAACGCTGCCCTAACAGTTACCGGCTCTTCTTCTGAACGCATGCAGCATTCCCCCGACAAATTGTAGCGTCTTCTCGGCTCCGGGCGGATTGTGGGCAACTCGGACATAACCCACTTTTTGATCCAGCCGAGTTTAGCGGATGCTTACATGGTCATCGGCTTCTCCTGAAGAGACCCGAGGCGCAACAACGATCGTCTCAACATCGCAGTCGCTCGAAAGTTGTCAACCCCCGCTGCACCCTTGCGCGACCCAACTACCTCATTCCCTGCGGCGTAAAGTCTTCGCCACTCTTGCAGGCTATTTCTTTCAATTTGCTATTCTCAAACTGGGCGAAAACGAGGAATCCGCATTGTCGAGCCATGCAGAACTCGGTTCTTCCTAAGTCATTGCAGGAGAGGAATCTGCAGCTAAGTATAATCACATGAGGAATTTGGAGCGATACTCTCTTCGTAACTCTTTTGCAATAAGGAATTTGCGCCCAGAGATCCGGGGGGGAGGGGGGTAGGCAACTATTCGGTTGCATATCTCCACGTCATGACAAATCACTATCCAGCAAAACACATTCATCCACCGTATCCTGATTCTGAGAACTAACCGAAATCTTGGGCGTAAACTCCAAAACCCGCATCGATCTCCTCCTCGTAGATCGAGGCCTCGTCCAGAGTCGCGAACGCGCGCGCGCCCTCATCCTCGCCGGACGCGTTCTGGTCAACGAACAGAAGATCGACAAGCCTGGTGCCTCCATCACATCCGATTCCGCCATCCGCCTCCTCGGTGACGACATGCCCTTCGTCAGCCGCGGCGGCCTCAAACTTCAGGCTGCACTCGACCATTGGAAAATCGAAGTAGCCGGAAGATCCTGCCTCGATATCGGCGCCTCCACCGGCGGCTTCACGGACTGTCTTCTCCAGCGCGGCGCCGCACACGTCACCGCAGTCGACACTGGCTTCGGACAGATCGCA
Organism: Telmatobacter sp. DSM 110680; assembly: GCF_039994875.1. Classification (GTDB taxonomy): domain Bacteria; phylum Acidobacteriota; class Terriglobia; order Terriglobales; family Acidobacteriaceae; genus Telmatobacter. The sequence goes on along the minus strand of NZ_CP121196.1, from coordinate 4,310,397 downwards.
ATGAAGCTCCGCAACGATCCACGCGTCCGACTTGTCGAGCGCACCAACGCACGCTTCCTCGCGCCTGACGCGCTCGCCGAAGTCGGCCAGCCCGTGCTCACCCTCCTCGTAATGGACGTCTCCTTCATCTCCGCGACACTTCTCTTCGCTCCCGTGTTTGCCGCAGCGCCCGCGCTCACTGAAGCCGTCATCCTCATCAAGCCTCAATTTGAGGCTGGCCGGGGCAACGTCGGAAAAGGCGGCATCGTTCGCGATCCCGAAGTTCACAAACTCGCCATCGAAAAAGTCAGAAACGCGATCTCCGATCTCGGCTGGCAAGTCGCAGAAGTTATCCCATCTCCCATCACCGGAGCCGAAGGCAACAGGGAATTTCTGCTTTACGTACAATCGACGACCAAAGAAGGTTGAAGCGAATGCGACGATTTTCGCTGAGTTCTCCTTGTTGGCCATGCCTCTTCTGACCACTGTTTACTGTTCACTGACCGCTGATCCGTTACACTGAAACCCAATGACTTGCGTCGCAATTGTCAGTAAGCCGCGAAAGCCGGAGCTCGCTCAGCTGTTGCCCGAACTGATCGACTGGCTCCGCAAACACGATTACAACCCGTTGCTCGATTGTGAAGGCGCAGGTTACACGGATGCCGCTCCAGCGGTCGATCGCGCTGACATGCCCGCGCACAAGCCGCATCTGGTCATCGTGCTCGGTGGCGATGGCACGCTACTCTCCGTGGCGCGCATCTTTGCGGCAACCGGCACACCGATCCTCAGCGTGAATCTAGGCTCCCTTGGATTCCTCACCGAGGTACGCCTTGCTGACCTCTACACCACGCTCGAAAGCTGGTGCGAGAATTGCCACACGCTCGATCCTCGTGCCATGCTTCACTCGGAAGTCGTGCGCGATGGTTCGCCTGTCAAAGTATTTGAAGCGTTGAACGAAGTCGTCGTTTCCAAAGGCGACATCGCGCGCATGGGCGAGTTCGCCGTGGAACTCGACGGCAAGAAGGTAGCCCGCTTCCGCGCCGACGGCGTCATTGTCTCCACGCCCACCGGATCCACAGCCTACACGCTCGCCGCCAACGGCCCCATTCTCACGCCGGATGTCGACGCACTTGTTGTCACGCCGATCTGCCCGCATTTGCTCACGCTGCGTCCTATCGTAGTGCGCGGAGATGCCAGTCTTACCGTTCGCGTCGAAGGAGTTCCCACGCAGTGCCTCCTGACAGTCGACGGCCAGACCGGGTTTGAGCTTCACTTGGGAGACGAAGTCCGCTGCATTCGTTCTGAGTACACGGTGAACCTGGTCCGCCTCAGCGAAAGCGGATTCTTTGACGCACTTCGCAACAAGCTGAGCTGGGGCGAGCGTTGATCGCAAGTCGCGAGGACATCCCTCGGAAGGAGTCAGCCATTGAACGGGAAGGGAATTGCGACTCACCTAGGGATGCAGTTCGTCCAGCAGGACCTTCGCCTTGAACGCGAGTTTGTTTGCGCCATCCACGTCCCCCGCTGTCAGCGCGTCCCGTGCCTGTTTCAAATATTCGCGGACCTGCGCGGCAGTCTTTTCTTCCTGGTCACTCAACTTGCGGCTGATGCCGTTCAGGGTCTTCTCAGTTGATGCGATGGAGTCATCCGTCTGCTGCCGCAAATTCGGTGCGTCCCCCGACGAAAGCTGTCCGATCGCCGGCACCGCGGGAGCGCCGCTCGAAGCTACTTGCGTATTCGTATTCGCAGGCTTCTTGTGCTTCACCGGCTTCTTCACGGGTTCAGCCGGGACAGGCAACTGTGGCTGGGGTTGCACGGGAATCGTAACCTCGGGTGGAGGAAGGTTCGCAGGCGCAGGTTCCGGTTTGTACGGAGGCGTGTCCTCGATCGGCGGCGCGAGCGGCTGATTTTGCGCGACCTGGGTCTTGTGCGGGCACCCTGTCAGCAGCAACGGAAACAGCCAGACAGCGCTCCTGGCGCTGAGCTTCATTTCTCCAACCCCTTTGTTTCTTCCACAATTGCCGGTTGCAGATGCCGGCGTCCCCATTCCGTAGCGGCGAGTGGAATGCGCAGAGAGAATTCCGTGCCACGGCCTACCTTCGATTGTACGTCGACGCTCCCATGGTGCAACTGCAAAATGCGGTATGTCATTGCTAGTCCGATACCGCTTCCGCCGCTCTTCGTTGTGAAATAAAGATCGAAGATCTTCTCCCGAATCTCCGCTGGAATTCCCGTTCCCTCATCGGCGATTCTCACCACCGCCATTTTGCGATCTTCCTCCACAGTGACGCGGAGAGAGCCGCCTTCGGGCATGGCCTGCGCCCCATTCAATATGACATTGATCGCAGCCTGCTTCAGCAGGTCCGCATCCACGTTCACCATCAGCGGATGGTCGGGAAGCCGGCCCTCCAGCTTCACATTTCGCGTGGAAAGCTCTTCGTCGGCCAGCGCCAGCACGTCCCCGATCACGGTGCGTAAATCCTGTTCTCGCAAGTGCACTTCCACCGGTCTCGAGAAGTCCGCCAGTGTCTGCACCACGCGGTCCAGCCGGTGAATCTCCGCGTCGATCACTTCCAGATGCCGCTGTGCCGGTGCGTGATCCGCGCCCAACTTGTTCTTCAGCAGCTCAAGATGAACCACGATTGCGTTGATTGGATTCTTGACTTCATGACCTACACCCGCCGTCAATCTGCCAATTGCCGCCATGCGCCGCGAAAGCTCGAGCTCCGACTCAATCTGTTCCACCGATTCAAGATCATGCAGAGTTACCAGCGCGCCAAGACCCATCCGCGTGTGATCGTCATAGATAAAGTCCACCGAAGCCTGGATGCGACGGCCTGTTTCGGTCTGGACCTCTTCCTGTACCAGCGTCACTCCTGCATCGAAAGCCTCGCGGAGCGTTCTTCCCAGCACCGTAGAATTATCGAAGATCTCGCGCGCCTGCAAACCAAGAATGTTGTCACTCTCCAAATGCAAAAATCGCTGTGCCGCCTCGGATACCAGTACCGCTCGTCCATCCCCGGTGAACAGTAAAATGCCATCCTGCAGGTTTCCAAGGATCTGATCGAGATTCTCTTTAAGGGCAGAGAAAACCTCCTCTACATTCCGCATGCGCTGGCCGATCTTTTCAATCTTTGTTGATACCCTCTCGGCAGTGTCGAGCCTGGGCAACTCGCCTCCTTCAGGAACGCTCTCTGCCAGCGTGGGATTCCAGTAGTCAAGTTGAATGTTGATCTCTTCCATCGGCCGCAGCGCCAGGTTGCTCAGCAGAAATGCAGCAATCAGCGCTGTTCCCGCTGCGAACGCCATCAGCGTGACGGCTTCCTTCAACGAAGGTTCATAGGCCGCCTGAAGCAGCGTCGTGCGCACCCCCACATGAACGCTAAGGAAAGGTTGGCCATTGTTTTCCAGCGGAACCACAATGTCAAAGACCTTAGCCGGACCGTAGATCTCGCGCATTTTTGAGATCGGATCGGCCGCCTGCAAGGCACGATAGTCAGGCCGCCACAGAAGCACTTTGCCATCGTTATCAGGAAATGTGCTTAACAGGATGCGTGACTGCGTGTCGACAATGTTTACGTCATACTCAGTCGCGGAGTACTTGTTGGCCGAGTCGAGAGTGGCACGCAAGGCTTCGCTGTCCTGGATGGCGGCTTGAACCAATTCCCGCAGTTTGTTTTTATCGTTGGGGTCGACCGTCTGATCTTTCAGGCTAGCCTGCAGCGCACTCTGCAGGGCATCGCTCACCTGGTTGGCAATCATGCGGTTCGAATCGTACGATTGCTGAATTGCCGCGTCCACCAGGTGGCTGACATACACCAGCGACAACAAGCCCGCGATCAAAAACACCAGCCCGGTAATTGCCAGAACGAGTTTTGTCTTTAATCGCATTGTTTCTTACGGCGAACTTGAGCCGACTAATTTCAGCGCAGCCAATTTAGCTTATCCGACCACGCCAATACGATCAGACTGGTTGATCTTCCCGCGAATGGCTGTATTCCTTCAGCTTGTTATGCAACGTCTTCAGACTCACGCCCAGAATCTCGGCAGCACGCGTTTTATTCTGACCCGTCGATTCAAGCGTCCGCAAAATCAGCATGCGCTCCGCCTCATCTACTGTCGTTCCCACGCGCACCGGCACAACATTCGCGTCGGTTGCACGGGCTGGCACCGGCAGTTGCGGGGTACCAAATGTCCGCGGCAGATGCGATGCATCCAGCGGAGTTCCATCAGGACACAGGATCACCGCGCGCTCAATCGTATTACGAAGTTCACGCGCATTCCCCGGCCAGTCGTAAGCCAGCAGGCGGTCCAGAATCTGATCTGATAATCCGGAGACGTGCCGCGTGTGCTTCTGATTCATCTCCCGCACCATGGCTTCGGCCATTACCTGTAAATCTTCCATGTGCTCGCGAAGGGGCGGCATATGAATGTGAAAAACATTCAATCGATAAAACAAATCCGCTCGCAAATGCCCATGCGTCACTGCGTCCTGTGGATCGCGATTGGTCGCCGCCAGAACGCGCACATCCACATCCTGCTCGCTGCGAGCTCCCAACCTGCGCAGTTTCCGCTCTTCCAGCACGCGCAGCAGCTTGGCCTGGGTGCCAATCGGCATCTCGCCCAACTCATCCAGCAGCAGCGTTCCACCTGTGGCGAGTTCAAAACACCCGGCCCGCCGTTCCACCGCACCCGTAAACGCACCCTTTTCATGACCGAAGATCTCGCTCTCAATCAGCGTTTCAGGAATCGCTGCACAATTTACCGCGAGAAAGGGTCGTCCCTTGCGCGGGCTCAGATCGTGCAGCGTCCGTGCCACCATCTCTTTGCCAGTGCCGCTTTCGCCCGTGATCAGAACCGATACATTCGACGGCGCAATCTGTTCGATCAGTGCGAATATCTCGCGCATGGCCTTCGAACTGCCCACCATCGTTCCTAATATGCCTGTATTCCTCAACTGCCTGCGCGTAACCTCCAGCTCAATCTCCGTGGCCCGTTGCCGCGTCGCATTCGTCAGGATCGATCTCAACCGCGCAGCGTCTACCGGCTTCTGGAGAAAGTCATACGCGCCCAACTTCATTGCATCCACTGCCAACTGAATCGATCCCTGCGCAGTCAGCAGCACAACGGCCACATTTGAGTTTCCGTTTTCGGCTAGCTTGGTCAGCAGCCCGAGGCCGTCCATTCGCGGCATCTTCAGATCTGTCACCACAATCGCCGGATTCCAGGAAAGAGACTTCTCCCATCCTTCAACGCCATCGCGAGCCGTCTCCGTCTGGTAACCCCAGCCGGAAATCAATTCCGCAAGCCCCATCAGGGCATGAGGTTCGTCCTCGACAATTAAGACCTTCACCGGATTCTGCATATCATCTTTCGATGCAAATGTTTCGCCGCGTGTCGTAGAAGCTTTACAGCAAGTTCAAACGAACATTCAATACCAGTACCTAGTTTAGACTGCCTTGTCCGTCAATTCGGCCCAACGCGCATAGAGCAAGTCGTTTTCATCCTGCGCAGCGTCCAGCTCGGCCAAGGCGGCCTGCAGCGCCGCTGCATCCGAAGCGATATCCGGATCCTCGACTCGCGCCCGGGCCGCCGCCAGCCGCTCATCGCTCTCCTCCACCCGCTTCTCAATTGTGGCAAACTCCCGCGCCTCCATATACGAGAGCTTTTTCTTCTGCGAGGTATTTCGGGGCGCGGCGGCTTCTGTCGCTTTGTTTCCAGGTTCCTGTTCCCTGGTCCCTGTTCTGTCTTCTTCCAGCCATTGCTCCCACTGTCCGTAATCCGCGAACTTCCCGATATGTCCCTCACCATCAAGCCCCAGCACCGTCGACGCCACGCGATTCAACAGGTAGCGATCATGCGTCACCAGCACCAGTGCTCCAGGAAACTCCAGTAGATTTTCCTCCAGAATCTCGAGCGTCGGAATATCCAGATCGTTCGTTGGCTCGTCCAGAAGCAGCACGTCCGCCGGTTCCAGCATCAACTTCGCAATCAGCACCCGCGCACGCTCGCCGCCGCTCAGGTTCCTGACTGGTTGATTCAGCTGTTCTCCCGTAAACAGAAACCGCGCCGCCCAACTCGCTACATGCACATTCCGCCCCTGGTAAACGAGTCCATCCCCCTCCGGCGCCAGTGCCCGCCTCAGCGTAAGCTCCTCGTCCAGCTCCCGCATCTGGCTGAAATAGACGAGGCGTAGCGCATCCGCCCTCCGAATGCTGCCTTCCGCCGGTTCCAACTCACCGCGCAGGAGCCGAAGAAAAGTGGTCTTACCACTGCCATTAGGACCCACCAGCCCGACCTTTGACCCTGCCGTAAGAACGAATTTCAATCCGCTGAAAAGCCGGCGATCGCCAATGTCGCAAGCCACGTCGCTGAACTCCACCAGCCGCTTGGTTTTGCGCTGCGTCGCTTCAAAATCAATGCCGGCCGAATTCACCGTGGTCCGCGAATCCATCGCGGCCAGTTGCCCAATCATCTCGTTGGCCGAATCAATACGCGCCTTCGATTTCGTCGTGCGGGCCTTGGGCCCCCGCCGCAGCCACTCAATCTCCGTCCGAACGCGGTTGCGCAAGCTCTCTTGCTGCCTGCTCTGCGATTCCAGATACGCCTCGCGCTCCTCCAGGAAGCGGCTGAAATTTCCCTTCACCCGAAACAGGCCTTCTGCATACACCCGATTCAGTTCGATGATTTCGCTCGATGTTGCTTCAAGGAAATAGCGATCGTGGCTCACCGTCACCACGGCAAAATTCGCGGCAGCCAGCAACTCCTCCAGCCATTCAATCCCGGCCAGATCCAGATGATTTGTCGGCTCATCCAGCAGCAGCACCTCCGGATGACTGACTAGGGCCTCCACGATTGCCAGTCGTTTGCGCCACCCTCCTGAAAGCGAAGCCGCCTCTGCCACCAGATCTTGAAAACCGGCTCGCCCTGAAATCTCACGCAACCGTCCCTCGCGTTCGCCCTCGCTAACGTGCGCCGTGCCGAGTGCATCTTCCAGGACCTGGCGCACCGTCAATCCGACCGCAAAACGCGAGTCCTGCGGAACATAGGCGGGCCGTGCCCGCTTCCTTACCGCCAGTTCGCCTGCATCCGGTTCAACTGCTCCCGCCAGGATCGCCAGCAATGTAGATTTTCCGGCGCCATTCGGCCCGATGAGCCCAATACGTGACCCATCGTCCACGGTGAACGAAATGTCCTTGAAAAGAGGCTTCGCCCCAAACTGCTTCGTGATCGACTGTGCATTCAAAATTGGCGGCATCTCTTCCAGACTACTTTCCTCGGGCCTCTTCAAGCGACCTGCCCGTCCCACTAAACTGGATTCATGCTCGAATACGAAATCTCTCCAAGCGAAGCCCAGGCTCTTCTCAGCGAAAACAAGACCCGCCTCATCGATGTCCGCGAGCCATGGGAATACTCCACGGCCCACATCGACCCGAGCACCGCCATGCCGATGGGAGACGTTCCGGCCCGCGCTCATCAGGAACTCGATCCCGAAGAGCACATCACGGTTCTATGCCATCATGGACAGCGTTCTCTCAACGTCACCGCATGGCTCCGCAACCAGGGCTTTGAAAACGTCCAATCCCTGCGAGGCGGCATCGATGCGTGGTCGGCGGAAATCGATCCGAAGGTTCCGCGCTACTAACCTTCCAATCAGTCGCTACACGGCGCCACTGCACCCCGACCACCTATACTCTCTCCTGTCGATTTCGTTGAAAGGGACACAACCATGTCTTCGCCCGCCGTAGATTTCGCCACACAGAATCACCCCCGCTTTTTGAACGAATTGAAAGACCTGCTTCGCATTCCCTCTATCTCCACACTTCCCGAGCACAAAGACGATTGCCGTCGCGCCGCCGAGTTCCTCGCTTCTGAACTCAAGCGCATCGGCATGGAGAACGTCCGTCTCATCGATACCTCCGGCCACCCGCTCGTCTACGGAGACTGGCTCCACGCAGGCGGGAAGCCCACAGTCCTCATCTACGGCCATTACGACGTCCAGCCCACCGACCCCATCGACGAATGGCTCTCGCCTCCCTTCGAGCCCGCTGAGCGTAACGGCAACATCTACGCCCGCGGAGCCGTCGATGATAAGGGCCAGGTGTGGATGCAGGTCAAAGCCCTCGAAGCCTTGCTCGCTTCAAACAAGTCTCTCCCCCTTAATGTCCGTGTCATCTTCGAAGGTGAAGAAGAAGTAGGAGGGGAGGGAATCGCGGAGTATGTAGCCTCCAAGCCCGCCAATCTCAAGTCTGACTTCGCCCTCGTCTCCGACACGGAGCTATTCGCCCCTGGGCTGCCTACACTCTGCGTTGGCCTGCGCGGCATGATCTACACCGAGCTCGAAGTCCGCGGTGCCAAGACCGATCTCCACTCCGGTATGTATGGCGGCGCAGCGCCCAATCCTTTCACGGCTATCGCACAAATCATTGCCCGTCTCAAAGACGACAACGGCCACATCCTCATTCCCGGGTTCTACGACGACATAATTCCGCCCAGTTCCGAAGAACTCGCTGCGTGGAAGAGCCTGCCTTTTGACGAAGAGCATTACCGCATCTCTGAAGTGGGTTCACGCCAGCTCGTCGGCGAAGATGGCTACAGCGTTCTCGAGCGCACCTGGGCTCGTCCAACGCTCGACGTTCACGGCATCCCCGGCGGCTTTATCGGGGCAGGCGCTAAGACCGTCATCCCAGCCAAGGCCGTTGCCAAAGTCTCCATGCGCCTTGTCCCCGGTATGACTCCCGCCAAGGCCTTCGCCCAATACAAAAGCTACGTCGAAAAGATCGCCCCCGCAGGCGTCGACGTCGAAGTTCGCCTCATCCACTCTGGAGACCCCTGTCTCATCCCGGTCAACAACAAATACATTCAGGCCGCAACGCACGCACTGCATGAAGTCTGGGGCAAAGACACAGTGTTCATCCGCTCCGGCGGTTCCATTCCCATCGTTGGCGATTTCGATCGCCACCTCGGTCTGCCCAGCGTAATGATGGGTTTCGGTCTCCCCGACGACAACATCCACGCCCCGAACGAGAAATTCAGCCTTCAAAACTTTGAGCTGGGAATTCGTTCGTTAATCCGATTCTTGGAGGAGGCAGGCCGTTGAACCTGCCGCACTCTGTCTTGCCGGCGACCGCCGACGCATTCGTACTCGCCGGCGGTCTCTCCACCCGCATGGGTCAGGACAAAGCTCTAATATCACTGGCGGGCAAGCCACTGATCCAGCACGCCATTGATATCCTCCGCCACGCCGGTCTCGATCCCCGCATTGCCGGTGCCCGCTCCGACTTCTCATCCTTCGCACCAATCCTTCGCGATGATCCATCCGGTTCCGGTACAGGCCCCCTGTCCGGTATCTGTACGGCTCTGGCTTCCGGGACCGCAGAGCTTGCCGTATTCCTCCCAGTAGACCTGCCCCTCTTGCCTTCCAGGCTCGTCGCCTATCTTCTCCGTCACGCCGACATCACCCAGTCAGCCGTCACGCTGCTCTCCGCTTCCTCCTTTGTTCAGACATTTCCTGTCGTTATTCGCAGGGAAGCTCTACCGCTGCTCCAAGCCAGCCTCCATTCTGACGACCGCAACTGCCTGAAAGCCTTCCGAGAGGCGTCCAGGATCCTGTCGAAACCATTCACCGTTTTGCCCGTAGAGCTACTGCTTCAATCTGGTCAAATTCCTCACTCAGATGACTTTCCCCCCGCCGTCTGGTTCCTCAATCTAAACTCCTCTCGGGAGCTCAACCGCGCCGAAACCCTACTCGCTGGAAAGCAACTTCAAGTAAGCTGATCTTGTGGCTGACCCCGACCTCGCACCTACGCCCAACAGCGATCCCTCACCCGATCTGCAGGTGAACGAGGTTCCTGAGATTCCCACGGAAGTGTTGGCAGACATCGCCGGCGACAAGCCCGCCTCCACCGAAGAAGAGCAGACCACTTGGCCACTGATCTCTTTCAAGCACGTTTCCATGTGGTTCGGTGAGCGCAAGGTCCTCGACAACGTCAGCTTCTACGTGAATCGCGGCGAAACTCTTTGTATTCTGGGCCGTAGCGGCGTAGGGAAGTCTGTTTCTCTCCGCATCCTCCTCGGTTTCCTTAAACCGCAGGTCGGCTCCATCCGGGTCGACGGCCAGGAAATCAATCAATACACCGAAGAAGAAATGCAAGCCATTCGAAGACGCATAACCATGGTTTTTCAGAATGGCGCCCTGTTTGACTCCCTTACCGTCCGCGAAAATGTCGCCTTTCCTCTACGTGAGCGCGGAGGCCAGGAAGAGGATCAGGTCCAGCAGGTAGTAGATCGCCTGCTAGGACTCGTTGGCGCGGATGACGTACCTGATGCGTTACCTGCCAGTTTGTCCGCCGGTCGTCGTCGAGCGGTGGCCATCGCCCGTGCGCTAGCATCCCAGCCGGAGGTTGTTCTTTATGATGAGCCCACAACGATGGTTGATCCCATCATCGCCCGAAGGCTTGGCGGACTTATCCAAAGGCTCAAGCAACAGCTTGGATTTACAAGCATTGTGGTCACTCATGACATGCGATTTGCCGAACGGCTAGCTGATACGGTGCTGTTTCTGGATGAGGGACGAGCAGCCTTTTTTGGGCCCCTTAAGGACTTCATGGCGTCCCCCGAACCCCATATCCAGCAGTTCCTTACTCTCGATGCTTACGTGTTACCTTCGGCATAACAATTGATGACTTATTTATGTGCTCTCGGCGATAATGGACTTGCAAGCACGTTCCCTGAGTAATGCTGACTTGCGGCACTCTCAGGCAACCTTCTACTGAACTGTGGTCTCAAAACCTCAGCACTCAGCGTACGACTCTGCTGGCACCTGTTCCTTGCGCGGTTCATTCGAGGAAATACCCCCAACTTTTCCTGACTAACTTGAACTTCTGAGGCAAGCGCTAGGCATATGGCAACATCGGATTTCTGGCAAAGAGTTTCCGCTTCAGTGGCATCGCCGTCTGAATGGGTCACGGATGCCTCGTCTAGCTCATCGCGCAGTTCCCAGGGAAAAGTTAAGTTCTGGATGTTCCTGGATTTCCTGACCGTCCTGGTATCTGCGGTAATCGCCACATTCTATGAACGTCATACCGGCCCTGTGGTTGGAGTTCGTGCTTTCTTTAATGGAACACTGTTTTCGGGCCGCTCCACATGGATTTTGCTCGGCTTACTCTGCGGCTTCGCCACTTCACTAATTGTCACCAGCCGCCGCCTTCATCTTTATTCGCCTACGCGACTTAGTTCGTTCCTGCACGAGCAGCGCCTCACCGTTCAAGTTTGCTTCACTTCTGGTCTTCTGCTTACGGGGACGCTCTACCTCGTTCGCGCCGAAGACATCCCGCGCGGCATCGTCATGCTGACGCTGGCCTTGGTGACGGTTTCACTTTGCGTACGCCGCTTCATTTACCGCACCCTGATGTACCGTAGGTTCGAGCGTGGTCAGGACACGCGCAACGTGCTCATCGTCGGCACCGGAGCCGAAGCCCACGCGCTGCGCCATCACCTCGAGAGCATCCGCCACCTCGGCTACACGTTCAAAGGCTTCATTGAGTTCCCCGGCACTTCTTCGCAAATGATGTCTTCCAGCGGAGATGTAGTCGGCACACTCGATTCGCTCTTCCAGCACGCCCGTAAACAATTCGTTGACGAGATCTTTTTCGCCGCCCCCTGCGAGCGCGGCATTGTTCAAGAAGTACTCGAAAAGTCCCGCATGCATGGAGTCGATCTTCGAGTGGTTCCTGACCTTTACGACGGCCTAGCCTGGAATAGTCCGGTCGAATATATCGGCCAGTTCCCGACCATTCCTCTCCATCGAGGCCATGTTCCTGAACTCGGCTTTGTAGTTAAGCGAGTCCTTGATGTTTTGTTTTCCGGCACTTTGCTTCTGTTGCTATCGCCCTTCCTCATTCTCCTCGCGATTGCAATCAAGCTTGAATCCAAGGGACCCGTCTTTTACGCTTCAGAGCGTATTGGCAAGAAAGGCCGGGTCTTCCGCTGTTTCAAGTTCCGCACCATGGTGCGGGATGCAGAGAAGCGACGCGCTGAATTCATGCACATGAACGAGCGCGATGGCGTACTGTTCAAAATCTCCAACGATCCCCGCATCACACGTCTTGGCCGCCTGCTGCGCAAGTACTCGCTCGACGAACTGCCGCAGTTCATCAACGTGTTGCGCGGCGATATGAGCGTGGTCGGCCCACGTCCGCCCATCGCCAGCGAAGTTATGGAGTATAAGCTCAGTCATCTCCGTCGCCTCGATGTCACGCCCGGCATTACCGGCCTCTGGCAGGTGCAGGGGCGCCAGGATCCCTCGTTCGACAGCTATGTCTCTCTCGACGTGACCTACATTGAGAACTGGAGCATCTTCCTCGATCTCAAGATCCTTATCCGCACGATTGGCGTAGTCTTCTCCGGCACTGGTTCCTAAGGCCGTTACTCGCCTGAACCATGCCTGTGCCATTAAACTGGAAAAGTGAAGATCGCACTGGCCCAGATCAACCCCACGGTCGGGGATTTCACCGGCAATCTTGAAAAAATCATTGCAGGAACGCGACGCGCGGCTGACCAAGGCGCGCGCATCGCAGTATTTTCCGAACTCGCAATCTGTGGTTATCCGCCCGCCGATTTTCTTGAGAAACCGAGTTTCCTCAAGCGCTGCCGCACGGCCGTCGATGAACTTGCCGCAGCCACGCGCGATCTGTCCACCGCCATCATCGCAGGCGTCGCACTCCCAGCACCTCCGGATGCCGGTAAGCCTGCTGTTAACGCTGCTGTGCTTCTGGATTGCGGCCACGTGCTGCTGGAGCAACACAAGCGCCTGTTGCCCTTTTACGATGTCTTTGACGAGCAGCGCTACTTCCTCCCCACTACCCGGCAGCAAGTTGTAGAACTCGATGGTCTCCGTTTAGCCATCTCCATCTGCGAAGACGCCTGGAACGATAAAAACTTCTGGCCGCGCCGCCTCTATGCACTCGATCCTCTCGAGGAGTTGATGCGCCAGAATCCCTCCATCCACATCAATCTCTCTTCCTCCCCGTTCTGGCATTCCAAACGTAAGGTCCGTCGCCAGATGCTTGCCGCCATCGCCAATCGCGATGGAATTCCAGTGCTCATGTGCAACCAGGTCGGCGGCAACGACAGCCTCATCTTCGACGGGTCTTCGATCGTCCTCAATAAGCACGGCGATCTGGTTGCCCAGGCCAAGTCCTTCGCTGAAGATCTCGTCATCGTCGACCCTTTCAGCGCGCCTCCGATTCCCGAACCGACCGACGACGACACCGAGGCTGCTTACAAGGCCCTCGTCCTCGGAACTCGCGACTATGTGCGCAAGTGCGGCTTCAGCAAAGTCCTCATTGCCTTGAGCGGCGGCATCGACTCCGCACTTGTGGCCGCGATCGCCGCAGATGCCCTGGGTCCGGAGAACGTTCTCGCCATCGGCATGCCCAGTCCCTACTCTTCGAAGGGATCGATCGACGACAGTCGCACCCTCGCCGCTAACCTCGGCATCCGCTTCGAGATCATTGCCATCTCTGATTTGTTTCATCAATACGCTCGCGCGCTCGATCCGCTCTTTGCAGGAACAAAGCCCGACCTGACCGAAGAGAACCTGCAATCGCGCATCCGCGGCAACCTGCTGATGGCCCTCTCCAATAAGTTTGGTTCCCTCGTTCTTACCACCGGCAACAAGTCCGAAATGGCCGTCGGCTACTGCACTCTCTACGGCGATATGGTCGGAGCACTCGCCGTCATCGGCGACCTCATCAAGACCCGTGTCTATGCCATTTGTCGCTGGCTCAATCGTGAGCGAGAAATCATCCCCAGCTCGATCATTGAGAAGCCGCCCTCGGCCGAGCTGCGCCCGGATCAGAAAGACACAGATTCGCTGCCACCCTACGAAGTCCTCGATCCCATTCTCGAAGCCTACGTGGAGCGTTACGAAACTCCCGAGTGCATCGCCCAGAAGAACAGTTTTCCGCTCGAACTCGTCCAACAGGTAGTTCGCCTCGTGGAGCGGTCCGAGTACAAACGCCAGCAAGCCGCTCCAGTCTTGAAGGTGACTTCGAAGTCCTTCGGTATGGGCCGTCGCTTTCCCATCGCCGTCAAAGTCCAGGTATAAGCTAAAGGTCGGGAACTTTCCCGCCTATGAAGGAGATATTCGCTTGATCCGTAATTCCGCTCGACTGGCCGTTATAACCGCATTGGCCCTGCTTTTTTCTCCTGTGAATCGTGTCTTTGCGCAGGATCAGACTCCCGCTACGCCCGATGCAGCCTCGGCCCCGGCAGCCCCTGCCGCCGCACCCGTTTTTCCTGCGCCCGATCCGGCAGACTTCACCGCGACATCGCCCACCAAGGATGTAGTCAACGCATTCATGCAGGCCAACTTGGGCTTTGACCAAAACGCGATGTGGCAGGTGCAGGCCATCCAGAAAACCGAGATCACCGGGATGAGCAAGGTCATCGTCTACGTCGGCGACAAAAGCGGCAAACAGCAACCCTATCGCTTCGGCTTCTTCACCACGCCCGATCAAAAGCACATCATTGTCGGGGAGAAGATCATTTCCTTCGGCGAGCATCCCTTCGCCGCCAATCGCGCCATTCTCCAGCAACGTGCCGACGGACCTTATCGTGGTTCGGCGTCGAAGGATCTCGAACTCGTCGAGTTCGCTGACTTCCAATGCCCCCATTGCAAGGCTGCACAGGCCAACATGGAAAAGCTGGTCGCAGATTTTCCTAAAGCGCGCATCGTGTTCCAGAACGATCCGCTCCCTTCAATTCACCCTCAATCCGTAACTGCTGCCGCGTATGGAGCCTGCGTAGCCAAGCTAGCCGGCAGCTCCGCTTTCTTTCAATTCGCGGCAGCGGTTTTCGACGGTCAGGATGGCCTTGGAACCGCTGACGGCGCAACATTGACCCTCAACAGCGCTGCAACTAAAGCCGGCCTCGATCCGGCAAAAGTCTCAGCCTGCGCCTCTTCGCCAGAAACCAAGGCTGTCGTCGATTCCTCCATTGCGCTCAGTAAGGATCTGCAGATTGCATCCGTGCCAACCCTGGTGATCAACGGCCGCGAAGTGGCCGCCAATGCACCCTACGAAACCCTTAAGCAGATCATCGAGTTTCAAGCAAAAGCGGACGGCGTCACGCAATAGATTCAGATCACGATGGATTCTGTGCAGCGGAAATAAAAGCCCCCCGAAGAGACTCAACTCATCTGGGGGCTTTTATTTCGAACATGCGCCTTACTGAGTCGTCGATCCCCGCTCGATGCGCAACACGGGCGAATGTCCCGCTGCCTGCGTACTGCGTACCACCCGTGGTGTAACGATGATTAAGAGGCTCGCGTAGTTCCGCTGCACATCCGTGTCGGTAATCTGATTTAACCCCGGAATCTCGGTCAAACCCGGCAGTCCGCTTAGCGCGCGGCTCTCTTCCTTGTCCACCGAACTCACAACCACCACACCCGAACCCTCCTTGAGCGTCACGACGCCGGAGTAGCTGCGATTATTCAGAATCGGTACGCCATTCAACGCCGAACCACCGAGCGCCGTGATCTTTAGATCCATCGTCAGCGCTACCTCGCCGCTGCGAATCACCCGCGGAGTGGCCTTGAAAGTGAGCCCAAGATCCTGGTACTCGACCTGGGGAATCGTCTGCGCTCCCGTGTTCAATTGCGACAGCAGCGAACTCAGCGCTCCGGATGTACCCGCCGTCGTCAGTCCCGGAATGTTGATTCCCCCCGTGCCGAGGTTCGAGTACTGTGAAGTCTCAATTGGATAACGGGAGCCGCTCTTCAGCGTGCCCTCTTCGCCGTCACCGAGCCGCATTTGCACTGCATCCAGTTCGCGCGACTCCGACGAATTCAGCTTTAGATTGATGGCAACAGGCGCCGGTGTTACGCCGGAAAGTGTTAATCCCCCGCCGAACAGCACAATTCCATTTTGAAAAATCGAACTTGAAACCTGCCCCGACGCCAGCAGAATTCCCAGAATCGTCAGCGTGTCCCCCGGCGCCGCCAGCCCCGAAGAGATAATCTGCTGCACAAGAGCCTGGTTCTGATTCAGAATTGCTTGCTCTTCCGCGTATACGTTGAATGCCGTGATCTGTTGCGGAGGCTGCACGCCGGTATTGCGGGAATTATTGTGCGCGAGTTGAATCAGCTTGATATCCAGGAGTACCTGGCTTCGTCCATCCAGAAGTTGGCGCAGTGTCTCGTTGAAAGCGTTCAGCTTGTCGGTCGTAGCGCGAATCGTCAGCGTGCCCGCGCTCTGCTCCACTACCACCTGCTGCGCCTGGAACACCTGTTTGGCCATGTTCCCGATATCGGTCATTTCTGTGGTCGTCATGCCGCCCAGGTAGATCGTTTCGAACTCCTGCCGCATAAACTGCTGGCGATTCTCACGCGTGTCTTTGGCCACCAGTGCGCGATGCGCATCCAGAGGGACTGTGAAAGAGTCGGTAGCCATATTCACCGCCTGGGTCGCTTGTCTGAAATCTGCGTCATCCAAATCAAACCGTACCGGCGGTCCCGTCACGCTCTGATCGACCGATGCTTCAATGCCGTACGACCGATACACCGTCTGTATCGCCGTGCGTCGGTCCGTTTTGAGATGAAAACTATGCGTTCCCGCAATCGGTTGCAGCATCGGAGCAGGAGCGAGGGAATCCGGTCCGGCTTCGTACAAGGGCTTGGTTTGTGCTTCCGCTGCATCGGCAGCCATCTCGCGGAGGTGCTCCGCCACGCCAATGTTCTTTGGATCCAGTTCAGAGGCTCTTCGCAGTGCTGTTTCTTCGGCGGTCTTGTCACCGCGTATCCGCGCCTTCGCAGCCGTCTGGATCAGTTCCGTGACCGCGTGGCTGCGCGCTACCTCTGTGGCTGCGGCATAGTTGGGATTCTCCGGGTCAAGCTTCGCAGCCTCTTCGTAGTCACGAATCGCGGCGTCATACTGCTCTTTCTGGAACAGTTTAGACGCTTCGAGATAAAGCTTGGTCGCGCGCCTACGTTCCTTACCCGTGATATTCCTGGCAGGGCTGTTGTCGTTTGCTTGCGCATCCGTGGCAGGCGGGGTGCCACTTGGCGAAGCCGGTGTCGGCGTTTGCTGTGCGCCCGCAACCGCCGCCAATAGCACGGCTGCAAGAACAGGTCCAAATTTGCGCCGAACCGTCATCATGCCGCGCCCTGCGTCATTGCCAGCAAATCAGCAAGCGTTGTCGCACACACCTCGGGCTTGTGCTCCAGCAGTTCGTCAAACGTAAAGTGTCCAGTCGCGACCGCGATCACCGGCAACCCATTCGCATGCGCGGCTTCGATATCTCGCGGCGTATCGCCCACCACACAAACGCTGGCATGCGTACCAGCTAATTCGCGAGCTTTTGCCGCCGCATTTCCGATCAGCTCCGAGCGAACAGGAAAGTGATCGCTGAACCCTCCAAAACGAAACCATTCGCGAATTCCCGCCCGCTCCACCTTGATCCAGCCAATCATCTCCAGGTTCCCTGTGGCCACACCCAGGGTCGCGCCGCGATCGGCAAGATACTTCAGCGTTTTTTCGACACCCGGCATCAGGACCGGATGCATCTCATTCCGTCGGCCGCTTACGTTGTGGCACATGCCCTCAAGGATGGCAGCAACCTGGGGCTCTAGTACATCCGCCGGGATTCCAGCGCGATCGCAAGCCTCGCGCAATATGGAGGTATCCGTGTTTCCCGCCAGAGGCACGCCTTCGAGGGACACTTCAAACCCCATCACTTCTCTCAAGGTTGTAGCAAAGCTGTCAAAGTGCACGCGATCGCGGCTTCGCAAGAGCGTGCCGTCAATATCGAACAAGTACGCGTCCTGCGCATCCCAGGCAAACCCGTCTTCGATGGCTGTTCGCGCTTCGTTGTTCTGCTGAGTTGTCTGCATGCCGTTGGGGAGCTCGGCCTCAGCCCTGGCGTATGCCCTGGCGTGCGGCTCCAAATATAGGACGTTCGCTGCGTGGTGGACGCTTGAGCCCAGCGCGAATTTCCGCCAGGCTGATGCCCAGTTCCGCCATCGTGCGGCTGAGTGTATTCCTGTGGATACCCAGTTCCTCTGCTGCCTTGCACTGGTTTCCCTTGTTGGCCGCCAGCACTTCGCGCAGATACTGTCTTTTAAACTCTTTCACGGCATCCTCATAACGAATGCCGGTGGAATGCATCTGTGTTACCAGGCTGTCCAGGTCTCGTCTCACGTCAACCTCTTGCTCTATTAGATTGCCACAACCGGCAGGCTCCAGCCCGCGAAAAATTATTTGCTCTTCTCTTCATGGATCAATTTCTGTGATTCCGATTCCAGCGTCTGCAATTCCTTGCGCACACGATCTGAAAGCCGCGACGGGGTAACGCGAATACTCACATGGAGTGCACCAAAGAAATACCTTGGTAACTTCGCTTCAGTCAACCACACAGTTTGCGGGAAGAACGCCACCGTAACGAGAATTCCCACCAAAACAAAAAATAGTCCCTGGACGAAACCGAAAAGTCCACCCGCCAGCCTGTCCAGGCAACCCAGTCCCACCTTCTCGAAGAGCTTCGCCAGGAGTGATCCGGCGATGGCCGCCACCACCATCACCAATACCGCGATGATGATGAATGCTATCGCATCGGCAGCTTCAATCGATCGCACCAACGGCTTCAGTACCGGTGCAAGGCGCCAGTAGTTCCATGCAGCCAGTGAAAGCCCCACAACCAATCCAGCCAGCGAAAATGCGGAACGAAAGAATCCGCGCGCAAATCCCGCCAGCACGGCCAGTACAAGCACCGCCACAATAATCCAATCGACGAGCGTCATCCCATCCATCATTTAGACCGTCACATCAATTTCCCGTCCGGTCAACCGGCGAAATGCTTCGAGATATTTCTCGAGTGTACGCTTCGCCACATCGTCAGGAAGACTCGGTGCCGGAGCTTGCTTGTTCCATCGAATGCTTTCCAGGTAGTCGCGCACAAACTGCTTGTCAAAACTTGGCTGCGCCCCGCCAGGCTTCCACCCTGATGCTTCCCAGAAGCGCGAAGAGTCCGGCGTCAGCACTTCATCGGCTAAGACAATCCCATCCTGCGTTCGGCCAAATTCAAACTTGGTGTCCGCCAGTATCAGCCCCTTCGATTTCGCATGTCTTCCGGCTTTTTCATAAATCGCCAGCGTCAGCCGCCGCAACTCATGCGCATCATCCACGCCCACAACCGTCTCTACGTCTGTGTACGGAATATTTTCATCATGCGTTCCGTCCTGACTTTTGGTCGAAGGAGTAAACATTGGCTCTGGCAACTGCGACCCATCCTGCAATCCCGCTGGCAACTTGACTCCGCACACTGTTCCGCTGGCCTTGTATTCTTTCCATCCCGACCCCGCTATGTATCCCCGCGCCACGCATTCCACTGGAAACATCTGCGCGCGCTTCACCAGCATCGATCGGCCCTCGAGCTGATCCGCATACTGATGCAGCTCCGCCGGAAAATCCTTTACTTCGGTCGCGATCAGGTGATTCGGCACGATGTCCCGCACCAGATCAAACCAAAACAACGAAAGCTGCGTCAGGATCTTGCCTTTGCCCGGAATCCCAGTGCCGAGAACATGATCGAAAGCCGAAATGCGGTCTGTTGCGACCATCAGCAGGGCATCGCCCACCGCATACAAATCACGCACTTTGCCTCGGCCGATCAGCGGAATCGTGCCTAAATCTGTCTTCAAAAGAGTTGTCATGGAAGGGTCTTTCCTCGGCGCCGTGAATCTCCGATTTTCTTGCCCGCGCCTCGCTTTGTCAAACCCGCTTGATTCGATAAATTAACTGGCAGGAGAACCAAATCCATGTCCACCTGCGTTTCCCACAATGCTGTGTGACAGCCGTCACGGAGCGCCGGAACGACTTGGGCGAAACTTCATTTGTCACCAAGGTTCGGAAGCCCGTAAGAAGACTTCCTTTGAGCCGGGTGGTACGAGGCGGCAGTGGAAAGGGGAAGCCGCGGCTAGCTTCGTTTTAATTGGGATCGCCAGTAGCTGCGTACTACCGACCTCCAGTGCCAGCTACTGGTCCCCGTCTTCATCTTGTGTTTCTTGAGTATTCCAAAGCAAGCGCCTCCGAAGCGAAGAGTTCCTTCGGGGGCGATTTTTTGCTCCGAACACAAACTGACGACAGATTCCCTCACACGAGTCATTATGAATTCAGCGCCCCGTTCCCCGTTCACTCGCTATAATTCAGCAATCCGCTGAAAGGTGAATTGAACCCATGGGCCTTAAAAGACTGCTAGTCCTAACCTCTTGTGTAATCGCTCTTGCCGCCGCAACCTTTGCACAGACATTGCCGCCCGGCGTCCAGAAGGTTACTTCCATCGAAGGCGTCACAGAGTATTCCTTTCCGAACGGTCTTCATGTCCTCCTGTTCCCTGACAACTCCAAGCCCAAAACCACTGTGAATGTGGTCTATCACGTGGGTTCGCGGAACGAGGGATACGGCGAAACCGGCATGGCTCACCTCCTCGAGCACATGACCTTCAAGACCTCGACCACTGGCCACGAGCTATTCAAGGAACTCACCGACAGGGCAGGCGGATCATTCAACGGCACAACCGATTACGACCAGACCATGTACTTTGAGACCTTCAACGCCAGCGACGAGAATCTGCGCTGGGCCCTCGGCCTTGAAGCCGATCGCATGGCTCGCATGCCCATGAACAAAAAAGATCTCGATACAGAAATGACGGTAGTTCGCAACGAAATGGAAGCCGGTGAGAACAACCCGGTTGAGGTGCTTGAGGAACGCGTCCTCGCCTCGGCCTACAACTTCCACAACTACGGTAAAACCGTCATTGGCAACCGTACCGATGTTGAACGGGTACCGGCGGAGAACCTCGAAGTCTTCTACAAGAAGTATTACCAGCCCGACAATGCGGACCTCGTGATCGCAGGACAGTTCGATGAATCCAAGGCTCTTGCCATGGTCGCTGAGACCATCGGTGCGCTTCCTAAACCCGATCGCGTCCTCAAGCAGCCTTACGTCTCAGAGCCGACCCAGGAAGGCGAGCGCTCCGTCCTTCTCCGCCGCGTAGGAAATATTCAGGCCATCGTTGTCGTTTACCACATTCCTGCCGCTCTTCACCCCGATGCCGCAGCACTCGAAGTTGCCGCTCAAATTCTTGGCGCACCGCAGACTGGCCGTCTCTATAAGGAACTGGTCGATACCAAGAAGGCCGTCTCCACTAACATGAGCGCCGATGGCATGCACGATCCCGGTGTCGCCGAAGCCTTTGCGCAGCTCAAGCCCGATCAGTCCATCGACGATGCGCAGCAGACGCTCATCAAAGTCGTCGAGGGTTTTGCCGCAAACCCTCCCACGCAAGAGGAAGTCGATCGTGCCAAGGGCCGTATCCTCAAGAACATTGAGCTTGCCCTCACCAACTCGCAGACCGTCTCCATCATTCTTGGCAGATCCATCGGCCAGGGCGACTGGCGAGGCCTATTCCTCAATCGCGATGAAGTCGCCAAGGTGAAGCCTGAAGACGTAACCCGCGTCGCCAAGGCCTACCTCAAATCGTCTAATCGCACCGAAGGCGAATTCCTACCCACGGCCACTCCTGATCGTGCCGTGATTCCCGCCACTCCTGATCTCGCCACAGTCTTCAAAGACTACAAGGGGGGTGCAACCATCCAAGAGGGTGAGACTTTCGATCCTACCCCGCAGAACATTGAAGCCCGAATTGTACGCGCCAAGCTTCCCAACGGCATCAAGCTCGTCATGTTCCCCAAGAAGACGCGTGGTGGAACCGTCGTAGCCCGCATCAACATGCACTTTGGCGATGAAAAATCTCTCTTCGGCAAAATCACTCAAGCCGAAATCGCCGGTGCGCTCCTGATGCGCGGCACCAAGAATAAGAACCGTCAGCAGATTCAAGACGCAACCGACAAACTGAAAGCACAGATCAGCGTCACCGGCGGCGTCACCGAGGCCAATGCCAGCATCCGCACCCTCGACGCCAATCTAGCCGAGTCTTTGCGCTTGGTCCGCGAACTTCTCCGCGAACCATCATTCCCCGAGACTGAGTTCGAACAGGTTCGTCAGCAGCGCATCGCCAGCGCGGAAGAAGGGAAGACCGAGCCCAACAACCTCGTGCAGCTCGATCTTTTCCGTCATCTCAACTCTGAGTTCCCACGCGGCCATGTCCACTATGTCTCTACTCTCGATGAACAGATCGAAGACGACAAAAAAGTTACCCTCGACCAGGTACGTAGCTTCTATCAGCAGTTCTACGGTCCCGGCGATGGCGAGATAGTTCTGAGCGGTCAATTCGATCCCGAAGCAATGCGCAAACTTGTCACCGAACTCTTTGGCGACTGGAAAAGCCCTAGTCCCTACCATCGCGTGACCGATTCCTACACGAAGGTCGAAGCAGTCAACCACAAGATCGAAACACCGGACAAGCAGAATGGCCTCTTCCTGGCCGGAATACCTCTGAAGATGAAAGACACCGATCCCGACTACGCCGCTGTCACTATCGCGGGCATGGTGTTTGGTGGCTCGCCCAATTCACGCATCTTCCGGCGCATCCGTGTCAAAGACGGCCTCAGCTATGGCGCCGGTACTCAGTTTCAGATCCCGACCGAAGATGATTCTGCCGCTATGATCGGCTTCGCGATTGCCGCCCCGCAGAACATGCCCAAGGTCGAAGCCGACTTCAACGAGGAATTAGCTCTCGCACTCAAGGACGGTTTCACCGCGGATGAGGTCGAGAAGGCCAAGAAAACCTGGCTCGATGAGCGCACCGTGCAGCGCTCTGAAGAAGGCTCCATCGCCTCGCTTCTCATCAGTCGCGAATACTGGGGACGCACCATGCAGTGGGATGCGAAACTCGAAGCCGCCGTAGCCGCGCTTACTCCGCAGCAGGTCAACGACGCGTTCAAGCATCACGTCGATCCCACCGCGCTCAACATCGTAAAAGGTGGCGACTTCAAAAAGGTTGGCGTCTACCAATAGCCTCGAACACAGGGTGTTTCAATAACATTGGGGTGCCCCAGGTCTCGCTTGTGAGACTTGGAGCACGTCCAACTCGACAGCATCGATGTCCGAAAATTTGCAGCGTTTCTCATGTTGAGCGAAGTGCCTTGCAGTCTTTGACTGGACGCGCACTCACCCAACATCGCGAAGGATCACAGCTTGCAGATCAGAAGTTCGCGCTCATAGATCATCTCGGGTGGGAGATGATCGTGAAGCTCGATGAACAGTTCTTCATGCGCGATCACCTCTTTGCGCCACGCTGCGCGGTCCACGGCCATTAGCGCATCGAACGCTTCACGCGAAAAGTCCAGACCGGTCCAGTCGATATCTTCGTAGCGCGGAACCCAGCCGATGGCAGTTTCTCGTCCGCGTCCATGTCCGTGGACGCGCTCCACGATCCAGCGCAGCACGCGCATGTTTTCGCTGAATCCCGGCCATAGAAATTTGCCGTCTTCATCTTTGCGGAACCAATTCACATTGAAGATGCGCGGAGTGACGTCGAGTCCGCGCTGCATTTTGATCCAGTGACGGAAATAATCACCCATGTGATATCCACAGAAGGGAAGCATGGCCATTGGATCGCGGCGTACTTTGCCTACGGCTCCGGCTGCCGCAGCAGTCGTTTCAGATCCCATAGTTGCGCCTATGTAGACGCCGCTGGACCAGTTGAATGCCTGGTAAACCAGCGGAAGCGTGTGGGAACGGCGACCGCCAAAGATGATGGCACTGATCGGGACACCATCAGGCGATTCCCAATCGGGATCCATGGTCGGACATTGCGAAGCAGGCGCGGTGAAGCGACCGTTAGGATGCGCTGCGGTGGTCCCATTCTTCTTTCCGATCGCGGGAGTCCAACGCTCGCCCCTCCAGTCAAGGCACTCCGCCGGCGGCTTATCGGTCATGCCTTCCCACCACACTCCGCCGTCCGGTGTAAGAGCAACATTGGTGAAGATAGTGTTGCTTGAGAGAGTGGCGATAGCGGAAGGATTGGTCTTGACGCTTGTTCCGGGTGCCACTCCGAAGAAACCAGCCTCGGGGTTGATAGCGCGCAGGCGGCCAGTGGCATCGGGTTTGAGCCAGGCGATATCGTCCCCGACCGTCCATACCTTCCAGCCGTGCATAGCCTTTGGCGGAATGAGCATCGCGAAATTGGTCTTGCCGCATGCGGAAGGGAATGCGGCAGCAACATAAGTCTTCTCGCCTTTGGGGCTCTCCACACCAAGGATAAGCATGTGTTCAGCCATCCATCCTTCGTCGCGTGCGATGTTCGAAGCGATGCGGAGAGCGAAGCATTTCTTGCTCAGCAGCGCGTTACCACCATAGCCGGAGCCGTAAGACCAGATCTCGCGGGTCTCAGGAAAATGCACGATGTACTTCGTGTCATTACATGGCCATGGAACATCCTGCTGTCCGGGCTTCAGAGGCATGCCTACGGTGTGCATGCACGGAACGACGCGCTTTTCGTCCTTGTCTATCTCCGCGAAGACCGGAGCGCCGATCCGAGCCATGATGCGCATGTTGACGACTACATAAGGTGAGTCAGTAAGCTGTACGCCGATCCCGGACATTGGCGATCCAACCGGACCCATACTGAATGGCAGCACATACATGGTGCGTCCCTGCATGCAGCCTTTAAAGAGATGCTTGAGACGACGGCGCATTACGTACGGATCTTCCCAGTTGTTGGTGGGACCGGCAGCGTCGCGCGAAAGCGAACATATGAACGTGCGGTCCTCGACTCGCGCCACGTCGTTTGGAGACGAGCGGGCGTAGAAGCATCCGGGCCACATCTTCTGATCGAGCTTCGTAAAAGTTCCCGCATCAATGAGGCGATCGCAGAGAAATTCGTATTCCGCCTGCGAGCCATCGACCCAGTGGATGGAATCAGGCTTGCAGAGATCGGCCATCTTTTCGACCCATCGAACCAGATGTTTGTTTGTGGTTGGCGGGGTCTGAACGGTCGATGGCTCGTGGTTGAGAACGGAGTGCTTCATATGTTCTATGGTTCTCCTGCTATCTATTACAGGCTACAGAATTTAACGTAGCGGTGGAAGTGGAAGAAGGCGAATTTCCCTCAGACGCGGTAGTTTATCTCGCCAAACCTTAACAGATAGTTGAACCTAAAATTCGTGATGCTGGTCAATGATGTCTGCAACTCTCTGACTTTCGGAGGTCAAAGGGTTGGCAGCTTCAGCCTGGCTGCGCACCTTCGCCACGGCGAGCCAATTGTCCTTACGCGGTTGCTCGGCGATCCATGGCGGCAATGGCATGGATAAATGCTCACTCAGCGCTTCGGCATAGCCTTCGTACAAAGCGCGCAAGTCGCGGAGCCTTTCGTACGACTGTCCGTCGCGACAAACACTAACACCACCCTGACAGAGCATTTGGTAGAGCCGCTCATATCGTTCCCGCGGCAATCGATCCGGCATGTTCTGCTTCGGAGCGATCGAGAAGACCTGTGCCAGATCGACCACCGCGTGCCGTGCCATGGCAAAAGTCAATTGCGCCTGTCTCGCTTCGTGTCCCTGCACTCCAGCGATAAGGAGTGATGAAGTATCAAGGATGGCGGTGAGCGCACTGAGCCAACTTTGATTAGTATGCTGCGAGCGGAAATAGCATAAGAGCGTGTAAGAAATGTGGCTCTCAAGCAGTTCAGCGGACCAGCGCTCCCACTCGGAGAGCAGACTCGCAAGGGCGTTTTCCGCTCCATCAAAAGAATGTCGTCGCATGAGTTCCGCTGCCGTGGGCGGTGAACCAGCGCGGGCATCCAGCAGAGAGATGCTGACTTCGCGCCGTGAGAAGGCTCCATAGAGCACGGGGAAGTAGCCCATCACGATGGCGAGAAAGCCGAACCCGGTACCACCTTCGATCGTCAACAGCGCGCGCGCTGCCTCGCCGCGGGGTATGACATCGCCAAGGCCAAGCGTGAAGAAGCTGGTTCCACTCACGTAAAGGCCAGACAGGTATCCAAGCTGGTGCGATGCGTCGTTGAATGGATTGCCGAGCGCGTAATAAATAAGCGAGAAGCCGAAAACCATGCCGCAGGCCCACACGACGAGTAGAAAAATCAGCGACAGGGGCCCATAAAAGCTGAGTGCCGTCTCACGCTTGCGAGGGTGGTGAATTCTAAGGGCAACAAATCTCCACGGAATCCACGTGAGGATATAAAAGATGCGCGTAAGGCGCAGACGACCCGCAGCCCTGCGCGGCAGGATGATGGTCTGGAAGGCATCCAACAGGACGACCAGTAAACACAGAATGCCCAACAGCAGCGTAGCGACTCGCATCGACCCCCTTTGGCGCGCTCGATGTATCGCGTCGTGCAACGCCCGATTACCGTATCCTATCTGAGTCTGGCATCGAAAAAGAACATGGCCGATCTTGGAAAGATACTTCTTGGTCTCGGATTGTTGCTCGTCGTGCTGGGATCCGTGCTGCTGCTCGCTTCACGATTCGGTTGGCCGCTCGGGCGACTGCCAGGCGACATGGCCTGGCGAGGAAAGAACGTCTCGGTCTTCTTTCCGCTCGGCACATCGATCTTGATTAGCGTTGTGCTTACTCTACTTCTCTATCTCATCTCGCGATTCCGCCGGTAAAAGAAAATCCACTGCAGTTTCCAAATCGCACCGAAATAGCGTGTGGGTCGGAAGCTTGGAAACTGCATAAACGGAACGCCACGAGCTATCCGTGCGAAGAAAAAGTTGTTCTTATCAGGACCATAACTCTCCAAATAAAAAATCACAAATCAACGTCTCTTTTGACGTTAGGTCGAGAAATTATTTTAGGACGCCGCGAGGTGGAGTAGACGCACACAGTGTGCTTAAGCGTCGTCAATCTGCGATTGCGGTCGAGGCCGATGAGTTATCCGCGTATTAGTGATGTACATCACGAATGACGAGCATTTTGCACGCAAACATTCACAAATGCGACGAAATTTCACTGCGAAATATGGATAAGTAGATAGTTCGACTTCTTACTCCTTACTTTTCGACGAAGTAAGTTGTGACGCTTATCACGCGGGGATGTTCAGTCAATGACGGTCGCCACATTTCTTGCTCAAGTGAAGGGCGAACTCAATGGTTCGTCTCAGCGCAATTTAGCACAGGAAATATTGACGCGCTGTGTGATCAGGAGTAACGTTCTTGGCGATCTACTGAAACGATTTAGGCGGGCCTATTCAGAGAAAGGCGAAGAAATCTAGCGACAGAAAAACATGTCGTTTGGTCCTTCGCAGAAATCTCTGATGATGTTCGCTTTTGTGCGCGAGCAGCCGATCGAAGGCAAGAGCTGAATCAGAGAGCTGAAGCCATTTAAGCAACAAATGTGTGGCCTGAAGGAATATGCCGTTGAAGTGATTCTTCAAAGAAAAATCGACAAACCAGCCGAGCTTTCCGACTAGGAAGGCAATGCACGTTCCAGGCTGCAGCAACAAGTACCACTTCGGATAGGAGAGTCATATGGAAGTGAAGTTCAGAAAGATAAGTTACGGGTTCCTGTTGGTGCCGTTGCTTTTTGCGTTGGCATGCGTCGGGTTACATGCGCAAGCCAATTCAAATATCACCGGCATCGTAACGGACCAGTCGGGAGCAGTCGTCGCGGGAGCGAAGATTGTTTTGACTGACCCAGCTACAGGCGCGGCAAAAAGCGCAACAACAAGCGAAACGGGATTGTATGAAATTCCCGGTTTGAACGCTTCAAATTACAACATGACTGTCACGGCGAAGGGATTCCAGACATTTGTACAGAATGGAATCGTCGTCAACATTTCTGCGACATTTCGTGTTGATCCCAAACTCACAGTTGGCTCGGAAGCGACGACCATCACGGTCAACGCCGATGCATTGACGGTACAGAGCGACTCCAACGTCGTGAGTACGCTCATCAACGAGCAACAGATTACGGAGTTGGCAACCAACGGCCGCAACATTGTTGCACTCGCGGCTCTGGGCCTGGGTGTCAGCGGCAATCTGCCCGACTCAAACATGCCGACATCGGTAGGTTCAAACTTTGCGATCAGCTTTAATGGCCTTAATCAGGCACATAATATCTGGCTGATCGATGGCGGCGAAGCGTATGACCGTGGTTCTGGCGGCAAGTCGTCCATGATGCCTTCACAGGATGCGCTGGGCGAGTTCCAGGTTTTGGCGAGCAACTATCCTCCCGATTACGGAATCTCCTCTGGCGGCACCGTTTCGATGTCGATCAAGAGAGGGACACAGGCTTTCCACGGCGAATTGTGGGAGTTCGATCGCAACGACGCCCTTCAGGCGCACAACTACTTTGACAAGGTGGGTGCCAAGAAGCCCGAGCTGCGGCTAAATATTTTTGGCGGCAACGTCGGTGGACCGCTGTACATTCCGCACGTTTACAACAACAACAAGCAGCGGACATTCTTCTTTTACAACGAAGAGTGGCGCAAAATTATTCAGGGCAGCTCACCTGCCGGAATCAATTCCATTCCAGCAGCTGACTTTATTACTTCTGCCCAGAACGTGAATTGGGTTCTACCTGCGCATGCCAACAAGGATTTTCGTGCGCTTCCGGTAGATGCTACACATGGCCAGGTGGTCGTGCCCACAGTGAGCGCTACTTCAGCGCTGGGTGTTGCCATCGCAACTTACAACAAAGCAAATGGCAATGTGTTGGTGCCGGGGCAAGCTTTCCCCGACAACTTCATTCCCGCCTCTTTGTTTGTAGATCCGAGTGCTTTGGCTTTCAACGCGGTTGGGGCGATTCCGAAAGCTAACTCCTCGGGCGACACCGTCGTAGTTCCTGCCAAACAGCCAACCAATGTGCGCGAAGATCTATTCCGCATTGATCACAACATCAATGACAAGTGGCAGCTCTTTGGTCACTACATTGGCGACTCGGTTAGCCAGACGTACGCTACATCAATCTGGAGCGGCGACAACTATCCGACCGTTGGTTCTAACTTCAGCAATCCGTCGTGGAGTTCCGTTATCAAGCTGACCGGTTCGCTGTCGCAGAATGTGCTGCTCGAGGCTGCGTTCAACTTCGACGGCAACAAGATCAGCATTCTGCCTTCGGGAAGCGCCTACACCAAGCCTTCAGGATGGGGAGCATCTTCATTCTTCCCGGCCTCGGCAGACGCCCTCAACCGGCTTCCCAGCGTGAACCTTGGATCGTATGGAACACAATTCGATCCGTGGTCGCAGCCTTGGAAGAACGCAGCATTTGACTATGCAGAGGTGTTCGGACTCTCGGTTACGCACGGAAAACATGCCATGAAGTTCGGCGGTGGCTACAACCGCTACATTAAGAATCAGCAACTCTTCGGCAATACCAACGGCTATTACAACTTCAGCGATGGCTATACGTCTCCTTCTGGCACAACGCCCGGGCACGTGAACAATGCCAACCTCACTGGCGACTCATACCTGGATTTCATGCTCGGACTTAGCACCAGCTATTCGCAGCTACAGACCCAGGACATCCGCCACTACGTAAACCAGACTGTGTCGGCATATGCCGAGGACAACTGGCACATCACTCCTCGCCTGAGTGTGCAGTACGGCGTTCGTTATGACGCACTGCCGCATGCGTGGGAGCGCAACAATCTTCTTGCCAGTTTTGATCCTGCACAGTATCAGCAGGGCATCACGACGGCTGCTAACTTCACCGCGAACGGCGCTTTCGTTCCAGGTAGCGCAGGTCTCCAAACCTACAAGGGCGCGGGTTTCTACCTGAACGGCGTAACCATCGCCGGCCAGAACGGAACACCTCGCGGCATGACCAAGAACTTCTACAAAACCTATCAGCCGCGTCTGGGCTTCTCGTATGACCTCACAGGAAACGGCAAGACCGTCCTTCGCGGCGGCTTCGGCACATTCTTTGAGCGCATGCAGGGCAACGACGTGTACAACATTGCTACCGCGGCTCCATTCTCTAACACGCCAAGTGTAGGCAATACGACCTTCAATGATCCGCTCGCCAATTGGCAGTTTGGAACATCACTTTCCACGGCCACTCTACCAGTTGTGACACAAGGTATGACGAGCATCGCCACCAACTATCCTGCTCCCGGCGTAGCTCAATACAGCGTCGGCCTCCAGCGGGAGATCGTTCCCTCTCTGGTCCTCGTCACACAGTACGTCGGAAACGTTGGTTGGCATCAGAATGTGATTCTTCCAATCAACGAATACCCGCTCAGCACTCCAATGCAATTCCGCGCGGACGCAGCGGGCGACAAGACGTATCCCGGATATGCGGCGCCTTCTACGGTCGACAGCATCATGGCTCGCACCTATCCGGGCTTTGGCAACATCCAGCAGGAAAGCAACCTGGCTACGGTCAGTTACAGCAGCTTCCAGACTGGACTGCGTCAGCAGAGCCGGCATGGACTCAGCTTCGAAATCGATTACACATGGGCTCATGAGATCGATTCGCAGTTGGGAACCGCGGATCTTACCGGCGTAAGCAACCCCTTCAACCTCAGGTATGACAAGGGATCGGGCAACCTCGACCGGCGTCAAGTCCTGAACATGAACTACGAATACAAACTGCCCATCTTCGCGCATTCTAACGGGCTGACTCACAGCATTCTCGGCGGCTGGGAAGTTTCCGGTACTGTGATTTCTGAGACAGGCCTACCCTGGGCGGGCAGCAACGCTCCTGGCGACGGTGGCTCGGATACGGTTGGACTGGGCGGCGGCTATACCATCCGTCCCAATTTCACCGGCAAGGTCAGTTATCCCAAAACAAGGAATTCTAGCGGCGTGTACCAATGGGTATCTCCCACTGGCTTCTCGCAGCCAATCGCAGCATGGGACGGTGGTCCGAGTCTCGGCTTCGGCAATGCCGGCAGGGACATCGTCAAGGGACCCGGCCGCACCAACTTCGGCACCAACCTCTACAAGTCGTTTGCGTTTACCGAACGCACACACTTTGAGTTCCGTGTTGAATCCTTCAATACCTTCAACCACACCCAGTTCAATGGCTTCCACAATAACGTCAGTGGCGGCGACTTCGGTTTAGTGAACGGCGTGCAAGATCCAAGAACGTTTGAACTCGCAGGCAAACTGGTCTTCTAGTTCGAACTGCAATTCAGGCGCGGCAGCTTCGGCTGCCGCGCCTTTTTTTGTTCGGAGTTTGAAATGTCGATCGGCTAAATAACTGGGTGGAAGCTACATCAGAGTGAGCGCTACGGATGCGGTGTGGCGAAGTCCTGTGCTTGTTTGTGCATTCACGGTGACGTTGACGGTGGTGCTACTGGATGTCAGCTGGCTGGAACTTGAGTGCCCCCCGCAGCCAATTACACTTCCGCCGAATGCCACGATGACGATAAGGAGCATTGAAAGAGAGAGGAGCCGATGGAACTCCTTGCGCCGCTTTGAAGAAATCCAGAGAAGCAAAGGCAAAAATGCAAGGGCGAGGGGTGCACGTGAACGACCTGCCGAGTTTGAACTCGTCGTGACAGGAGCCGTATGAATCGTCATCTTCACCGTCGAAGTGCCATCACTCTGCTTGGCCGCCGAGCCAAAAGTGCAGGTCGATCCGGCAGGAAGACCGGTGCACGTCATGGACGGGCTTTGGTTGAATCCATCCATCGGAGTGATACGCAACGAAACATCGACGCTCTGGCCTGGAGTTGTGGAGACGGATGAGGGAGTCGCTTCAACGGTGAAGTCCGGTCCCTGAATCTTCACAGTGACCAAGGATGAGGTTGAGGCGCCAAAGGAACTATTGCCCATGTAAGTTGCCGTGATGGGGTCATCGCCGGTTGGCAATGACGAAGTGGTGAGGTAGGCCCTGCCACTCGAGAGACTGGCAGATCCAATCTTTTTGTTCCCGACGTTAAAGTCGACCGTACCGGTTGGGAGAGTTGAGCCATTGGATGGCTTGACCGTCGCAGTTAGCGCGATGGTGAAGCCCTGGTCGGCTTGTTGCGCGGAGGAAGCCAACACTGTACTGGTGGCAACTGTCGCAGTGGAGGGACCCTCCGTCGCTGGTGCGCTGATTGCCACCGTGACGGCGTTGGAAGTTGACTGCCGGTAGAGAGTAGTTCCGGAGTAAGTCGCTGTCACGGTCTGAGTTCCGGCGGGCAAGGTGGAACTGGTCAGAGTTGCTACACCGGATGAAAGTGACGCTGTTCCGATCGCCTGTGAGGCGTCAAAAAAGGTTACTGTCCCGGTAGGCAAGGAAGTACTGTTTGCTACTTTCACATCGGCAGTAAAAGTGAGCGCCGAACCTCGCGCTATGTTACTCGATGATGCCGTGAGAGTAGTGGTCGTGCTGAACGCGAGAGGACTGATCTTGATGGTGATTGCGTTGGAGCTTGAGGCCGTGAAAACTGGGCCACCCAAGAAAGTTGCGCTGATTGACGCGGTCCCGGCGGGAAGTCCGGCGGTTGTGAGCGTAGCGCCTCCAGCCGACAACACTGCGGTGCCGATTTTGGTTGTGCCGTTATAGAAGTTTACCGAACCAGTAGGTGTTGCTGTGCCGCTCGATTGTTTCACGAGAGCAGTTAAGGTGAGTGGCGCGTTCTCAACGATACTCGCGGACGATGCTGTCAAGCTTGTCGATGTATTGACGACGATCGGGTTCACCGTGATGGCGACTGGTCCGGAGGTGGACGGATTGAACGCCGATGATCCTGAATAGAAGGCTGCGATGGTATCAGTGCCGGTAGGTAGAGAAGGGATCGTCAGCGTCGCTGTGCCAGCGATAACAGATCCCGTAGCCACGACTGCGGAGCCGTTGTAAACATTCACCGAACCCACGGGAACTGTGGTCCCACTTGCCTGCTTGACGGTGACGACAACAGTCAAGGGAGAATTCTGGGTAACGCTGGTCGCCGATGGAACGACCGTGGTGACTGTATTAACGACGCTCGGAGATGAGGAGTTGACGGTAATCGCGACGATGTTGGAACTGGACGCGTTGAAGGTGACCGCGCCCGAGTAAGCAGCGGAAACCGAGTCGGTCCCAACCGGCAGCGCCGAAGTTGCGATGCTCGCTGCGCCGCCAGAGAGCGTGGCGGATCCCAACGAAATGGTCCCATTGTAAAAAGTAACCGTGCCCGTCGGTGCTGTGGTTCCACTATTCTGCTTGATCGTGGCGGTCAACGTGACCGGCGAGTTTTCAGTAATCGTGGAAGATGAAGAGATCAGCGTTGCGGTTGTGCTTACGACACTCGCATTCACGCTCACTGAAACCGCACCTGACGTGGAAGAAGTAAATCCCGACGTGCCGGAGTAGGAGGCGGTGATGGAGTTGGAACCTACCGGCAGGGCGGAAGTCGTGAACGTTGCTGATCCTGAAGAGAGAGTCGCCGTTCCCAGCGT
Organism: Telmatobacter sp. DSM 110680; assembly: GCF_039994875.1. GTDB lineage: Bacteria > Acidobacteriota > Terriglobia > Terriglobales > Acidobacteriaceae > Telmatobacter. The sequence goes on along the minus strand of NZ_CP121196.1, from coordinate 4,277,117 downwards.
GGTGGCGCCGTTGTAGAACGTGATGGTTCCAGTCGCGCTCGATGTTCCACTGGCGGGTTTCACTCCGGCAGTGAATGTGACCGGCGAGTTTTGCGCAATCGAGGACGCAGAAGCAGCCAGGGTCGTCGTGGTATTTACAGTCCCGGAATTCACATTCACGGTGATGGCGCTTGAGGTGGATGCATTGAATGTGCTATTTCCCGCGTACTCGGCGGTGATTGAATTCGACCCAGCAGGCAGAGCGGACGTAGAAAGGGAAGCCGTCCCGCCAGAGAGCGACGCTGTTCCGAGTGAGGTCCCACCATTAAAGAAAGTGACAGACCCGCTGGGAGCTGTAGAACCGCTGGTCTGTTTCACGGATGCCGTCAGCGTAACCGGCGAGTTTTCGTTGACGGTCGACGCGGAGGAGTTGACCGTCGTCGTCGTTCCAATCACGGCGGGATTCGCATTTACTGTCAACTTGATCGTTGCAGAGTGAGCGCGATCGCCGCTGACCGCCCACAAGTTTACCGGCACAGTCTGCGCGACCGAGTTGGACGATGCAGTTAGCGTGAGGATGGAATATCCGCTGGTGAGGCTTGGGTTGCTGAAGGATGCGGTCACGCCTGCGGGCAGCCCGGATACGCTGAGAGTCACTGGGCCAAAGTTGAATGACTCGACGCGCACCGTTGCGGTCGCGCGACCCGATGTCATGCTGTAAGAACTGCTGTCCACGCTGACGTGGAAATCGGGGTACGCCGCCGGGGGTGCTATGCATTCTGACGCTGGTGAAGAAGTCGGCGCGCCCCAGATGGAGTTGTAATCAGCCCCGGTTGCGCTCTGCCATCCGGTGAGATCAACGTTCTTGCCATTTACGATGCGAAACGCACTGGGAGTTGCAGAATCGTACCAGGTATTGTTGCCGGAGTTAAGGGTGCTGGTGAAATCGGTCCAGTCGGAGCCGCTAAGGTAGGTTCCAAACACAAACTGGCCCGGAGCCGCATCAATAAAGGTGTTTCCCGACATCACGGTTCCGGTGGTGATGAGGTTATAGACCTGCCCCGTCTGCCAGTTGGTGATGTTGATGCCGCCCGCGCTTCCGGCCAGGTAGAATTGCGCCTCAAATTTATTGGTCGCACCGTTGTTGTAAAAGACGTTGTTCTTCACGGTCAACGCTTCAGTGGTTAGTACATTCAAACCTTTTCCGCTGGAGCAGAGATGGCTGTTCTGGAGACTGATCGGACCTTCATTTCGTTCGAGCTGTAGCGCTGCGTTGTAGCTGCCCACCAGTGTGGCGTTGTCGATAGTGATGTTCTGGTTGTCGGTATCGAACCACAATCCCTGGGCCTGGTTGTTATAGGAAGAATGACCCTGGACCGTGGTGGTGCGCATCTGGAACAATTTCGTCCCGCCGGATGCCCAGTCATAAAGCGTGCCCTGCGCACCGCGCCAGTTGTTGTAGTCTGTCTCGTTGTTGGAATAGAGAATGGACTGATCGCGGGTCCCCTGGAAGCCCAAGCCACCGTTATAGCTGCCAACAGAGTTCTGCACCGTGACGTTGCTGGAAGAGAAGACGCCCAAGCCGCCCCAGTTATTCCAGTTGGCCTGAACGGCATCGAGCAGCACATTTGAACTGCTGGTGACCGTGGAGCCACTTGTGTTGATGCAGTCATTGGCGTGTTCGAAAACCAGTCCACGCAGCACGATGTTGCTGCGGCCAACGACGCTCATGGTCTTCGAGCGTGTCCCGACCTCAACCGTGGCCGAGGATGGATCGACATTCGCAGGCGGCCACATGTGCACGGTGCCGTCGCTGGTGTTGACGAAGAAAGTGCCGGGCTTGAGGTCTGAGTAGGCAAGCACCTGCGTCATTGCAATGCTGTTTACGAAGAGAATTTCAGTATGAAGCGTGATCGGCTGTACTGATGGCCAACCGCTGGGAAGAGCACAAGTGGTTTGCGTTGGCGTCCAGTTGGCTACATACGCGCCGGAATATTGCGGGTCCGCGGACCACCCGGTAAGTACTTCAGATGCATCGATGATCGCAGTGCCGTTTTGGGCCGCCTCGATCGTGAGAGGCGCAGACGTCATCCCTGAAATCGGGTCTACATTGACTGACTCCCGATAGACCCCGGCGCTGACAATAATCTTTGTGCCAATACTTTTTTGATTGTTGCTGTTCGCCTTGTTTACCGCTGCCTGGATCGTTTTCAGCGGAGACGAACTGGAGCCCGAGTTAGAATCTGAACCCGTTTGAGCGTTCACGTAAAGGACGCTGGGCTCATTTTCTACTACATTTGCCTGCGAATGCGCAGCGGATCCAGTAACGGCCAGAACCGCAAGAGAGAGGGAACTAAGAACTCTCGCCAACTTCATCGACTCGCCTCGAAAAAAAGAAAGAAGGCCATGGTGCGAGCACCTTGGCTAAGCATCCCGTCCACCGCGGCCAGGAACTGCCGAGCCTGAGTTGCAGTACAGAAGGCGCTTTCTGTCTTGCTCAACCTTCATGCGCTAGCTAGAAAACGCGCAGCGAGGACAGCGTTCAGGCACACGTCGGCCGTCCCTCTTGGTGGGGTGCTTCAAGCGCATCTTCGAGCAGGCGCTTGAGCTCTGAGGCTGCTAGGTGTGTTGGGATAATGTTAGCGAAGAATGAATGCAAACTACCGCGCTAAGTAACGTATGCCTATTACTGAAGCACCGTTACGTAAGTACAGCGATAATGTAGGACTTATTTTGGGATTCGCGCCGGCGCGAAGATCATTTGGGGTACGGTTCGCCTGCATGAACAATGCGAATGTAGTGATCGGTGAATTGCGCATTTCCACCCGGCAACTCCACCTTGGGCATGTGGCAACTCGTGCAATTTGATTTCGCAACCGGGCAGGTCTTCATGGCGACGGCAGTTGATGTCGACTTGGTCTCGCCGTGGCACGCCAGACATTTGGAATCGTACGACGCTATGTCGTGATTTAGGGGTTGGTGCGGGTTGTGGCACGCCAGACAACTGATACGCGGGTCGTTGCCAATAAAACATTTGCTGATTTCGAGACGGTAGGGTTGAATGCGCACGAAAGCAGGGCCGTGCCATTTGTTGCGCAATACGGTGTCGAACGTTCGATGGCACTGTCCGCAGAAATCCGAGATCTGCTCGGCGTCAAGGCGCTTGAGTGATTTAGGAAGGGTCTTAAAGTTGTCTCGCGCTGAATCGGCCATGTGTTGCTGCGCGCCCAGATGGCATCGCTCACAATCAAGACCGGGCGTCACCCTTGCCGGATCAAGCTTCTCGCCTTCGACCACACCGCTGCCGTGGCAATTAAAACAGGTACGTACCTCCCATATAGGAAGCTGGCGTCCCATGGCCTCAGTCAGATTATGAGGAGTGATTCTCTGGTCGCCGGGCGTGATGGCAAGCCCGTTGGGGCGGGGGAAAAAGCTGACCAGGCTCTCGTAGTAGTGGCCATCCTTTTCGAGTACCCAGGTCTGCGCATGCTGCCCGAATATCCAACGGATAGGCAGAGTGAGCGTATCAGTACCGTCGGACACAGAGTAGGTACTCCGACCATCTTTCGTTTGCACTTTGTAGGTGTACGAGCCGATCTGTGCGCTGAGGTCGGCATGCGTAGAAAGCACGGGGTCCGAACTCCGGGGCTCCATAGCATGTCGCATTGGAGCAATTGCATAAGATTTGGTTACACCCGCATGACAAGTAGTGCACGTCACCGCATTGTCCGAGGCTTTTGTCTGTTGCGCCCATGCAGAATTAGCTCTGCAGAATACAAGTACCATCGCGGCTGCGATAGCCACGCGGAGGGCCTTATTGCAGACTGCTCTACTTCGCCAGATCACGGCAGACCTTTCGCTCCCGCTCGGCTTCTTCGCGGTTTCCGCTTTGCGAATAGATCGACATCATTCCAAGATGGGCCTCAAGATTTTGAGGATCACGGGCGATGACCTGGCTCAGCAATTCCGCACCGCGCTTCGTGTCTCCGGTCTCTGCGAGTGAGCGTCCGAGGGCCAGTTGGGAAATCTCAGTGTCTGGTGATTTCGCGTAAGCGCGCTGCGCCGGCTCGAGTGCTTCGCTGAAACGCCCGGCAATCACCAGGGTGAAGGCAAGAAGTGCATTGGCGGTTTCATTAGTGGGATTGGTAGCAAGTTCGCTGTGGAACTGATCGATCGCAAGACCCGGATCATGTGGAAAGAGCAGAAATCCATAGAAATAGTGAAGATTGGGCGTAGAGGGGAAGCGAACAAAGAGCTCTGCGAATGAAGCATCTGCCTGCTCGTTGTCGCCGGAGAGGAAGATGTATCCCGCATTGCCAACGGCCTGATAGAGCTCGCGAGTCTGGGCGGCGACGTCCTTCGGAAATGTGGGATCACGCATCCCTGCAAGGCCGATGCCGATCGTCAGGTCCGGTGCGTCGACGTGGTGTTCGGCAAAGAAGCGGTACTGCTCGAGCGCATCCTGGAAGCGCCCCGCATGAGCGAGCAATTGCGCGAGATGGAAGCGAATGATCTCTTCGTTGTGGGGCTGATTGAGAGCTCCGTGGGCTACGGCCTGCTCCAGGTCGCGGAGCGAGTCTTCGTAAGCCCCCGTTTCAAATTCGCAAAGGCCGCGCAGCGCCATGGCAGGCACCGCAGTTGGCGCCAATTCAAGAAGGTGGCTAAAGGCGTCGATGGCTCCTGGAAACTGATTGGAACTGTATTGGAGCATCCCGAGATACCACCAGCCTTCTTGCCAGTCAGGTTTCAGTTGCTCGGCCTGCTGATAGAGCTGGATGGCGAGAGGAAGGTTTTGCTGATCGCGCGCGGCCGCCGCGCGCGCGGAAAGGTCCTCAAAACTGCCCTGTGTTTCCTGCGCAGCGCAGAGCGCACGCGTGGGCAGAAGCGTGAGAATCAAGGCCAGGAGCAGATTGCCGCGAGCGGCCGGGCTGGGGAAGACAGTGGTTGCCACGTTTTGCCGAAAGTGCCCAACATCTTTCTGTGATGTGAGACGAATTCACCCAAAAAACTTCGCCGGCTGGCTCTCTAAGGGAAAGTCACGTCCGGCGCATCGCCAGGCTCACACCGCGAAATTCATGTTATCAGGTCAACTACAAAGAAAGGCACGAGCCGGGGCACCCGCCAAGTGCGCGAGACAGCAAGAGATACGGTAGCCTGATTTCTAAGTGTCTGCCTGCAACCGTGCCAGTTCCGGCGGCATCCATCTCGGTACACCCTTGTGTTGCGGGAAACCCTTCCTATCTCCCCCATGGGAGGGTTCATCAAGGATCAGGGTCGACCTCCTAGGCGGCCCTGATCTGCTTCGCCTCCGTCCCAGGCTAGGCACGGGTCCTTCATCTGTCTGAAATTTAGCCGGTTGCGTGCTTTCGCCGTTGGAAGGCGGTTAGCCCATGCTGTCGCTTCTCCCCAAAGAGTGCAATGTCATAGGTCGAAGGATGTATTGGCTTGGTTGGAAATGGGCCTAGCCTTGATAGAGGCAAGTGTAAGCATTCGGCTTTGAGTGGCGTTTCCGCGCCATTTGCTTCCTTTGAATCAATGTAAGAGAAAGTCGTTCAACAGCCCGCCGCATGGCGGGCTGTTCTTTTGAAGATGAGAAAGTCTCAACGTTGCTAGCAAATTTAGCCATAGATGCGATGGGCAGCTAACGTTGATTAGACCTCCGATCGCCTAAGCAAATAATCTAGTCCACCGATTCTGAACCAGCGATAGCCATACGGTTCGAGAAGGATGCGGTGCTTGCTGCCTTGTTTCTCTGGATAGCTGTGATCCTCCGAGAGCAGGTTGACTAGCGTGCTGCTGTCTTCGCCTTTCGCACGAATTGAGAAAACAACCTCCTGCGGTTCCGCGCTCAGGTTGTGCATGCAAAGCACTGAGTTGTTTCGCCAGTCATAGCGCATGGCGAGCACAGAGGATTGTTTCGTCTTAACGAAGGAGAAGTCTCCCCAGCCAATCTCAGGGACTTCCTTGCGCATGCGAATGATGCGCTCCATCCAGTTCAGCAGCGAGTTGGGATCGCGGCGCTGGGCAGCGACATTGACATGTTGAAACCCATATCCACCTTCGCTGATCACCGGCGAGATCGGGTGCTCCTTTTTGGTGAAGCCTCCATTGGGTTCAGTTGACCACTGCATCGGAGTGCGCGCGCATTCGCGCTCTGGCAGCCGGAGATCATCGCCCATCCCGATTTCGTCGCCGTACCGAAGCACTGGGGTTCCGGGAAGCGTCATCATGAGACTGTAAGCAAGTTCAATACGTCGCCGATCTCCCTGCAGCATAGGAGCAAGGCGCCGCCGGATACCGCGATGGTAGAGCTGCATGTTCTTTTCAGGACCGAACGCAGCGAATACCGTCGTCCGTTGTTTTTCTGTGAGGCGCCCCAAATCCAATTCATCATGGTTGCGCAGAAACTGCCCCCACTGCGCCGTAGCTGGTCGTGACTTGGTGTTTTCCATCGCCTTGATAAGCGGCTTGGGATCGCCACTGGCCAGCGCGAAGAACAGATGCTGGTTGACATCGAAATTGAACATCATCTGCAGTCGCTCGCCGAAATCGCCAAAGTATTCAAGATCGGTGTCCGGAAGAACATTTGCTTCTCCAAGGATGATCGCCCCGCTTTTGCGCCAAGTTAGGAACTCGCTGAAATTGCGGAGCATGTCATATTTCTCGCGTGGTCGCGGCATGTCGGCGCCTTTGGTCGAAATCACAAACGGGACCGCATCCATGCGAAACCCATCGACGCCAAGTTGCAGCCAGAAGCCCATGATCTTCAGAATCTCGGCCTGCACCTCGGGATTACTGGTGTTGAGGTCAGGCTGAAAATCATAAAAGCGATGAAAGTAGTATGACTTCGCTGTTTTCTCGTAGTTCCATGTGGACTTTTGCACTCCGGGAAAAACGACACCGGAAGCAGCATCCTTCGGCTTCTTCTTCGACCACACATACCACTCTCGATATTTCGATTGCGGATCGCGGCATGCTTCGCGAAACCATGGATGTTCGTTGGAAGTGTGGTTCACCACGAGGTCGATGAGAACGCGAATTCCGCGCTGTTTGCAGCCCTCTGTGAACTCAACGAAGTCGCCGAGTGTGCCGTACCGGGGATCGACCCCATAGTAGTCAGCGATGTCGTAGCCGCCGTCTTTGCAGGGAGAAGGTTGAAACGGCATCAACCAAAGCGTCGTGATGCCCATCCCGTGCAAATAATCAAGCCGGCGCATCAGGCCCTGAAAGTCGCCAACGCCGTCACCGTTTGCATCCATATATGTGGCCACTGACAGCGAGTAAATAATTGCGTTTTTGTACCAGAGATCGTTAATCATGCGAACAGCCTTTCGGCGGAAAGTTTGAACCAGAGGAGCACTTGTTCAGATGCAAAAGTCCCCGTGGTGGCAGCACAGCGTAATTTACGAGATTTATCCGCGCTCGTTTCAAGACAGCAATGGCGATGGGATCGGCGATCTGAACGGGATCGTTGCTCGCCTTGACTACCTGGTCAAGCTTGGAGTTGACGCCGTTTGGATCTCGCCGATCTACCCCTCGCCCATGGCAGACTTTGGCTACGATGTTGCCGACTACTGCGGCATCGATCCAATATTCGGAACCATGGATGACTTCAAGCATCTCCTCGCTGAGGTTCACAGTCGCGGCCTGAGGATGATCCTGGATTTTGTGCCCAACCACACCTCGGACTACCACCCTTGGTTCATTGAAAGTCGAAGTTCCCGCATGAATCCAAAGCGGGATTGGTACCTGTGGCGCGACCAACCCAGCAACTGGCTGAGCAACTTCGGGGGCTCTGCCTGGGAGTTCGATGAGACAACGCGCCAGTATTACCTTCACTCCTTCCTCAAGCAGCAGCCCGATTTGAACTGGCGAAACCCTGACGTGAAAGCCGCAATGTTCGATGCGCTTCGATTCTGGCTTGGGTTGGGAGTAGATGGTTTTCGCGTAGACGTGATGTGGCTGATGATCAAGGACGATCAATTCCGCGACAATCCGCCAAACCCCGGATATCGGCTCGGCCAGCCCTCCAACAATCGATTGCTTCCGGTCTATAGTTCAGATCGGCCTGAGGTGCACCAACTGGTCGCGGCAATGCGCGCCGTTGTAGATGAATTTCCAGATCGGGTTCTGATAGGCGAGATCTATCTGCCTGTGCAGCAGTTGATGACGTACTACGGAGCGGGTCTGAAAGGCGCCAACCTGCCTTTCAATTTTCAGCTGCTGCAATGCGCGTGGAGTGCCGAAGCCGTCGCGCAAGTGATTACGGGATACGAGGGTGCGCTGCCGATCGGTGCTTGGCCAAACTGGGTGCTGGGGAACCACGATCAGCCGAGAATGGCGACAAGGGTTGGTCCGAGTCAGGCGCGTGTCGCGGCAATGCTGCTGCTCACGCTTCCTGGAACGCTGACGATGTATTACGGCGAAGAGCTTGGCATGACCAACGTTCCCATCGCTCCCGAACAGGTGCAAGATCCCGCCGAGAAAAACGAGCCGGGCCTAGGACAGGGACGCGACCCCGAGAGGACTCCGATGCCGTGGGACGATTCGCATTGTGCCGGGTTTACTGCCGCCTCGCCGTGGCTGCCAATCGGCGATGATTACGCATCCCTAAATGTTGAAGCGCTCGAGCAGAATCAAGATTCAATTCTCCACCTATACCGCCGTCTGATCGGTCTGCGCCGTAGCCACCCAACGTTGGTCAAAGCGAAGCTCGACGTCGTTACTGCCGACTCCGGCGTTTTAAGGTTCCAGCGCGTTGGGGAGGAACATTTTCTGGTGCTGCTCAACATGAGCCACAATCCAGTGCAGGTTGAGATAGGGCAGGGAACGATTCTCGTATGTACTTATCTCGATCGTGAAGCACAGCAGGTAAAGGATTCGCTCCACTTGAGAGCCGCTGAAGGTGTGGTCATACAGCTTGACCAAAGCACAGAAAAGCTGCTTTGAATTCGATCCAGAACGTGCCCGTATGGCACTATCGCGAAAAAACAAAATCGCCGAATCTTCTCGGCGATTCTGCTGAATATTTACTTACGTCGTTCTCAAGCTGATTTGCGTTTTGGACTGGCTTTCGCCTGACCTTTTACAAGCCTGATGCTTTTAGCAAGAGCTTCTTTCTCGCTCTTCGGTGGTTTCTTGGCAGTTCGTGAATCGGCGCCCACGCTCTTGCGCAGGGCATCCATAAGATTGATGACGTTGCCCGGTTGCTGTTTCGGTGCTGTATCGACCGGCAGGGGCATGTTCTTGATCTTGGCTTCGACGAGTGCCTTCACAGCGACCTCGTAGCCGTCTTCGAATTTTCCCATATCGAGTTTGGCCGACATTTTTGTGATGAGGGTTTCAGCCAGTTGCAGTGAATCGGCATTAATTGGTGGCTGCTTGATGTCGCGGAAATACTCGGTTTGATCCCGCAGCTCGTTCTTGTAGCGCAATGTGTAGGCCATCATGCCGCGGTCGTCGCCAGGCGCAGGAAGAACGGCGACGATACTCTCGCGACCGGCAAAAGATACTTTACCCACGGCTGCCTTGCCACTGTTGCGCAGCGCCTGGCGCACGACATTAAAGGCCTCAGCCTGCATGTCGTTTTCCGGAGTGACAAAGTATGGCTTCTCCACGTACTCGGGATTTAGTTCTGACACGTTGATGAACTGGGACACCGCAATGGTGTGCTTGGAAGGGATGCGAAGGTTTTCGAGTTCGCTGGGTTCGATGATTACGTATTTGCCCTTGCTATACTCGTAGCCCTTCACAATCTCGTCGTTTCCAACCGCAGTGGTTGCCTCTTGGCTTTCGGCTGCGCTCTGCAACACCTTCTGGTGGCGAATGCGCTCACCAGTGCTCCGGCTGATCTGGTGGAAGCTGATCTGGCTTTTGCTCTCGGTGGCGACGTATAGACTCACCCCGAATGAGACAAGCGAGATCTGAATATTTCCTGACCAATATGGACGTGCCAATTGGGACCTCCGAACAGTTGCCGCGCGTTAACCGCAAGACAAGCAGGGAATTGGAGTTTACTGCATTTTTGTCATGACAGTGAAGAGTTTATGTGGCTTTCGCCTTGTGTTCGCCGGGCTTTGTCCGACCGAGTTATTAAGCAAATTCTCAACTATCTGATGAGATGTTTATTGCTGTGCTAACGGCTGGTTTCTGGGTGTAAGCGAGCCGATGCTAACATTTGAGTGAGCGCGAATTGAGATTAACGTCTGTTTTTAAAGGCCGTTGATCAATTTACATGGCCCCGTAGCTCAGATGGATAGAGCATCGGTTTCCTAAACCGCAGGTCGGCCGTTCGAATCGGCCCGGGGTCACCATTCTTGATTTGCTTCGCAGTGGCAGGAATCCGGCAGATCAAGCCACGACTTCCTTGGTCAAAATCACAGAATTCAGCGGGCGGCGAGCCTGTTACCAACATGCAGATTGGACCGCCCCAGCTCGCTTGGAATTACTTCGATGTCGGATAAGATTGGCTCTCATGGGGACAGTTTCTTTCGGTAGCGGGTGGGAGGGACGTGTCGTCGAGGGGAAGTTTCCGCTTCTTGAATGGCGCGGCGGCTTAGAGAATTGTGGCTCATTTTTTACCGTCCTCGGAGGCATGCAGCCAGCAATTATCCAGATGATTCTTGCGGATGGCGAAGCGGCCGATTCAGTTCTCGCTCAGTGGACTTTTACTAAGGGCCTGTCTCACCCTCATATTCTGAAGATTCTGGACGCGGGCCGGTGCGTCATGGATGATCGTGAACTGGTATATGTCGTCACCGAATCTTCTGACGCCGCTCTCTCCAAGATCATGCGAGGCGGAATGCTGGAAGCAGCTCGCACAAGAGAGATATTCAATCCGGTTTTGAGTGCACTCCTCTACCTTCATGACAGTGGTGTAATTCACGGTCACGTAAATCCGTCGACGATTCAGTTCGCTAGCGCAAAACCGAAGCTGTCCGTCGCCGACGTATTGATTGCCGGTTCGGTCAGGAGAAAGATCGCCGGCGCCGGCCTCTACGATGCGCCCGAACTGCAGCATGACATCGTGTCCGCGGTCGCAGATACATGGTCCGTCGGGTTGGTTATGTATGAAGCTATGACGGATGCCCCCCTCTCTCTCGATTCGGTGGAGAATGGGAGAGCGCAAAATGTTCAGTCCCTACCGAGCCCCTTCCGCGAAATTGTGCAGGACTGTCTGCAACTGGATCCTGTTCGCCGTTGCACCATTGAAAACATTCTTCAACGGCTCGATGAAAGCAATGAGACACATCATTCAAACGCACAGGTTCCGGTCAAAATGCAAATTGCTCCAGGCGCGACAATAACCCCCGTCAGCGAAATCGAGCCTGCAGACGAGCTCGATGCGCACTTGCCGGCAGAAACCACGACCGAGGATCCAGCACTTTTCTCCAAATCGTTTGAGCGGTTTGAAGAAGCGCATCTGACCCGCTTTCGAGTGCTACCGTATGCAGTTGTCCTTCTTGCTGCACTCGCTGTCGTCTCGTTTTTGCTGGTTCGCAGACATAATGCCAATTCTCCATCTGCGGTGACGAGCCAAATCGCCAAGCCCGAATCTAGAGATTCTGTCCAGGAGAAACAACCTTCCACATCCACTGCGAGCGCCCCGGTTCCCGACAACCAGTCCGCCGCTCCTGTATCTCCAGTTGCACATCAAACCGAGCCGGAAATCAAAACGCCCGCTGCAGAAAACCCATCGCAAGACGCTGCTCAGTTAGAACCACCAAAAACGTCCGTACCCAGTAAGCCATTGTCGAAATCTTCTTCCACTGCGAGTCCTACGCCGATCAATGGCGAAACCAACGGTTCCGTTGTCAAACGGGTGATACCTAATGCGTCCCCCGGTGCATTCGAGGGGAATCCAATCCTCGTTGAAGCGCAAGTTCGAGTGTCTGTCAACAAGGATGGCGCCGTTTCTAATGTGGAATATATATCTCCGGGTGCTGGAAATTATTTTGCGCGCCTCGCTGAGCGTGCAGCGCGGTCGTGGCAATTCACGCCCCCGATGCAGAACGGCAAACCTGGCCCCAGTGTATGGGTGCTGCGGTTTTATTTCGCACGAAACCAGACCGAAGCCACAGCTGAACGTGAGCAAAGACTGTAGCATCGCTGGCGCAGATCAACCGTGCCAGGCTTCGGGCGGTTGAGTGCCTCATAGTTCGCCCCTGTTCACACCATATTCATCCCTGCTTCGGTGGGACGTTTTTTTGACTTCGTCTCCTGCTTCTGCCATAAAACTTGATATCATCGAAATCGGATTGATGACATCACTGCTGCTCGATTAGGTGAGCGGCGCAACTCAAAATCGCAATCGTCAGGATGCTCGGGAAGACGGTGAAATTCCGCCACTGCCCCGCAACTGTGAGCGCCACTTGTTCGACCATCGTCGAATGAGGAAACCAGCTGGAGCCAGGTCGTCTCACACGGCGATGGCTCGCTAGGACCACTGGAGCTTGGCTCCGGGAAGGTGGCTGGAAAGGGTGCAAGTCAGGAGACCGGTCCTGTGCGCCCAACCAGCTTGCGTCCCGAGGGGGACCGAGGAGCCATCATGCCGTTACGCGTGCTTCAGCGCTTTTTTATCAGCCTGCTTTCGTCCAAACACATTTTTGCGGCCGTGCTCTTGTGCATATGTGCCGTCGCGGGAAATGCCGCCTCGATTCGCGGTATCGTCACCGATGCTTCAGGTGCGCGAGTCAGCGGTGCTACCGTTGATCTACTTTCCAACGGACAGGTTATGGGGTCGGCAGTCTCTGGAGCGGACGGAAGCTATCAGATTCTGACTGGTATGCGCGGACGATTTTTTCTGGTGGTCTCCGCCACGAAGTTTCGTCAGCTTGAGACGCCGGATTTCTACGCGGGACAACTCGACAACATTGAGCGCAACATCGTTCTTGAGCCTGAGTGGGTACACGAGTCAATCGTGGTGACCGCAACCGGAACACCCACTCCGCAGCCTCAGACCGGTGCCGCTACCAGCGTGATTGGACCCGCGGAATTGGAGTCGTATCAGGACTTGGTGAGTTCGCTGCGCGTGATGCCGGGAACATTTGTCGCACAGGAAGGTCAGCGCGGTGCCCAGACGTCGCTGTTTGTGCGCGGCGGCAATTCAGACGGCAACTTGGTACTGATTGACGGTGTGAACGCCGGTGATCTCGGCGGACGATTCGATTTCGGTCCTCAATCGACAACAGCGATGGAACGAAGCGAAATTTACCGCGGACCGAATTCGAGCCTGTATGGAGCGGGGGCCGAAAGTGGCGTTGTTAGCATGACCACTCCCCATGGAACAACGGATTTTCCATCTCTGATCTTTCACGGCGACTGGGGCAGTTTCATCAGTTCGAGAGAGGAACTGGAAGCGGCAGGCACATTTGGCAAGTTGGATTATCTGGGCGCCTATAGCTGGCAACAGACCGCAAATGATTTGCCTCACGACGAGTACCACGTTGGAACTGTAGGTGCGAATCTGGGATTTCAACCGACCGGGTCGACGAAGCTTCGCGGCACGCTGCACTATGGCGTCGATGGTACCGGCGTTCCTGGCACATGGGAATTTCACCACCTTGCGGATAACGCCACGGAGAAAGATCAGGACCTGTATATCAGCGGATCAATCGATAACCAGACAACCGCGGACTTCCACAACATGGTGCGCTACGGAGCAACGCGCAAGCGCGAGCAGTACAACCTCTGGGAGCAAACGGGCGCAGGCGTGTTCGATGCGTACGGCGACAGCTTTGGCGACCAGGTGACAATTACCGGCGCAAATGGATATGCAGTGAGTGGTCGCGCGCTAATGGATTTTGGCGGAATCTATCCTCAGGGTTACCAGTTATTTTCAAATCGCGATGCGCTTGTTTATCAGGGAGACTATACCGTTACGCCACACCTAACCGCGCAAATAGGCTTCGGATACGAAGACGAACGCTACACCGGTGCGATCCATCGCACCAACTATGACTACCGCGCTGCGGTACACGGAGATTTCAAGAACCGGTTGTTTTACATGCTGGGCGGGGACCTGGAGCATTATTCATTGTTTGGTGTCCAGACATCGCCGCGTGCCGGTCTTTCTTTTTATGCGTTTCGTCCCCGCAAGGGCGTCCTGAGCGGCACGCGACTTATGTTCAATTTCGGTGACGCAGTGCGGGAACCGTCGGGAACCGATCAGCTTTACTCGCTCTACACATTCCTCGAGCAAAATCCTCCTGACGGTCCTACGACAATTCAGCAGATGCATATCTCGCCGATTGGCGCGCCGACTTCACGCACTTATGAGGGTGGCTTGGAACAGGCGATCTTCAGCGAGCATCTGATTTTCAAGACAAGTTTCTTTCACAACGAATTCGGGCGCCAGATTGAATACGTCGGGCTCGATCTGATTCCGCAGCTACTTCCAAATCTGTCTTCGGCGCAGCAGATCGCTCTCGAACAGCAGTTGCAGGCAGACGGTGCATACGAACTCACGCTGAACACCGAGGCTTACCGTGCAATGGGTGTCGAAGCCACGATGGAGAGTGGCATCGGACGTTCAATATTCCTTCGCGGCGGGTATACCTATCTCGATGCAACTATTCAGCGTTCCTATACCAACGATGATGTAAACCTGCTGGGACCGGTTCCCACATTCAACGGCATCCCGGTCGGTCCCTATGCGCCACTGGTGGGAGCCCGCCCATTCAGGCGGCCTCCCCACGCGGGTTTCTTTGCAGCGAGCTATTCGCACAGCTGGCTCACGATGCTATTTAACTCCGCGTTTGCCAGCCGCTCTGACGATTCCGATTTCCTCGCGGGATACGACATTAACGGAGGCAACACTCTGCTGCTGCCAAACCGCAACCTTGACCATGGGTATGCCAAGCTCGATTTTGGCGGCACAATCCGGCTGCGCGATTGGCTAGGGTTCTATGCGCTCGCGGAGAATCTGACCAACAACCAGCACATCGCTCCAATCGGTTACGTCAGCTTGCCCACTGGTGTTCGTCTGGGTTTGAAATTCCAGTGGGGCAAGGAAAAGCCAAACGTCACTCCGTCGGCATCACGGTAGAACTCGTCTAAAGGTTCACCCTTCCCAGGAACTTGGGCTCAGCGCAAAAGAGCTCCCCACCTTTCATTCAGTCAATTTATTGATCCCGTTTTTCCACAGGAACGTCTTAAATCCTGAGTTGTCATAGGAAATTCTCTTTGGAAAAACGGGGGATATGCCACAAACTATTCCTAATCTGATCTTTCCCTTTCTAATTTCTTCGTTTCGTCGTAGGAAGCAATTCTCGCGCAATGGGCCCGAAAGAGGCACCGTTAGAGCCGCTTTCCCCAAATTGAAGAGCTAACCGCAAAGTTTGCCACGAGGAGCATATGAATCGACCTTTTTGGAGGAGTGCCACACAATACGGCTTGGTTTGCCTGGCCGTAATCTTCTTTTCACTGTCCAGTCTGGCTCAACAGACCCTGGGCTCGCTGAATGGAACTGTTGTTGACTCATCGGGCGCGGCTGTACCGGGTGCAACCGTGACCGTGACTGACGCGGCCATCAATTATTCGACGTCAACAACCACGCAAGGCACAGGCTTCTTCCAGGTGTTCAACCTCCCCATCGGCACCTATTCGATCAAGGTCAGCCACGAGGGGTTTGAAACGTCGCAGTTGAAGGGAGTACCTGTCCAGGAGGCGCGCGCCACCACCGTGAACGCGACGCTGAAAGTCGGCCAGGTTTCCGAATCCGTTGAAGTGACAGCCACGCCGCTGCTGAACGCCACCGATGCAACCAACGGATACACGCTCGACAGCGCCCAGATCGACGAAACTCCGCTTGCCACTGGGAGCTTTACCCAAGTCGCCGTGCTTTCACCGGGCGTAAATGCAGAACTGCTCTCAAACCTCGATTCCAACTCAGGACTCGGAAACCAGAACATCTGGGCCAACGGCCAGCGTGCCACTTCGAATACGTTTCAGATGGACGGCGTGGACTCGACCAACCTCTTTAACGGCATGAGTTCCAGCGGCGAGACGTCGCAGCGGTACAACTTCAATATTGGCAGCGGGACTGCGGGCAGCAGTTCAGCCGTCGGCACATCCGTTTACGGTTCGAACGGCAACAGCTTGCCATCCCCTCCGCCGGAGTTCATGCAGGAACTGCGCGTGAACGCTTCAATGTATGACGCGCAGCAGGGTGCGACAAGCGGTGCCCAGATCGATGTGAACACGGTTACGGGCACCAACAGTTGGCATGGACAAGTCTACGGCAGCTACGCAAACAACTCTCTCAACGCGTCGCCGTTCTTCGACAACCAGGCGTATCTTCTGAGCCAGGAAGGCGTAGGCGCCTTCCCCCGATCCCTGGTCAATCCATGGCTCTCCCGCTGGACCACGGGATTCACGGTCGGTGGCCCCGTGATCAAAGACAAGCTGTTCTTCTTTGCCGGCTATCAATATCGTTCCAACTCCGATCAAGGTACCGGTTTCTCAGAGATGACCGTTCCCTCCGGTCTGACGGACGACCGCTCCAACGCAGGGCTCGCCGCAGCGGATGCGATCTGGGGTGGATCAACTGCGGCCGGCGATATTGACCCTATTGCAGCCACATTGCTCAATGCGAAGCTCCCTAACGGACAGTACATGATCCCGTCTGCGCAGAGCACGGGCAGCTATGCATACGGCGTTCCCAACGTAGTTCTGCTCGGTACTTCGGTCCTCAAGTCGAATCAGGCAACCCTCTCGCTCGATTACGACCTGACTAAGAAAGACCGGCTCTCAGCCAAGTACTTCTATCAGGATGCTCCCGTTACCAAGCCTTACGGCTACTCGCAAGTCGGAGGTTTTCCGGTTACCCAGAATAATGGCTCGCAAGTAGCGGCGATTGACAACACGATCTCAATCAGTCCTCGCCTCAACTGGGAGCAGCGGCTGGGCTTTGTGCGTATGGGGTCATACTCCTTCTTCAATCAGGCGGTTTCAGGAGGCAACTTCGGTATCGGCGGCGGCTTCACCCAGGATCCAAATGTCCCCGTCTCATTTCAACCTGGAATGCCGGGCCTGCTCATCAACAACTTTGCAGATAGCAATCAGTACTCTCCCAGCCTGACGGTCGGTCCTTTCACAGCCTTCGTCGATATGGGCTACTATCAAAACCGTCTTAACCCCTCCACCAACCTTATCTTCACTGCTGGAAGGCACACCATTGTGGCGGGCGGCGGCTACAGCTACACCCAGTTGAACATCACCAACAACCGCAACGGATTTGCCGAGATTACCTCCAGCAGCTTTGACAATTTCCTGCAGGGCAAAGTCCACGCGGCAAACATCATCCAGAGCATCGACCCCCAGAGCAAACGCAATAACGCTGATCGTTACTATCGCTCCAACGAACTCTCTGGTTATCTCCAGGACAAATGGCAGGCACTCCCGAACTTGAGCGTCACAGCCGGTTTCCGTTACGACTATCACGGAGGCTTGACGGAAAAGTATGGCAACATGTTCAACTTCGACCCCAAGGTCTATGACGTAGTTGGCAGCAGCACCACAGGATTCACGGTCAACAACGCAGGCTTTATCGTGGCGGGAAATAACAAATACCATCCGACACATGGTGTCAGCGACTCCACTCTGACTGGCCGCCAGTGGGGCATCTCCCCGCGCGTCGGCTTCGCCTGGTCGCCCAAGATCGGCCATGGCAACCTGGTGATCAGCGGCGGCGGAGGCATTTACTACGACCGTGGTGAACTCATCAGCTATCTTTCGCAGCCAGCAGGGGGGTCCATAGGGGGTCCTTTTGGTGTCACCGAGTCGGCCCCGCTTGTCAGCTACGCCAACGGCAACGGAGGATCTCTGTCCAACCCGTGGGGCACAGGATTCCACACGGTAACGTCGAATCCGCCCGGTTCTTACATTCAACCCAGTTCCGATCCCGGCAGCGTCAAACAGGCACTCCAGAACCAACTCAACATCATGACCGGCCCTGCATCCGACCCACAGTATGGCAAGGCTTGCGGTGCCATCGACAGCCAGGCCTATCCGGGCTACCTGGACTGCACGGCAACCCTGAATTTCGGTGCCTATGACAAGGGCAATGTGCTTCCATACACCATCAACTACACCCTCAATGTTCAATGGCAGCCAACCAATAACCTGGCAGTCACTCTTGGCTATTCCGGTAATCGAGGGCGACACTCGGTTATTCCGCTTCCATTGAACGAACCCGGCATCGCTACTTCCACCAATCCTATCTGGGGAGAGACGTCGACATACGGCTTTGACGTGCTCAACCAGAACAATCTCTTCACAGACTCGTATGACTACCAGTACTACTATCCGATCAGCGGGGAACCGTGGAATACTCTCGACGGCGGCAACACGGATTTTCGTGCCCCGTTCGTCGGTTACAGTCCCAATGCCGCAGACTTCAAATCAGTGGGCATCTCCGCCTATGACGCATTGGAAGCTCACGTAGAGAAGAGACTCTCGCATCATTTTCAAGTAGGCGGAAGCTATACCTGGAGCCACGCGCTCGACGAGCAGAGCGATATTGGTCTGTTCTTCACTGGCGACGATCCAAAAAAGCTGCGCGACTCATGGGCTTCGTCGGACTTCGACCGCACCCATGTCTTCAGCGCCAACTTCCAGGTTGAGGTGCCTAATCTCGCAAACGCACATTCCTTGGCATCTTATTTCGCCAACGATTGGCATCTGACCGGAACGGGCATCCTGCAGAGCGGCGAACCGTACTCGCTGTATGAGTTCTACGGCGCCGTCGGAAGCATCAACTTTGGCAACTTCCCAACGTTGATGAATCCAGTTCTCGGCATCAAGGATCCCAAGCACCCGAAGAGGGCGCTCACCGGGAACAAGGGTTCCTTCCGCGGTCCAGCCGGCAGCTATATACCCACCATCGATCCCACACAGATAGCAATCAACTACGTGGCCCCTGGCACCTTCGGTGTTCCCGTGTCCACAGGGAACGATCCGCAGGATATCTACGAGACAGCGTTCAACGTCGGCCAACGCAATATCTTCCGCCAGCCGGCGCAGAAGCGACTCGACCTTTCCATCCGCAAGTCGTTCCGCATAACCGAGAAGATCAGAGTTCAATATGAGCTGAACGCCTTTAACGTAACCAACACCACGAGTCTGGATATCCCGCAGGATCAGGCGCAGATTCGTCAAAACTACGCTTGCTCCAATACTGCAATCCAAGAGTCAATCAACAACTATCTCAACTGCACACCAGGGAGTTACTTCATCAATTACGGCCAGATCGTCACGAGCCCCGATCCGACGGATCAGGCAACCGCTCTGGGCAACCTCGATCAGGTACCCTATGCGACTGGATCGGGGAAGACGACCCAACTACCAACAACGATCCCAGTCGGCCAGAAGACCTGCTTTGCAGCCCTTGCCATTTCCAACACTCAGGGATGCCCCAACAACGCGGCCAATTTCGGTTCCGCCACCGGAACAATAGGTGGTAATCGGGCCTTTACCATGGGCATTCACTTCACCTACTAAACCGGTTCACAAGCAAGAACGGGAGCCCTCGGGCTCCCGTTCTTGCTTGCCCGCAAAGTGCTCCTTTATCTAGGCGTCAGCAGAGCGCCAATCTCCACCTGCTTCTGCGGCGTCCTGATACGGGAACGGTACCCTTGGGATTAACCTCTTCAATTGAGAGCATGACCAAAAGTTTCATTGACTGCACATTTTTTGTTGCCCTTTGATCCGAACCCCAAGTACAGTTGGTTTTTCCACAGGTCAATAAATCTTTGGGGTGTCCAATGGTTTGTCCCAAGTGCAAGTCCGGGGCCCTATCCACGGTCCCTGCTGAAATTCGGCTCTATCGCAACGCCCCGCGTACGATGAGCCATCCGCCCATGTCCCCTCAGCCCGACATCCAGGTATGCCTGGACTGTGGAAACGCCGAGTTCCGCGTCCCTGAAAAATGGCTGTCGGCAGGCTGGCTCCAGCCGCAGAAGTCCAAAACGGCACCGGTTAGCGTCCCCACGCCGATCAACGAAGTCCGCCGCCACATCGCCTAGGGATAAGGGGCGCTAAATGGCAGCCCCGGCTGCCAGCCAATTCCCTTGAACTAAATGGTCAGAACAGAAAGGCCCCCAGCCGAAGCTGGAGGCCTTTGATATTTGCACCTGAGACAGGACCGAACCGAGCTTTTTACGCTCTGCTCCCTGGTCCCTCTCCCTCTTCTAGTACATGCCGTCCATGCCGCCGCCGTGACCGCCGCCTGCCGGAGCAGACTTAGGCTCCGGAATCTCGACAACCAGTGCTTCGGTGGTGAGCAACAGACCAGCGATCGAGGCTGCGTTCTGCAGGGCAGTGCGAGTGACCTTGGTCGGGTCGATTACGCCGGCCTTCACCAAGTCCTCGTACTTGCCAGTGGCAGCGTTGTAGCCGAAATGCTGGTCTTTGGACTCAAGCACCTTGGCAACCACCACCGCACCTTCTTCGCCGGCATTGTCGACGATCTGACGGAGGGGCTCTTCGAGCGAGCGGCGCACGATCTGCGCACCGATCTTCTCATCGCCTTCCAGCGTCTTGATCAGCTCGTCAACCGCGGGAATGGCACGAACTAGGGCTACGCCGCCGCCCGGGACGATGCCTTCCTCGACTGCCGCACGGGTTGCGTGCAGAGCGTCCTCAACGCGAGCCTTCTTTTCCTTCAGCTCGGTCTCGGTGGCTGCACCAACCTTGATGATGGCAACGCCACCAACCAGCTTGGCCAACCGCTCCTGCAACTTCTCCTTGTCGTAGTCGGAGGTGGTCTTCTCAATCTGAGACCTGATCTCCTTCACGCGGCCTTCGATGTCCGAAGCTTTACCGGAGCCGTCAACGATGGTCGTGTTGTCCTTATCGATGGTGATGCGCTTCGCACGACCGAGGTCTTCGAGCTTTACGCTCTCGAGCTTGATGCCGAGATCCTCAGTGATGGCCTTGCCGCCGGTGAGAATCGCGATATCGCCAAGGATAGCTTTGCGGCGATCGCCGAAGCCGGGAGCCTTGACGGCCGCGACATTCAATGTGCCACGCAGCTTGTTGACCACGAGAGTGGCGAGTGCTTCGCCCTCAACATCCTCAGCGATGATCAACAGCGGCTTGCCGCCACGAGCAACCTGCTCGAGCAAGGGAAGCAGATCCTTCATCGCGCTGATCTTCTTTTCGTAGATCAGGATGTACGGATCTTCCAGAACAACTTCAAGACGCTCCGCATCAGTAACGAAGTAAGGGCTCAGATAGCCGCGGTCAAATTGCATGCCGTCGACTGTCTCGAGGCCCGTGTGCATGGTCTTCGACTCTTCGATGGTGATGACGCCGTCCTTGCCGACAACCTTCACTGCGTGCGCAATGATGTCGCCGATTTCCTGATCGCCATTGGCAGAGATTGCGCCTACCTGGGCAACAGAACCCTCATCAACAGGCTTCGACAGCTTCCCAAGAGCGCCGCCCTCAGTCCACTTGCCGTCCTTGTCGCGAGTGCCGATGATGGCGGTAACAGCCTTGTCAATTCCGCGCTTCAGAGCAGTGGGATTGGCGCCGGCAGCAACCGTCTTCACGCCTTCGCGGAAGATGGACTGGGCCAGTACGGTCGCGGTCGTCGTGCCATCGCCCGCGACGTCCGAGGTCTTCGAGGCCACTTCGCGTACGAGTTGTGCGCCGACATTCTCAAGCGGATCCTTGAGATCGATTTCCTTGGCTACGGTTACGCCGTCCTTGGTGATGGTGGGCGAACCGAACTTCTTCTCAATTACGACGTTACGGCCCTTGGGGCCCAGCGTCGCCTTCACGGCGTCTGCCAGCGTATTCACGCCCCGCAAGATCGCCTGACGGGAATCTTCACCGTGCAAAATCTGCTTTGCCATTTGTCTTCTCCAGTGATCAGTGTTCAGTGAACAGTGATCAGTTATGAGGGTTCAGTTTTAAGCCTGTTCGTGTTCCGGGTCAGGTCTCACGCGGGAGTGGCCGTCTCTGACCACTGACCACTGTTCACTGACCAATGAAAACTACTTCTTGATAATGCCTAGGACTTCTTCCTCACGCATAATGAGGAACTCCTCACCATCGATCTTGATCTCGGTGCCGGAGTACTTGCCAAAGAGAATCTTGTCGCCAGCCTTGACGTCGAGAGGGAACACCTTGCCCTCGTCGTTCGACTTGCCCTTGCCCACGGAGACAACCTCACCCTCCTGGGGCTTCTCTTTTGCGCTGTCGGGGATGATGATGCCGCCGCGAACCGTTTCGCCCTCTTCCAAACGACGGACGAGGATACGATCGTGGAGCGGCGTGAAGGTCGTAGTAACTGATGTTGCTGCCATTGCTTCTCTTCTCCTTCACACGCGAACTGGCTCAATGCCGGCCGCGCACTTGGTTGGTTTGGATAAAAAGCTTCTGGAAATCGAGCCTCAAAGCGAGGCCGAATTGCACGCTAAGCACTTAACTTAAGCTTGTGCTAGCACTCTGTGCTTCCAATTGCTAAAGATAGGCACACCAGCGGTTGCTGTCAAGAGGGTTTAAGTGAAATGTGAGTGAATTACACTCAATCCTCGGCAAAACGACAGCTTGACCATCTATCTTCTCGTGATTTTTCAATAACTTCCGTGGCGCGACAGACTTGGCGAAATCTTCTAGCCTCGTTAGCTCTCAGGGTGTTTTTTGCTTCGGAGTGCTCAAGAAAAGCCACAGCGCCTGAATTCCAGCTTTCAGAAGCACCCGCCAACGGCTGGTTACGATCTCCCCTGGCTCCTGCGGATCACGAACCCAGTTCAGCGGTTTGTGGCGAAGCCGACGGAACAGGAACCTGAGCAGGTTCATACGCTGTTCGGGAAATTCCTTGAACAACAACAGCCAGTAAGCGATGGCATTGCGTGCCTCGTGCTCGATCGTGTCGCGACTCAGAGGAGGATGAAAAACGATAGCCGTTGGCTGATATACGGCCTTGTAATTGTTTGATAGGAGGCGTGCCAGCGCATAGGACTCTTCGCCTATCTTGAACGGCGCGCCGCGACCTAGGCGCACATCGAACATCGGCTGAGGGCACGCACTCTTGCGGAATGCCATGTTGCTGCCAAGTCCCATGCCACCAAAAGTCGAGATTTCAAACCAGTCAGGATCGCAGTTGCTGAGGGTGCGTGGAATCCGCAGCTGATGATCGGAATCCGGAGTCACAACCCTTCCAGTTGAAGCGGCTAGGTTGTCATCTTCAAACGGAGCCATCAGAACGCCAAGCCAGTTGTGCTCAGGTATCGCATCGTCGTCGAGATAAGCCACGATATTTGTGCTGCTCTCGACTAGTCCGCGATTGCGGGCCCGGCTCAAACCGACCACGGGCTCGATGGTGTAGCGCGCACCAAACGCCGCGGCAGCATTTTCAGTGTCCATGTCGCCCTGGGTGTTATCGACCACCAGCACTTCATCCGGCTTCGGATCGAGATTGGACACCGCCTGAAGGCACTCCCGCAGCAGCTCCGGCCGGTTCCGCGAACAAATAACGATAGTTACAGTCAGAACTGCTTCGTTATCGTGGGAGACCGATGCGCGAGCCGGGCCGCTCAAGGTAGCCTTCAATCCTCAGACCTCAATTTGGCACAAGTAACGGTCATCGGCTTGTTCGATGCGGCGGTAATCACAATCAGCATGCGGAATCGAAGAAATCCTTAATCCTTCTTATTATCTCAAACAATACGTCGTATTCAGATCGAACCAGGTTTCGCTGAACGATATCCCGAATGAGCGTCTGATTTCAGGACTCTGAATCGCCGCATCCTAGAAACTTGAATCAGATTGCGAAGGATGCCAGAAGGGCGAAACCAAGCCCGGCCAAGGAGATAATCGTCTCGCAGATCGACCATGACTTCATAGTCTCGGTGACGCTCAGGTTCAGATACTCCTTCACCAGCCAGAACCCCCCATCGTTGACGTGGGAGAAGATCAGAGAGCCCGCTCCGGTCGCGATCGCCAGCAGTTCGGGTGAAACTCCGGGCGTTTGCAACGCGATTGGAGCGACGATTCCAGCCGCAGTGGTCATGGCAACAGTAGCGGAACCCGTGGCCAGGCGCATGAGAGCCGCGAGCGTCCACGCCAAAAACAGCAACGGCAGATGTCGCTGCATGGCGATCTGAATCATGGCATGAGACACGCCGCTGTCTTGCAGAACGCGCCCGAATCCTCCGCCGGCGCCGACTAGTAAGGTGATCGTTGCAGTTGGAGCAAGGCACTCATTGCTGAAGCGCAGGATTGTCTCTTTGCTGACGCCACGCATGATTCCAAGCGTGATGAAGCTGATCAGCACTCCAATAAGGAGTGCCATGTCGTCATTGCCGGCGAGGTGCAGTGCCTGGTTGGCAAGGGTGCCCTTTGCCGCAAACGTGTCAGCCCAACTGCCGATCAGCATCAATGCGACGGGAAGCAGTATGCTGCCTATGGTGAGCCAGAATCCAGGAAGCTTTCGGTCGGGATTGTGATCGGCAAAATCGTCCGCCATGGGGTTTTCGACCGGCACCTTAATCCACGGCGTGATGAGTTTCGCAAAAAGAGGACCCGCGAGCGCCGCCGTAGGGATGGCGATAACCAAAGCGTAGAGAATGGTGCGGCCTACATCTGCGTGATAAGTGTTCACCGCCAGCAGAGCAGCGGGATGCGGCGGCACGAGTCCATGGTCGACAGAGAGAGCAGCGATCAGTGGCAATGCAACCTTGATAAGCGGGGTGCCTGTCCGGCGCGAGATGGTGAAGGCGATTGGAATGAGCAGTACGAATCCCACTTCGAAGAATGCAGGCAGGCCCACAATGAGCCCGATGCACATCATCGCCCATGGAATTCGTTTTTCGCCGAAGACACGGATCAATGTCAGGGCGATGGTGTCGGCGCCACCTGACTCGGCCATCATCTTGCCCAGCATCGTTCCAAGAGCAACGACGATTGCGATATGGCCCAGTGTATTGCCAACGCCGGTTTCAAAGGAGTGAATTACATCGGCCATCGGCATTCCCGCACAGATGGCAAGGGCGAGCGATGCAAGAAGAAGGCTGAGAAATGGATTCAGCTTGAGAACTGTGACGAGAAGAATGATTCCAATAACGGCACCAAGCGCACTGAGCAAGAGAAAGATACTGTGCGGATCGATCATCGGGAGCCCATCGCTGTCGAAGAATTCACCTGCATCATTGGAGCCACTCCGTAGCGGCGCGGGGAAGATAGCGGCCTGCGCGGCTTCCCGTCAGTCCCTGAGCAGTGTACGACAGCGTGCCATTGACCCAGACGCCCATAATCCCTTTCGCCGGCCGAAGAGGATCAGCAAACGTAGCGGTGTCGTCAATTGTGTCGGCGTCAAAGAGGACAAGATCGGCCCAGTAGTTCTCTGCGATGGCGCCGCGCTGCGCCAGGCCGAAGCGTCGCGCCGGCATCGTGGTCATTTTGTGAATCGCCTGCGGAAGTGAGAACAGCTTTTCGCCACGACAATAGCGGCCGAGAACGCGAGGAAAGGCTCCCCAAAGGCGCGGATGAGGATGCTTGTCCCATGGCAGGCCATCCGAGCCAATCATGGTGGCGGGATGCGCAAGGATGCGGCGCATATCCTGCTCGTCGATGCTGTGATAGATTGCCCCGGCGGGCTGCAGTCGTTTTGCCGCTTCGAGTTGGGTGAGGTTCCACCCCACGGCAATGTCAAAAAGATTCTTGCCGGCAGCATCGGGATGCGGAGCGCTCCATGTAATTTCAATCCTGACGCGCGGGTCGACTTGTTTCAGATCAAGTGTGCTTGAACCGGCGGCGTATGGGTAGCAATCGCAGCCAATCTGCTGAGTTGCGCGCGCCCCTTCAAGCGAGTGTAAAACTTCGCCGCTGCGACCCCAGTTGGCGATTCCCGCGCATTTGAGATGGGAGATGACGACTGCCGAATCGCAGGAACGGCCTATGGTGCATGCTTCTTTCATCGCATCGAGAATGCCGTCGGTCTCTGTCCGCATGTGGGTAGCGTAGACAGCCTTCGCACCCCGAAGCGCTTCGGCGAGCGCGATCACTTCATCAGTGCTCGCAGAGTTTGCGGAGGAGTATGCCAGCCCCGAACTCAGGCCCAGAGCACCGGCATCGAGTGCGGCAACCAGTTCGGCGCGCATCTCCTCAACTTCTTCAGCAGTGGCGCTCCGGTCGAGCCGATCCAGGTGGTTATTGCGCAGCGAAGTATGACCGACCAGCGAGGCGACATTGACCGCCGGACGTGCCCGTTGAAGCGCGGCAATGTAGTCAGAGAATGCCGGGTAGCGGAAGAAGTCGCGCCTCCCGAGTAGGTTCATCGGATCAGGCGGATCGCCTTTCAATCGCGCCGGCGAAGCGCTGATGCCACAGTTGCCCACGATCACAGTTGTCACTCCCTGCGAAATCTTAGGCAGCATATCCGGTGTTTCAATCACGCTGGTGTCGTCGTGGGTGTGCACGTCGATAAAGCCCGGCGCAAGGCTGAGTCCCTCACCTTCGACGATCTGGTCGGATGTGCAATGGATGGATTCCGCGATATCAACGACGCGTCCGTCCCGGAGCGCGACGTCGCAATGTCGTGCATCATTGCCGCTACCATCGAGGACGTTTGCATTGCGTATGAGTGTGTCGCACTTCAACATTTAGGCTGATTCAGAATATAGACTATGTTCGCGGGTACAGGTACGACGTCGCTCGCTTGATGAGGTGGGGATTATTCGGGGACACACTATGCAGACGCAGGCAGAGAGGCAGATTGGATTGCTGAACAAGGGACTCGGTAAATTCACCGAGCCGATGTCTGGCGAACACATCGCGCATCTTGGTTGGAATCTTCTTCGCGAGGACTTGAGCCTGCCTTCAGCAGTCCTTTATCGCGATCGCATCGAGCACAATCTCGCATGGATGCAGCGATTCATGGATAGCTACAAGATCAAGCTGGCCCCGCATGGAAAGACCACCATGGCCCCGCGGCTCTTCCAGATGCAGATCGACGGCGGTGCATGGGGCATCACGCTGGCCAGTGCGCATCAGGTCATGGTTGCTCATGCCCATGGGATTCATCGGGTGCTGATGGCCAATCAGCTAGTCGGCAAGCAGAACATGCAAATCATTGCGGACCTGTTGGACGATGTCAACTTTGAATTCTATTGCCTGGTGGATTCAGCCGATGGTGTGAATCTGCTGGGCGAATTCTTTTCAGCGCGCGGACAGCAATTGAATGTGCTGTTGGAACTCGGGGTAATGGGCGGTCGATGCGGCGTTCGCGATGATCAGCAGTTGCAGCCTGTGTTGCATGCTCTGGCTCGATGGAGTGACACAGTACAGCTTTGCGGCGTTGAACTTTACGAAGGCGTGCTGAAGGATGAGGAGAGCATTCGCAATTTCATGCGGCGGGCTTGCCAAGTCACAAGGCAGCTGCTTGAGCTGGACCAATTCGCAAGTCGCCCCGCAATCCTTTCAGGTGCAGGCTCAGCCTGGTACGACGTAGTGGCGGAGGAGTTCTCTGCGGCGAACTTGGGAAGTGGCGTAGAAATTGTTTTGCGACCCGGTTGCTATCTGACGCATGACGTCGGCAACTATGAAATGCAGCAGAAGCGGATCCTCGAGTCGAATCCGATTGCGCGGGAGATGCACTCCGGACTGCTCCCCGCCTTGCATGTTTGGACCTACGTCCAATCCATCCGTGAGCGTGAACTGGCGATCATCCAGATGGGACGTCGGGACGCGGCATTCGATTCAGGATTGCCAACGCCTGCGTTGTACTTCAGGCCAGGAGGCGAAGCTCCGAAGCCCACACCGGCGCATTGGGAAACCACCAAGATGATGGATCAGCATGCATATCTAAAGATCGCTGAAGGCGACGATCTGCGCGTAGGCGATATGGTGGGATTCAATATTTCGCACCCCTGCCTGACCTTCGACAAGTGGCGGACTCTGCCAATTCTGGACGAGCACTATAACGTCGTCGATGTAGTGCGGACTTACTTCTAACCCGAGCTTTTCAGGAAATCGCGGTCAGGTTTTTGCGCAGGGAATCCCAATCGACCCACGGAACAGCATTTTCAATCTCTTCATGAGTGCGCTTCCATACCGGAAGTGCACGTGCCAGCAAGACTCGACCTTTATCGGTGAGAATCAGGACACGACTGCGACGATCGGCTGAGTCAGCCGCAATTCGCACCAGGCCGCGACGTTCCAGCGGCTTAAGGGCAGCAGTCAAGGTAGTCCGATCCATTGCCAGCAGGGAAGCGACAGGACCCATCGGTGGAGGCTCCGGCCTGTTCAGCGACATCAACAGTGAGAACTGCCCATTGGTAAGTTCAAACGGGCGAAGCTCCTCATCGAAGCGTCGGGCCAGGGCACGTGCTGCGCGCTGCACATGGAGACAGAGACACCGGTCCTTGACCATGAGAGTTGTCTCGAAAGGCAGCGTTTTTGTGCTTGACACAAGGCAAGAATAGTTGATATCAACATAATCGTCAAGCTTGGTCCGAAAGACGGGCCTCCCCAACTCCACCGATTCGCCTCAGAGGTCATCCGATGTCCTTTCTCCACGATCTCAAGATTGCTGTTCGTTCTCTGGCTCGCGTTCGCGCACTGTGGTTCACCGTCGCTCTGACCCTCGCCCTTGGAATTGGCGCCAACGCCGCAATCTTCAGCGTGGTGCGTGCGGTGCTTCTGCGCCCACTGGCAAATCGCGATGAGAGCCGCCTGCTGTATCTCCGCCAGAGCGCCCCGGGCATAGGCGTTGAAAATGCGACCTTCTCAATCCCCGAGATTCAAGACATAGGAAGCAAGCTGAAGACGATCCAGGAACTCGGAACCTTCTCGACCATCGATTTCACGGTAGTCGGCTTAGGTACACCACGTGAGATCCCGGCAGGTGTGGTTGATGGGCACTACTTTGAAGTGATGGGTCTGCATCCGGTACTCGGGCGACTGCTCGGTCCCAACGACGACGGACAAAATGCCGCGGGCGCAATTGTGCTGACGTATCACTTCTGGCGGACTTCACTCCACTCCGATCCCAGCGTGTTAGGTAAACAGGTGAGGCTCGAAGGAGCACTGGGAGCACGGTCTGCAACAGTTGTCGGCGTTCTCGAGCCTTCAGTTCCGTATCCCGTGGCAACTGAAATCATCGCCAACATCGTAACCAGTCCGCACCATCTCTCCGCCACCATGGTCACGGGACGCGAGCATCGCATGACTGAGGTCTTCGCCCGACTTGCCCCGGGTGCCACGGTCGACGAGGCCCGAGCCGAGCTTCGCACTGTGCATGCCGCCATGGTGGCTGCGCATCCCGAGGTCTACAAACCTGACGACCATTACCGCATCGACGTAACCCGCATGCACGACCAGATTAATGCACGCGCGAATACCATTTTGTGGGTGCTGTTTGCAGCGTCGGGCTTGCTGTTCGTAATTGCCAGTTCGAATGTGGCTAACCTGGTTCTGGCTCGCACAGTTCGGCGTGAATCAGAATTGGCGGTACGCCTCGCCCTTGGAGCCAGCACACGCGTGATCCGTCGATCGCTTCTTGCTGAGGGACTCGTGCTGTGCGGCAGTGGCGCGATCGCAGCGATCCTGCTGGCAATCCCCATGGTCAGCATTCTTGGCCGTTACGCTTTACGGTTCTCAGTACGAGCCAATGACCTGACACTCGATTTCAGTCTCGTGTGGTTCGGGATCGGGCTCGCCCTTGTTGCTGCGGTATTTCTGGCCTATGTTCCGCGGTTGCCCTCAGCGAATGGGACGCAAGGCGGACTTTCTGCCCGCGGAGCGCGTGCGTCAGGCGGAAGCAGCCGTCGGCTGCGCATCTTCGCCGTTACACAAATCACTGCATCGTTCCTGCTGCTGGCGGGTGCATGCGTACTAATGAAAACCTTGTTCATGCTCGAGCAGACACGCCCGCCATTCGATTCTGCCAATGTGCTCGCGATCAATCTGCCCGTAATGTCGTACGGGAAGACCCCAGAGCAGGTAAGCGAGTTCTACCGTGATGTGCGGGAGCACATTTCTGCACTGCCGGGAATCGAAAATGTGTCGTCTGGTTTCTCCGTTCCCTGGCGCGATGAACAAGGCCTAAACATCGCGTTTACGTTTGCCGCGCAAGGCGCGCGAAGAAATGACGGACAGGACTTCCGCGCAAAGTTCCGTTCGGTTTCACCAGGTTTTTTTGCCACCTTCGGCGTGCCGCTGGTTGCCGGACGTGATTTCAATGACGGCGACAAGGATGGTTCAGAGCGCGTAGTGATCATCAGCCAGAGTCTCGCGAACCTGCTCTACCCCGGGCAGAACCCACTTAACCGCAAGCTACAGTGGACAGACGGTGTGATGAAGTTCATCGGCATCAGCACTGAGCCGCGTCGCATCATTGCCGTTGTCCCGGACTTCGATGATGAGAACATCATCCCCTCGCCGGCCATGACCATATATCAGCCAGTGCTGCAGGAAGGCTGGAATGGCCGGCTCTTTGTGCGAGCACACTCAGACGCGTACGCGCTCCTACCCGCGATCAGCCGCGTGATTCATGAGATGTCTTCAGACCAGCCCGTTGAGAAAGCCAGCACACTCGGCGACATTCGCGCTGAGGTGCTCACTCCAGACAAGCTGAATGCAATCGTCTTCGGCGGATTCGCCGCTGTCGCATTGCTGATTTCGGTGGTAGGTGTCGCCGGCGTACTGGCGTTCTCTGTAAGTAGCCGGACACGCGAATTCGGTATTCGCATGGCGCTGGGGGCGCAACGGCGCAACATTCTTGCCAACGTTCTTGTGGAGGGTCTGGTGATGGCCACGATCGGAGTGACTGCCGGCGTCGTACTGGGTTTTGGTCTCGCCGTAGCAGTAGGGAAGTACATCACCGAAATTCACCAGCCCGGCGCTCTGGCATTCGTTGCATCGGCCTTTACGATACTGGCCGCGGCCGTCGTCGCCTCAGCGGTGCCGGCAGCTCGCGCAGCAAATGTAAATGCTGTGGAGGAACTGCGAGCAGAATGATTAATCGCCGCCTTGATGTGGAGTAGGATGGATCACTTCGTGGCGGCTTCGATCTGCAAACGATAAGGGCCGATGAGGTCGCCGGTCGCGTGGCCAACAGCTGTGAGGGCCACCTGATAGTTGACTCGCGCCTGCAGCAAGGCAAGTTCCGCCTGGGCGAGCTTTTGCTGCGAGTCAAGCACAAAGAAATTGTCTTCCGAGCCAAGTTCAAATTTGCGTTGATCCGCAGCAAGTAACTTCTTCGTAAGATCAAATGACGTATTCGCGGCTGAGAGCGACAGCCGGGCCGCGTCGAGTTGATTGATGGCGTCGCGAACCTGCCTTGTGATGAACTCCTGAACCTGCTGCCGGCTGTACAGGTCGCGCGTCTTCGACACAAGTGCGTTGCCAAGGCGGGCCTGACCAGCGCGGTTGCGCACCGGCAGATTCAGAGTTAGCGTGCCGCCGTATCCGGGGAAGCCGAAGCCAAAGAGCTGTCCAAAGGACGATCCAAAGCCGCCGGGGGACGTGAGCTGGCCGGTAGTCAGATCGTATTGGTTTCCGCCTAGCCCATTGCTTTGATAGAAACCGTTGACCGTCAAATCAGGCTTGAGCTGATTATGCGCGAGCCGAATGGAAAGTTCGTCCCCAGCGAGCGCATCGCCGGCGGCAGCCACCTCAGGCCGTTGACTCAGTGCCTGCGTCAATGCCGCATCGAGTTGCGTTGTTTGCAATTCTCCGGTCGGCTCAGGGTTTTCGCTTAATTCCAGAGGAAGTGCGCGAACCTGCGCATCCTGATCAGCTCCGATAGTCAGACGCAATGCCTCCTCGGCCTGTTGCAGCGCGTAAGCCGCCTGAACCTGTCCCACCCGCCGCGCAGCCACTTCTGATTCCGAACGGCTGATATCGAGCGGAGGTAATGCGCCAAGCTCGAGTGCGCGCTTGTCCCGTTTGAAGCTGACTTCGGCAAGGTCAACCGAACGATTCTGAACCTCGAGAGCACCGCGAGCCTGCACCGCAGCCCAATACTGAATCACAACCTGTTGAATAAGATCGTTGACGTCGGCTTCAAAGCTCCAGCGCGACTGGGATAAAGCTTTGCGTGCAATCTTGATCAGCGCCGTGTTGGCAAAGCGTCCGCGATTGCGAAGAAGTGGCTGCGTGAAATTCAGGTCGAGGTAGGAACTGTAATTAGGATTGAAAAAGTAAAACGAACTGTTTGTGGAGTTGCGCGCACTATAGATCGTAGCCTGCAGATTGGTTCCAGTGGTGAGCATCTGCGTGTACGACACTTGACCGATTTGGTTTAGATTATTCAGAACTCCCGCGCCAGTTTGCCCGACGCCTTGCAACTGATAATAGGCAGGATTAGAAGACCGGCTAATGTTGAGACTGCTCTGGAGCAACGGATCGAAGGGCTGGAATGCTGCCAGCAGTGAGAATTTGTTCGTTTCTATCTGTGTTTCTTCAATCTGAATCTGGCTGTTGTTTTCGAGTGCGAGAAGAATCGCATCACGAAGACCGAGACGAAGTTTCCCATCCTGTATGTAAGCCTTCATGTGGCTGGACGGAGGCAACGTCTGGGAGCGCACGCGCGCGGTAAGCAATCCTTTGTAACTCTCCCCGGGTTGTGCCTGCGCCAGCAATGTGGCGGAGGAAGCAATTGCGAACAGCAATAGAAAACCAAAGCGCATCAATTTCATTCGTTCTCCGCAGTAGCGCCGGTCAATTAAGGCCATACCGCTGCCCCATCTGCTCATTTCCGGCGTTCGTGTTTCCACATCACTCGTAACGAATTGCTTCAACCGGGTCGAGCCGGGCTGCTTTTGTGGCCGGATAAATTCCAAAGACCAGGCCAACCGAAATAGAGACAAGGAAGGCGAGCGCGATGGAACCAAAGGTGACGATTGTTGACCATCCAGCGAGCCACGCGATCGCGCGGGAGATCACAAACCCGAGGACTACTCCGATGCTCCCACCGGCAAAAGAGATCATCGTGGCCTCGACGACAAACTGACGCACAATGTCCGATTGGCGCGCGCCGACCGCTCGCCGCAAGCCAATTTCACGCGTCCGTTCAAGAATGCTGGCCAGCATGATATTCATGATTCCAATTCCGCCGACAAGCAGCGAAATGGAGGCGATCGCCACCATGACGATGCTGAAAAGATGCTCTGTCCGTTTTTGTTCCGCCAGCAGTTCGGCGGGAACCACGATGCTGAAGTCGTCGGCGCCGTGATGCGAGGAGTCGAGAATTGCATGCGTAACTTGTGCCGATTCTGAAACGCTGGCGTTGTCTCCGATCTGCAGATAGAGGCCGTCAATTTCGTCGCGCATATCGCTGTAGCTGTCTTCGAGACGCTGGAATGCCGATTTCAGCGGTACGTAAATAATGTTGTTGGTGTCGACGGCCGGAGTGCCTGCAACTGAGGTTTCAGAGCTCAATTGCGGGTTCACAATGCCGATAACCCTGAACCACTGCTCGTTGACTTTGACGTATTCTCCGAGTGCGTTCGCTGAGCCAAACAGGCTCCAACCGGCCGCGGCGCCAAGTACGCAAACCGGCGCGCCCGAGTCTTCATCCTGCTGATCAAAAAATCTTCCGCCCGATAATTGAAGACCGGCGATTTTCTGGTATGCCGGGTTCACGCCGTAAACAACCGGCATATCCTGCCGGGCCTTTGGAATGATCTTTGAAGGAGTGAGGCGTTTGCGCGGAGTAGATGCAGTCACTCCGCTGACATCATCCAGAATCACGCGGTAGTCCTGTAAGGTGAGGCCAGGCGAGATTTTGCGCAATTTTGAATGCGCCTGCCATTCGACCGTCTCCTTAGCTTCGACGATGAGATTGTGCACCCCCATCTGCTCAATCATCGCCATCACACGCTGGCGGGCCCCCGCGCCGATCGAAAGCATGGCAACAACGGCGGCGACGCCGAAGATCATGCCCAGCATCGTGAGGGCCGACCGCGTGCCGTGCAGCAGCAGATTCTTCCAGCCCAATTCCGCGTCCCGCGTCCATTGCTGAGCCACAGAGACGACGAGCGCCTGCTTTTTTGAATCGAGAATCGGCATCAGGGAGCTCCCATCGTGCTGGACGATCCGCTACCGGCTGGGCCAGTTTTACGTGGCACCGTTGGGTCGAGGAGAGCCACTTGTGTTCCTTCGGCGAGACCCTCAATGACGGCCCGAGTCTCGCTCTCACCCTTGATCTGAACTTCGCGCTGCTGATAGCTGCTGCCCGCTCTGACAAACACAACCCGCTTGCCGTCCTTCATAAACAGAGCCTGGCGTGGAATGGAATTTACCCCCGTTTGACGGGTCCCTTTGAAAACAATCTCTGCGGTCAAACCAGGACGCAGCCCGGGATCGGCGTCGACAAGCTGAATGGTTACGTCGAAATTATGTGCGGATTCACTACTGAAGAACGACTGCATTGCCATTCCCGCGACCGTTTTGACGGTGCCGCGAAACTTCTTTGAAGGTATTGCATCAAATGCCACCTCGACTGGTTCTCCAGCCTTCACGTTGTCATGCTGATCTTCCTGAACATGTGCCGTCAGATTCATTCCGCTAAGGTCGAGTACCTGCACAATCGCGCTGCCTGGCCGAACCTGGTCCCCTGGCCGAAAGTCTGGCAGCGACATGCCGCCAAAGAACATTCCTCCGGTAGCGTCCATGTTCTTCTGGATCGAGACCAGGCCATCCATCGGAGCCGTGACGTGCATGTGATCGAGGTTTTGCTGCGCCTGATCCATCGCGAGCTTTGCCTTGTTGTATTTTTCCTGGGCGAGAAAAATGGAAGCCTGACCGGTAGCCTTGTGAGATTCCACATCCTTTTCGAGTTGCTCTAGAACGCGTCTGTTCTGCTGCAAAGTCAATTCGTGCTTTTGAGCATCGATCTTGCTATCCAATTCCTTCTTCTCGACATCCAGTTCAGCGCGACGGACATCGTAACGAGCCTTGAGCAATGCGACTTTATCTTCCGCTGCCAGCACCAGTGCATCGTCTTTAGCTTTGGTAATCTCCTGCTCGGCCTGCTGCAGTTCTGAGCGGTTCTGATCGAGCTTGTAGTGCTGTTCACTGGGATCAAACTCAATGACAACGTCGCCTTTCTTGATCCGATCACCGGTTTGCGGGAGTCGCGTGATCTGAAGTGCGTCTCCGCCGATGGCGGGTGCTGCCAGCATGCTGGAATGGGCAGCGCTGACCTCGCCGCGCGCGTGCACTTCGATTTCGACGTCGCCCCGCTTCACCAGGGCTAACGGAATCTCATCGGCGCCAGTCAGCGAACTACTTTTGCGATTCATGGCGATCACGGCGCCCACGCCGCACACAACAACGATGCCGAGAATGACCCATATGCCAGTGCGCGACTTCTTCATGGGGCCACCGTCGGGTCTTTTAGTGCCACGCGATCGCCCGGAGCGAGCCCGGAAGAAATCAGAGCGCGGTCACGGCTCCGACGTTCGATCTGGATCGTGCGTTCTGCAAACTTCGAGCCGTTCCATACATAAGCGACCGTACGGCCAGACTTCACGAAAGAAGCTTGCGTGGGAATTGAAATCGAGTTAGGAATGCGGTCGATGATTACCGTGATCTGAACTGTCATTCCGGGCCGCAAGCGTGGATCGTTCTGATCGATAGCCAGATCGAGAGTAAAATTGCGGGGAAACGGCCATCCTGCTGAAAAATCCATAGAGGCGATTGTTCCAATGCTCACGATTTTTCCCGTGAATTGCCGGTCGGCAATGGCGTCGAGTTGCAGCGTCGCAGGCTGCGAAAGATGAAGTCGGCCCCGTTCCACCTCGTCAACGTGCGCAACGATGCGCAGCGACGAGGCATCAGGAAGTTCCGCGATCGGCGCGCCCGACCACACCTGGTCTCCAGCCTTGAATGGGCTTTCAGAGCCGCTGTGCCACACGGGAATCAGAGAAATGGTCCCGTCATTGGGCGCTTTCAAGACCATGGAATCCAGCCCATGGCCTGCGCGCTCTTCGTCGAATTTCGCCTTGCCGCTGGCATGGCGGTATGCATCGACTGTGGCCGTCGTTTTTGCCCGGTCAGCCTTCAGCTTCTCCTCTGCCTGACGCAGTGACTGCTCCGCGTCAGTAACCTTGAGTTGCGATTCTGCGCCGTCGATTTTCGAGAGGATTTCGCTTTTGCTTGCGTCCAGCTTGGTCGATTCAACGTCGAATCGGGCCTTCATCACTGCTGTGGTGTCTTCTTCGTCAGTAAGTTTTCCCTGCGCACGCGCTTGTTCAATCTGAGCATCCGCGGATTTCAAAACCGACTTGTCCTGATCGAGTTCCTGCTTGGTTTTCGAAGGGTCGAACTCCGCCACGACGTCGCCCTTCTTCACCTGGGAACCATCCGGCGAAATCTTGAGGATCTGCAACATGCCGACATCCGGAGGCGCAGAAATGGTGACGGATTTCAGCGCTTTGACGTCGCCGCGGAATTGCAGCACATCTAAAAACTCCGAGCGCTGCACTTGATAGGCAGGCAGATTGGGCTCCCGGCGCGTGGATCGAACATATGCAAACAGTCCGAGACTAGCCGCGAGAAGCAATGCCCCAACGCCGATAGCTCTGCGCTCCTTGATGAGACTGCGCACATTCCACTTCATCGCGAAGCACTCAAATTGCTGGGCTGCTGCGCTGCCTGCACATCGACAGCTGCAGAGAGGTCTGGCATCAGTCTCGGATCCGATCCCTTAACGGAGAATGTCGCAGAGAAATTGCGCATCCGGGCGGAAAAGTCGCCGGGTTTTCCCATCGGATCGATAGATTCAAGCTGGCCTTGCAAAGTGATATCTGGATAAGCATCCAGATGCACTTGTGCCGATTGTCCCAGGGTGAGCTTGGCGAGGTCTTCCTGGTTGACCATCACGTGGACTTCCATCATGGACGGGTCAACAACCTGCATGAAGGGAACGCCCGGCCGTACCTGATCACCCTCTTTCACCTCGCCCATAGTGCCCTCTTTCCAAATCGTGTTCAACACGACGATGCCGTCGATCGGCGAGCGAATCTGCATCTGTGAAGCGTTGGTCTGCGCATGCACCATAACTTCGAGAGTGCGATCCCGCTGGATCTCGAGCACGCGTATCGCCGCCTGAGCGGCCTTACGCTTCAGGTCAAAAGTCTCCTTCAGCTGAGCGAGGGTGGCTTTGGCTTCATCGAGATTTTGACGGGCTTTTTCCGCATCGATCCGGGACATCAATTCGACCTTCTGCATCTCCAGTTCAGCTTTGCTGAGTGCAGTCTCCGCCTGCTCAAGGTCGGTCTCATCTTTAGACTTGGCGGCAATTTCGGCGGCCTGCGCTTCCATGACCTTGCCGTTTTGATCGTCGCTTTGCGCCTTCTTGTCGACAAAATCCTTTAGCTGCGCCTGGCGATCGAACTCGACTAAAAGGTCGCCCTGTTTCACGTGAATGCCACTCGACGCCAGCTTGACAATGGTCAGCGTCCCTACCTGCTGTCCTGCCAATAACGGCGCTAGAATGGCCCGCGAGCGCACCGCCTGAGTCTTGCCCGTGAGCCGGACTGAGGTCTGCGCGGCAGCAGAGTCGTGCGGGTTTGTGTTTGCGGTATGCGTACGAAGCCGCGTGACGGCGACCAGGAGAGCAATGAAGACTGCGAGGAAGGTGACGGCAATGAGCGCCCATCGCTTCATGCGCGGGCGAGACGGAGGCTCGTTGTTCGGGCGAGCTCCTTCGGTTTTTTCAGGTACCGCAATCCCGCTATTCACTCGAGCCCACTTCAAGAGAAGGTGAATAATGGCGAACCAGCTTGCTTCCGCTCTTCAAGAGTTGCCCCAACTATACCCCAAGGGGCATACCCTCGCTAGAATCAGCAAGGCTAAAGCACATCATTGAGCGTGTTGAAACGAAACAGCTTGTTTTAATAGACGGGCGACAACACAATTCCGCTCCATTTAGGTTGCAGGTTCTTTACGAGTCTGCGCAGAGCTTTGGAGCGAGCGTCAGTGCAGCTTGGGCCTTGAAGAGCTCTCAATTGTTGTCTCACGTCACTTTCGAGGTAAAACCAAGCAGGTAAACCGGTTTTTCTGAGATCGAATGGGCCACGGAAAGAGCCGGAAAAGGGTCGGCTCAACCATCCCCTGCCACACATTCTTTTAAAACTTGTTGAAAGGGGAAACGATTCCATGTTAATTTGAAACAACTTTTCACTGGATGCTCTCAATCCCCCGGGGGTCCAGTTCACACAACGCGGCAAACAACCGCTCCTGCATTTTTTGGGTAATCAACCTCGTTTTTAGCGACAGAAATTCGACAAGTCTCCCCCGAATGAAGTGGCAAGTGCAGTACACACCTTTTCTCGTAGATTCGACGATTAAGCTCACAAGCTCGTCGCTCGACTACGAATTTGTGTGGACGAGGCAGCACACTTCGCCGATCAAGGAGAACCCTGAGCTGTTCAGTCTCGCAAAGATGTAATTCGAGGTAATACTGACTTTTCTTGCATCGTTTTTTTGTAGGCGTTCAACGGAAAAAATGTAGACCAAGTTCCCCAAATTCCAGGTCTCAAAGTTCTATCACTTGAAGCAACAAAGAACATCGCCATACAGATGAGCGATGTCATTCATTTCGGCTTTCCAGAAAGACCGGTAGTGAGTTACCAGGAGTTCCTCTGCCGGGTTAGACGCTGTTCATAAAAGTTTGTCACGCGGTCGGCTTTTTGAAAGATCCCGTGTTCCTAAGCGGGACCAAATCTTAACCTTTGAAGGAGCGGTTTGATGACGCAACTTGGATGTAGATTCCCCTTGCGGGCAATCGCGTTTCTCATGCTTATCTGCTTAAGCGTGTCTGTCGCGTTTGCACAGGCCACCAACACCGGCACCGTAACCGGTACGGTTACCGATCAAAGCGGCGCAGTCGTTCCTGAGGCAACTGTGATTCTCACAGATACCTCCACCAACGCGGAACGTACGACCGTCACCAGCCACACCGGTCAGTATGTCTTCGTCAACGTCGGGCCGGGCTCCTACAACATCACCGCCAGCAAGACCGGATTCGAAATTGCCAAACTCAGCGGTCAAACAGTACAGGTCGGCACTCAAAGCACCGCGAACTTCAAACTAACTGTAGGCAGCGCGCAGCAGACCGTCGAAGTGCAGGCAGCCGGAACCGACCTGCAAACCCTCAACGCAACCGTCGGCAGCACTGTTGAGCAAGAGGCGATCGCTCAACTTCCCAGTCTCCTCCACGATGCCGGAACCTTTACAACTCTGCAGGTAGGCGTCAGCCCTGATGGCAGCGTCGCCGGCACAGTCGTTGACCAGAGCACCTTCTCACTCGACGGCGGAAACAACACCAATGACATGGACGGCAGCATGTCCGTCTACACAGGATCGTTTGCGGGCGACCCGACAGGAATCGCCAACCAGAACCGCAACGTCGCAGCAGGCGCAACTGGTGTGCTGCCCACGCCCTCAGACAGCGTTGAAGAGTTCAAGGTGAACGCCACCAACCAGACCGCCGACTTTAACAACTCCGCCGGCGCGCAGGTTGAAGTCGTGACCAAACGCGGAACAAACAGATGGCACGGTACCGGCTACGAGTACTACCTCGACAACAACTTTAGCGCCAACACATGGGATAACAACGACCCTGCTAATTACACGCCGCCTCCCGACTACCACTACAGCAAGTTCGGTTTTGGAGCGGGCGGACCCATCCTTCCACACTTCATCGGTGGCAAGACCTATCTCTTTGCGCTTTACCAGGGATATCGCTACCCAAATTCTGAAGTGTACAGACGGCCCGTGCCATCGCCGAATATGCGCAATGGCATCGTCAGCTTTGGCGGAGTGACATATGATTTGGCCGCTCTCGATCCGCGCCACATCGGTATCAACCCGGTCGTTCAGCAAATGTGGAACAAATACGAACCGGCAGGAACCCCTGGTTGCCCGCACATTCCAAGCGCAACATGCGACGGAGTTAACGAATACGAGTTCACGGGTACCTTGGCTCTCCCGACAAAGGACAACTTCCTCGTAGGCCGCTTGGACCACGATTTTGGCGATAAGTGGCACTTCATGACCAGCTATCGCTACTACAAGCTCGTCCAGGCCTCGACTAGCCAGATCGATATCGGCGGATTCTTCAAGGGCGACACACTGGGCAAGCCGACTTCCGTCGCCTCCCGTCCGCAACAGCCTTGGTATTACGTGGCAGGACTGACGACGAACATCACGACGAAACTGACAAACGATTTCCACTACAGCTATCTGCGCAACTACTGGTCATGGTCTGATCAGAATGCGCCACCGCAGATCGCGGGACTGGGCGGAGCCTTGGAGCCATTCGGCGAAACCGGCAGTCCGCTCGCACCCTTCAACGTCAACACGCAGAACGTCCGCACGCGCTTCTGGGACGGTCAGGACCAGTTCTACCGGGATGACTTGACTCTGGTAAAAGGCAACCACCTCATCACATTCGGTGGCCAATACCAGCACAACTACAACTTCCATCAGCGCTCAGACAATGGCGGTGGCATCAACTTCACTCCCACCTATCAACTCGGACAGAGTGGTGGAACGGGCGTCGGAAACCTCGACCTTTCGGGGCCGGGGGATTTGGAGGCCAATGGCTATCCATCTGGGTCGAAGGCTGGCCGTGTAGCGGCAGCAGCTCTTGGAATTGTGACCGCGGCGCAGGTGGCGTATACCCGTCAGGGCCCGACGCTGGCCCTGAACCCGCCCCTGACCCACGCATTCGATCAAAGCACCATCCCTTATTACAACGTGTATTTCAGCGACACCTGGCATATGAAGCCCTCCTTCACCCTGAGCTACGGCATGGGGTGGACCCTGGAGATGCCCCCGACCGAAGCCTCCGGCAAGCAGACCGTACTTGTTGACGCGGCAGACGAACCAGTGAAGACCCTGGATTATCTCACCCAGAAAAAGGCCGCCGCGTTGAAGGGTCAGGTCTACAACCCTGAACTCGGCTTTGCCCTCGTCGGCAACGTCGGAAACGGAAACAAGTACCCCTATAATCCCTTCTACGGCTCATTCAGTCCTCGCGTCGGCGTGGCCTGGAATCCGCATTTTGCCGAAGACAGTATTGGAAGCAAGATCTTCGGACATGAAGGCACCGTTATTCGCGGTGGCTACGGCCGTGTCTACGGTCGTCTTAATGGCGTTGATCTGGTGCTCGTGCCACTGCTCGGTGTTGGCTTGATCCAGCCGGTGCAATGCACACAGGCTCTCGCCAGCGGACAATGCGGTCCCGCCAATCCGACCGGTACTACCGCTTTCCGAATCGGTGTGGATGGAAACACTGCACCTCTCGCTCCGGCTAGCCCTACATTGCCGCAACCCGTCTATCCGGGCTACAACAATTCCGAGAGTTCGGCGGCTGAAGGCCTCGATCCAAACTTCCGGCCCAATGTCTCCGACACCTTCGACTTCACCATCCAGCGCCAGATCAACCGCAATAACACTCTCGAAGTTGGCTATATCGGGCGCATCATCAAGCACGAATACCAGCCGGTGGATCTCAACGTTGTTCCTTACATGATGGTTCAGGGCGGACAGGACTTCAAAACCGCCTATGCCAACTTGGAAAAGGCTCTCGGTTGCGATCAGTCGACTGCAGCATGCAACAACGCAACGATGCCCTCAAGCGTCACGCCACAGCCATTCTTCGAAACCGCGCTGGCAGGGTCGACATACTGCAATGGCTACGCTAGCTGCACCGCTGCTGTAATGGCCAATGAATTCGGCAACCTCCAAACCCAGGCGGTCTGGAGCCTCTGGTCAGATCTCGACAACGGGATCTTCAACTTCAATGCCACGCAAGGGCCCTCGATGATGAACAATGGCGTTGTTAACGCCGCCATCAATCACCCTGCCATTGCGTCGAGTGGTCTCGCTCTCAACGCCAGCATCGGCTATGGCAACTACAACGGCGCCTTCATTACCTTGACCACGCAGAACTTCCACGGGCTGCTGATGCATAACAACTTCACCTTCAGCAAGGCTCTTGGTACGGGCGCATTTGTCCAGGCCACCAGCGAATACACACCCAACGACGCCTTTGACCTCTCGAAGATGTATGGGGTGCAGGCGTTCAACCGCAAGTTCGTCTACAACTCCTACATGGTGTACCAGCCAACAATCTTCAAGGGTCAGCAGGGCATCCTCGGTCGCGTCGCCGGTGGATGGTCGTTTGCCCCTATCTTCAC
Source organism: Telmatobacter sp. DSM 110680 (assembly GCF_039994875.1). Taxonomy (GTDB): domain Bacteria; phylum Acidobacteriota; class Terriglobia; order Terriglobales; family Acidobacteriaceae; genus Telmatobacter. The sequence continues at coordinate 4,234,971 of NZ_CP121196.1, read as the reverse complement.
CGCAGGCAGCGGCGAGCCGGTCTACTGCGACACGCAGACCGACGGCCAATCCTTTGGCTCATCCGATGCCAACAACTACTTCTCCAACGAACAGTGCGTCTTTACCAGCAAGTACAACGGCGGCAATTCCTCGCACTACAACGTCGCGGGTTCGAATGGAGTGGGAACGGCCACCGCAGGCACGGGCAACCGAGCCGTCAACCTGTTCGCAAATCCCGAAGCAGTTTGGGACCAGGTTCGTGCACCCATCCTGGGCATCGACGCCAAGAACCCTGGAGTTGGTCCCATCGTCGGAACACCCTACTGGAACGTCGACATGAGCGTGGAAAAGAGCGTCAAGGTCTGGGAGAGCGTCGCACTCAAGTTCTCCGTGATCTTCACCAACGTCTTTAACCACGACGTTCTCGCCGATCCGGCAATGACCCTCTACGACTCATCCACCTGGGGCGCACAGACCTCGCAAGCCAACAGCCCTCGCAAGATGGAGTTTGGCATGCGCGCCAGCTTCTAAACCTCACCTCAACCTGAAAGGCCGGGAGACTATTCTCCCGGCCTTTTCCTTTGTGGGAGAGTGGCGGGTTCGAAACATCGTATCCAAAATGTTACTGTTCATAGAATCTCCATGAGACCTCAAATTCTCGTTCACTTGTTTCTATGCCTTCCAGTTGCTATGCTGGCCCAGCAATCAGCGCGTGTTTCAAATGACACGGCGCCCTATAAGCAACCAACGCTCCCCATCGACGATCGTGTGCGCGACTTGATCAAGCGGATGACTGTCGAAGAAAAGGCGCGCCAACTCGACATGTACGCCGGCGTGCCGGACCTCGTTGATAAGGCTCTCGACAAGACACATGTCGCGCCGGAGGCAAAATTCCAAACCCACAATGCCGAAAAACTGTTCGGATTGTTGGGAGTGGGCAGCGTGCACGATCTCTATCCCAGTGCCGAATTCTCGAATGAAATTCAGCGCTGGACAATCGAGCACTCAAGGCTCGGCATCCCTGCTCTCTTCATTGAAGAAGGCCTGCATGGATACAACGACGGCACCGTCTTTCCCGCTCCCATCAATCTTGCTGCCACCTGGGACCCCGCACTGGCGCACAGCACCGCAGCAGCAATTGCGGCCGAGATGCGCGCAGCGGGCGTGGATATGGTGCTTGCCCCGGTGCTCGACGTGGCACGGGAACCACGATGGGGCCGCGTTGAAGAAGACTTCGGCGAAGATCCATACCTCACAGGAATACTGGGGCTGGCCTATGTTCAAGGCGCCCAGGGCGAATCGCTAAGCAGCGACCATTCCGTCATTGCGGAGCCGAAGCACTTCGTGGGTCACGGCTCTCCCGAAAGTGGGCTTAATACTTCTCCGGTGCACATCGGCGAACGGGAACTTCGCACGATCATGCTGAAGTCGTTCGAGCCTGCAATTCAGGAGGGCCACGCGATGGGAGTGATGGCGGCATATCACGAAATAGACGGCGTTCCAGTCGCATCCGATCCCGATATCTTCACTACCATTCTGCGCGGAGAGTGCGGATTCAAAGGGTTCGTGCTTTCCGACCTCGGCGCGATCCGGCGTCTGTGGGAGGATCACCACACCGCCGCGAATGCCAAGGATGCTATCGTGCAGGCGATCAATGCCGGCGTTGATATGCAGTTCTATGATTTCAGCCACGAGGAATTTCAGAACGCAATCATCTCCGGATGTGAGGACCACACACTCCGACCCGAAGCATTGGATCGCGCAGTTTCTTCCGTACTTCGCGCCAAGTTCGCACTCGGGCTCTTCGATCACCCTTACGTAGATACATCGCTGACTGCTCGTACGAAGCGCAGCAAAGAACATCTGGCAATTTCTCTGCAGTCGGCACGCGAATCAATGACACTCCTGAAAAACGATGGCCATCTTTTGCCGCTATCAAAGACGGTGAAACGAGTTGCCTTGATCGGCCCGAATGCCGCCATTGCTCGCTATGGGGATTACGAAGACGAGAAGAACGGACAACGCATTAGTATTGCCGACGGTTTGCGTTCAATCCTTCCCAGCGCCACACTGGTGGTAAACGACGGCTCCGACATTCAAAGAGCCGTAGAGGCCGCTAAGGAATCCGAGATCGCCATCCTTGCTTTGGGCGAGTATCAGGGAATCTCCGGAGAAGGATTCGACAGGCAGAGTCTGGATCTTCCCGGAAATCAGCAGCCGCTGCTTGAAGCGATTATTGCAACCGGCAAGCCCGTAGTTCTCGTCCTGCAAAACGGTCGCCCCCTCACCATCCCGTGGGCGGCTGAACATGTCCCCGCGATCCTGGAAGCCTGGTACCCCGGCGAATATGGTGGTCAGGCCGTCGCAGAAACCCTCTTCGGCGACAACAATCCGGGCGGAAAGCTCACCATCACCTTTCCACGAAGCCTCGGTCAACTCCCAGACTTCTACAATTTCGATCCATCGAAAACCAATAAGTATGTGGATGGGGATCGAAAGCCCCAGTTTCCCTTCGGATTTGGCCTCAGCTTTACGAGTTTCGAATACAGCCAGTTGTCTGTACAAACGCCGACATCCGGGAGCAGGGAAGACCTTGTCGTGCACGTGACTGTGACCAATACCGGAAACAGGGAAGGCGACGAGGTCGCGCAGTTGTACCTGCATCATGACGTGAGCAGCGTTGAGGTGGCGGACCGAGCGCTGAAAGGTTTTTCTCGTGTCCATCTCAAGCCGGGCGAATCAAGGCAGCTGGAATTCCATCTGAAGCGCGATGACCTTGCGGTGTGGGCCCGCAATCATCAATGGGTCGTGGAGCCGGGCAGCTACACGGTATTCGCGGGAGGCTCTTCGGATGCAACTCTCTCTGCGAAGTTCACCATTTCCAAATGAACAGATACCTACGAACCAGGGACGAAAGTTAGGATTGCAGTTATTCCTATGATGTTTGCGGAGCTTCCTGTTGAAAGTCTATCTGGTTGACGGAACGTACGAACTCTTTCGGCACTACTTTGCCATGCCAAAGGCCCGCGATGCACAGGGCCGCGAAGTTGGAGCCGTCCGCGGCGTGCTTGCATCGCTTCTGGGCATGATGCGCGAAGGTGTTACCCACATTGGCGTTGCCACCGATCACGTAATCGAGTCGTTTCGCAACAACCTTTGGGCCGGATACAAGACCGGGGAAGGCGTCGAACCTGATCTGCTGTCCCAGTTTCCGATCCTCGAAGAAGTCCTCGCCGCAGCGGGCATCGTTGTGTGGCCGATGGTGGAGTTTGAAGCCGACGACGCTCTCGCCGCAGCCGCAGCACTTGCCACTAAAGACTCTCGTGTCGAGCAGGTGGTCATCTGTACTCCAGACAAGGACCTGGCCCAATGCGTGCAAGGATCGCACGTGGTCCAGTTAGTTCGGCGCACGAAAGTTGTTATCGATGAAGCGGGCGTTGTAGCCAAATTCGGCGTCTCTCCCGCATCGATTCCGGACTATCTCGCGCTGGTTGGCGATTCGGCAGACGGCTATCCGGGTCTTCCTGGCTGGGGAGCAAAGTCCTCTGCGGCTGTATTGTCCCGGTTTGGCCACATCGAGTCCATCCCGGCGGCGTCTCACGACTGGCATGTAAATGTGCTGAACTCGGCTTCGCTGGCATCAACGCTGGAACGTGAACGAGACCTCGCGCTTCTCTTCAGGAAGCTCGCGACACTAAGGACAGACATCCCTCTCTTTGACAACGTGGACCGTCTACGCTGGACCGGACCGCAAGCAAGTTTCGACGCAATCGGCCACCTACTCGACAAAGCCGTAACCGAAAAGAAGCCAAAGACCGACACCATCCAGACCGGCCGCGCACGTCGAACAAAACAGCCCGGCAAAATCTAAACGAGGACCGCGCAAGCTGTTATCAGCGCTATTGGATGTATTGCTCCGGCAACACTGCAGCAGATGCTGGCGGAAACTGTGATGGCATCGAGCCAAGAGAAGTATTGGGCGCATCACCCATCACCAGTTCCAGCGTTCCGCCATTCGCGATCTCTGCATGCCGAAACCACACCTGTTCAAGGGGACGGCCATTGAGTCGAATGCTTTGCACATACTTATTGCTGCGCGAATTGTTACGAGCGACGATCACAACGTCCTTTCCATTTTTCAGGTGAATCGTAGCCTTATCGAACACTGGACTGCCAATGTCATAAACCGGAATGCCGGGCGTGACTGGATAGAAGCCAAGCATAGAAAAAACTGCGAATGCACTCATGCCGCCGCCGTCCTCGTCCCCCGGAATCCCCTCTAGCTCATCGGTGAAGAACGACTCCAGCAGCATGCGCACGCGCTTCTGCGTCTTCCATGGAGCGCCGAGCCGGTTATAGATGTACGGAATGTCGAAGCTCGGTTCATTTCCCATTGAAAACTGTCCGACCATCGATGTGGAATCCGGAAACTTCGCCTGAAACTCATATTTCGATCGGTCCAGCGGCTCGCGAAAGAGTTGATCCAGATTTTTTTCTGCGTTCGTCGTCCCACCCATCAACTCGATCAATCCGCCAAAATCATGCGGCACATCCCAGGTGTAGGTGTACCCATTATTTTCGTCGTAGTAATCGCGGCCGCCCATTCCGCCGTCGAACTTCGGATCAAGTGGCTCAATCCACTTTCCCTCGGCGTCCTTCGGCCACATCATTCCCTTGTCGGCGCGAAATAAATTTTTGAAATTCGCAGCCCGCTTTAGAAATAGCTGCTCATCGCCCGGTTTCTTTAATTCCCGAGCGAGTTGCGCAATATTCCAGTCGTCGAAACTGTTTTCAAGCGTGACCGGAACCGGCTGACGCTTTTCGAAAGGATGCACCTGCGGGAACGTCTCTTTCTCGCCGTGCCGCAACGCCGGCATATATCCGTGCTCGTTATAAAAATCATCCAACGGACTTTTCGGCCCGAGGCGCCACGGAAGCAGCGTCATCTCCAGCGAACGCTTGCGCACGCCCGCATAAGCCGTCGGCAAATCGAAATTACGCACCCCCTTGAACCATGCATCCGCAAGCCACGGCGCAGCATGATTGCCGTTCATACATGCGTAGTTTCCTGTGAGAATTGCGAACGTAGGCATCACGCCCGATTGCTGGTACATGCGCACATACGACTGGATCTTGTCCGCTTCCATCTCTGGATTCAGCAGCGTCTGCAGCGGCTCGAGCGCTCTGTACGTATCCCAAAGCCAGTTGTCGACATAGAACGGCCGCGCATCTTCATGCACCTTATGATCGAAAGCGCTGTAATAGTGCCCATCCTCGGTGATGTTAATCATGCGTTCGAAGCAGCGGTAAAGTGCGGTGTAGAAAACCTTGCGTTGCGCCTCCGTCCCGCCTTCAACCGCGATCTGGCCAAGCGTCTCGTTCCATCGTTTCTTTCCAGCTTCCTTGACGCTTTCAAGGCCCCACTCTGGGATCTCCCGTGCAAGATTTCTCTTTGCCTGCTCGACGCTGATGAACGAAATGCCGTAGCGGAACTCCATCACCTTGGAACTGCTTGAAACGATCAGCCGCGACTTATCTTCTATCGTCTCTGTCTTGGTTTGCACTGGTTCCCGAAATTCCCCATAAACATAAGCCGCCATATCATTAAAGCGTTCTTCGCCGGTAACTGCGACTGCTCCTTCCATGTGCAAACTTCCAGTAAGACGATTCGCAAGCATCAACGAAGCATGGCCCGCTGGAAAAGTCATGCGAAAATAGCCGCAACGCTCTGTCGTCGAAAACTCCGTTTGAATACGCGAATCGCCCAGTCGCACGGAGTAGTAATACGGCGTCGTCACCTCCTGGTCCCACGTGGCGGCCTTTCCGCTCTCCCCAGGCATCAGGCTGAACAATTCTTGAATCCGATGAGAGTTGATCGTCAGCGGAAACGACTCGATCTGGTCATCCATTGCATCTGATCGAATCGGGTACACCCGGATCATGCTGTTGGGCATGTACACCGCCGGACGTGTAGGCACAAGAAGAACGCCGACATTTCCAATCGTCGGATCAACGTATTCCACCTGCGCAGGCGCTAGCATCGCAGCCGTTGCCAGGATGACGGTGAGCGTGACCTTCAGCACAACCGCAAATTGTTTATACCAACCTTTTGTGACCGTATTGCGGAGCCCTGTCATCATGTCGATTCCGTCCCTCAACACCATATGGATCTCTCCGTTCAACCCTGTTTCTTGAGCAGGATCCAGCATAGCCGAAGCCTCATCTGTGCGGACGATTTCCGCACTCGTTGCGCTCTTCGCTCTACGATTCGTAGGCGCGATTAGCTTCCGCCGCAACTCGCTGAGATAAACTCCGAACAGGCTACCCCACCGCTGCAATTCAAAAGCCCCCATGCATCCAGTCATTCAGGTTTCCGGCATCCGAAAGGCCTACGGCACGACCATAGCCGTCGAGGAAGCGTCTTTCGTCGTTAACGAAGGAGAAATCTTCGGTCTAATCGGCCCCAATGGCGCGGGAAAAACCACCACCATGGAATGTGTCGAAGGGGTTCGCAAGCCTGACCGCGGCACTATCGCCGTCCTCGGTCTCGATCCCGTCCGCCAGGCCTACATGCTCCAGGAGCGCATTGGCGTTCAACTTCAACAGGCGCAGCTACAGAAAAGAATCAAAGTCTGGGAAGCGGTCGACCTCTGGGCGTCGCTCTATCGCAAGAAAGCCGTCGATGGCGAACGCCTGCTCGAACAGTTAGGTCTCGCCGACAAGCGCAACTCCTGGTTTATGGATCTCTCCGGGGGCCAGAAACAACGGCTGTTCATCGCACTGGCATTGATCAACGATCCTGAAGTGGTGTTTCTCGACGAGTTGACAACCGGCCTTGATCCACAGGCCCGTCGAGCCATCTGGGACTTGGTTCGCGGCATCCGCGACCGCGGCAAGACGGTCTTCCTCACCACGCACCTAATGGAAGAAGCCGAACGACTCTGCGACCGCGTCGCCATCATGGAACATGGCCGGATCATCGAGATAGACACGCCGGAGAAGATCGTAGCTCGTCATTGTCCGCAGAGAACGGTCGTCATGGATACAGACAACGTCCAGGCGCAGCAGCGCTTTCAGCAGATCCCCGGAGTAGAGTCGGTAAGTTGCAATGGCAAACGCTACACGATCAGCGGCACTGGAGACGACTTTGTCACCGAAGTGATTCATTGCCTTTCGGACAATCAGATTCGCGTTACGGATTTCCGAACCATTCTCCCCAACCTTGAGGACGTCTTTCTAAAGCTCACCGGCCATTCAATACGCGAGTAGGGAAAAGACATGATGCTTCGTGGACTGTCGAAACTGATCTGGATCGAAATGAAAGTATTCATGCGCGAACCGCTTGGCGCCATGGGAACTGTTCTTTTTCCCGTGCTGATCTTCATGGTGCTGCGTCGCATTACTTACCACCGGGTAGGGCCTTCTTCCATACCGGGTGGTGGACTTTCCGGTGCCGGGATCCCGGTCTTCGTATCACTTCTCATCGTCATCAGCGCCGTGCTCTCGATGGTCACCATCATCTCCATCTATCGCGAAAGCGGCATCCTTAAACGTCTCAGGGCCACTCCTTTGCGCCCGTACACCATTCTGGCAGCCCACGTGATTGTGAAACTCATGCTCACGGCGGCGACGCTTATTCTGATGGTCCTGGCAGGCAGACATTACTTTCCTCCTGGCGCACACGTTCCATGGCTATCCTTCACCGCGGCGCTCATGATCAGTACCTGCAGCATTCTTTCGGTTGGCTTCATCATCGCCAGCATTGTTCCCACGGCACGCTTTGCGCAGCCGATCGGTGCGCTCATTCTGTATCCAATGATCGCGATATCGGGATTGTTTGTGCCGCTTTCCGTTCTTCCGCCCGCGCTTAACACTGTCGCACGCGCCCTGCCGCTCACCTACGCCGTCAGCTTGCTGAAAGGGATTTGGAATGGCGAAGGCTGGTCTACCCACACGAGCGATGTCGCCGCGATGGTCATATTCTTTATTTTGTGCACAGCTCTGTCTTCCAGGATCTTTCGCTGGGAGTAACCCCGCATCGTAGGGGTCTGATCCCGTAGATTCGCGCCGGCTCTTGTCTGTCACTCAGGGATAGCAGGAATGTTTAAACCACGCAAGCTCGTTTGCGCTCTTCCTTTTTGGCTCTCGTCGCATCCCTATCGGCCCGGACTGGTGATTTACCAAGCTCATCGATTCCGGTGAGGACTCTCAAGATGGAATCGTAGTTTCTTATATTTACACCGACATCCAGTCTAAATAGTCGTCAGTGAATTATGGCGGAGAGGGGGAGATTCGAACTCCCGATAGAGTTACCCCTATGCCTGATTTCGAGTCAGGTGCATTCAACCGGGCTCTGCCACCTCTCCGCGGCTTGTAGTACCACTTCCCGAGGCAGTCGCTGGGGCCCGGCGGCCGGCGATCCATGGCAAGAAGCAGCGCAATCCACAAAATCTTGCACCCGCGTTCCACTCACTGGAACTTCTCCCAGCATTTGGTGGCGTGCACAATACGAAAGCGCATCATAAGTTTACCGGTCTTGCCGCTGTCGTGGCAATTCGGTCTCGTTTCGGAGAGTTCCCAACATTTGCGTTCCATGGATTGTTGTCTTTCAGCTTTCAGACCTTTGCCTGCCACCTTGTCCCCTCGAAGTGTTACTTTACTGACTGGCCTCGTTTTGTCCCGGCGGCATAGCTCGTAAACCACGGAAAAGAAAACCCGCAGTAATCAACTGCACGTCTTGTACGGCGTTTGCATGGGAGCTGGATTTCTCATGATGGAGTTCCACATCTCTCGAAAGGCACGCGAACGGTATCGTTTCGCGGAGTCGCTTTTTTCCTATAACGGCAACGTGGTCTTTGCCAACGTTTCGGCGTGCCGCGCCTTCGCCCACCAGATGAACCAGGTGCGCCAGGCGGGCAAGTACCCCGATCAGGCAGTCCACGCGGGTGCGCTGTTTGCGATGGGCCTCATCGACGAAGCGAGTCACGTCCTGATGGCGCGTTATCGCGAGCAATTTGACCCCGAAGTCATGACCGCCGCCCTCGACTGGTTCGCTGGCCGTGTCGGCTCGCCCGAACTCGACACCATGCTGCTCACGTTTGTCGAGCATTTTCCGGGTCAGACCGTGATGCGCGGGCAGGAGACGCCGCGCCAATGGCTCAACGGCAAGACCGGCAGCATTCCGCACCGGGCTGCCGCCCTGGAAGAACTGCTGCTCCTGTGGTCCGCCAATCGCAACGAAGCATTCAAGCAGTTTGAAGAACTTTTCGAAGACAAGCCTCTCGCAGAGAGGACCGTCTACCGCCAGGTAACCCAGGAACTGCCGCAATATTTCTCCACCCGTCCTCTGATTCCCATCGAAGGCGCGACCGCCATCAGCCTTCTCGACCTGCTGCGTGCGCCCGTCAGCGGTGCTCCCGCTTCGTTAGCTGAGCAGCTTGCCCTCATCCGCAAACTCTGGCGTCCGTTGCTGGGCGACAGCATGGACAAATTCCTGATGATGGCTGGCGAAGTTCTGCACGAGGAAGAGCTGGCCATCTGGATGCAGTTCAATCCGGACGCAGCGCGCATTCGCGCTGCCGCCGAAGAAGCAGCACGTCGTCGCCGCGAAAGCGGAACCCAGCAGTGGCCTTCGATCGTAAGCGAGTCCCAGGTTCCCACCTTCGGCGATCCCGCAAACGAATACGAAAAATTCAGTCCCGACACCGCGTGGATGCCGAACACTGTACTGATTGCAAAGAGCACCTACGTCTGGCTCGCGCAGCTCAGCAAGCAGTACGGCCGTCACATCCACCGTCTCGACCAGATCCCCGACGAAGAGCTTGCAACCCTCGCCCATCGCGGTCTTAATTCTCTCTGGCTCATCGGCGTCTGGGAACGCAGCCGTGCATCGAAGACAATCAAGCAACTCTGCGGCAACCAGGACGCTGTAGCCTCGGCGTACTCTCTCTTCGACTACAAAATCGCCGAAGATCTTGGCGGTGAATCCGCCTATATCAATCTGCGCGACCGCTGCTATCACAAGGGCATTCGCCTCGCCAGCGACATGGTGCCCAACCACATGGGCATCGATTCGCCGTGGGTCATCGAGCATCCGGAGTGGTTCATCTCCCGCCCGGACAAGCCCTACCCTGCGTACAGCTTCAACGGCCCCGACCTATCGCACGATGGCCGCGTCGAAATCAAAATCGACGACCATTACTTTGAACAAACCGATGCAGCCGTTGTCTTCCAGCGCCGAGACAAGTGGACCAACGACACCCGCTACATCTATCACGGCAACGACGGCACCAGCTTTCCCTGGAACGATACCGCGCAACTCGATTACCTGAATCCTGCCGTGCGGGAGCAGGTGATTCAAACCATCCTTTACGTGGCGCGCCTCTTCCCAGTCATCCGCTTCGACGCCGCCATGACGCTTGCCAAGCGCCACTTTCATCGACTCTGGTTTCCAGGCCCGGGATCCAGTGGTGCCATTCCTTCGCGTGCCGAATACAGCATGAGCCAGGCGGAATTCAACCAGCACATGCCCCATGAATTCTGGCGCGAAGTGGTGGATCGTGTTGCCGCTGAAGTGCCGGGCACGCTGCTGCTCGCCGAAGCTTTCTGGCTCATGGAAGGCTACTTCGTTCGCACCCTCGGCATGCATCGCGTCTACAACAGCGCCTTCATGAACATGATGCGCGACGAGAAAAACGCCGAGTATCGTTCGGTCATCAAAAACACGCTTGAATTCGATCCGGACATCATGAAGCGTTACGTCAACTTCATGAGCAATCCTGATGAAAGAACGGCAATTGATCAATTTGGCAAAGGCGACAAATGTTTCGGCGTTGCTGCCCTGATGGCCACGTTGCCCGGCCTCCCGATGTTCGGCCACGGACAGATCGAAGGCTTCACAGAAAAGTATGGAATGGAGTACTACCGCCCGCGTTACGACGAGACGCCCGATCACTGGCTAGTGGAGCGCCACGATCGTGAAATCGCCCCCCTGCTCAAACGCCGCTGGGTCTTTGCCGAGAGCCACAACTTCCTGCTCTACGACTTTTTCGAAGGCTCCGGTTCCGTCGACGAAAACATCTTCGCCTACTCCAACCGCACCGGCAACGAGCGCGCACTTATCGTCTACAACAATCACTACGGCACCGCGCACGGCACCATCCATAACTCCGCCGCATACGCCGACAAGGGTACTTCTCAACTCCGCCAGCGCACCATCGGCGATGGCCTGGGATTCGGCGGAGATACCGGCGCAATTCTCGCCTACCGCGACACGCTTACCGGACTTGAGTATCTTCGTCGCGCCAACGAGTTCGCCAGCCGAGGCATCACGCTGCAATTGAGCGCCTACCAGTGCCACGTATTTATGGACTGGCATGAGAAATGGGCATCCGCTGAGAAGCCGTGGGACCGCCTCTGCGATCAACTCAACGGTCGTGGCGTCCCCAGCCTTGATGACGCGCTGGTCGACATGGAGTTACAGCCCCTGTATCAATCAGTCCATGCCCTTCTCGATCAGGACATGATTCGCCTCCTCACCGACCTGGCCGAACATCCGCGCGCCACCGCCGGAACCGGTACCGTAAGTGCGGCTCTCGATCGCAAGGTGAATCGCAAGCGCAGCGAGCTGTTCAATGTTGCATGGACCCGCTGCGAGGCATTCCTGCGCGTCGCGCAGCCGGCGTATCGTTCGCGCTCCGGTATCCAAAAGGACATGACCATGCCCGGACTGCTCGGGCCTGCCTTCCGCGAACGCCTCAGCGCAGCTATGCGTATTCCAGTTGTTGAAACGCTCTTTCCGAAACCGTGGACAGCCGCTGCGCGTCGCGTTCTTCCCAGCCCCAGTCCGCAAATGACCGCGACCGCCATGTGGGGTCCCATTATCGCCTGGTGTGCTCTTGAAACACTTGCGGACTCTATCGACGCAGAAAAGCCGGAACAAGTCGCGCTCGACCTCTTTGATCGCCTGCGCCTGCGCCAGCCACTTGCCGAGTCATTCACCCGCCTCGGATTCGAAGGCGAAACCGGATGGCGTGCTGCCGCTCGCATCAAGGTCGTCCTGCTGGCACAGTCCAAAAGTGGGAAGGAAGTGTCGGATGCGCCGGAGTTTGTTACTCCCACGTTGGAGGGCAGTGAAGTGAAGCCTGCCGACACCCCCGGACCGATCGCTGGCGATGCAAATGTTCTTGGAAAAACGGCGAAATTCGTTCCGATAGCAAAGGTTCCGGTCGCTGTGGCTGCAGAACCAATCGTCGCTGGCCTTCAGCGCGCTCTCTGGACTGACCCTGATGTCCGCTGGTTGGCTGGTGTTCACGAGGCTGGCGGTCACACCTATTTGGTGTGCGAGCCCTACGAAGAATTGCTCTGGTGGCTGCAGATGCCGGCCCTGCTTGCGATTGCCGGCGAACCAGCGCCCAGCAAGGCAGAGTTGCAAGCCTTGAGCGAAAAGGTGCACTCCGCTTCCGCTGAAGCCGATAATGCTGAGTACCGTCTTGACGCGCTGCTAGCTCGCGAGAAGCCGGAAACCACGTCGGAGTCAGTAACCAAAGAGCCGCGAACTGCGCTGCCAGATAAAACGTCAGAACAAAAATCGCAAGATGGCGACGTCCCACAAGCAAAGGTCGCCGATGATCCAACAACTCAAAAGGATCTGCGGGGTAATTCAAAGAAATAGCCACCCTTCTGTGAAAACAACCACCTCACAGCACTGGCGTGCTCGCAGCGTGTTCTCCTGACCTGAGTATCGTAAGTGGCGGAAATCTAGAACTTCTCTGCGTCACTGGCGCGATCGCGCTCAAAGAGACGGAATGGTGCTTCAGCAGCGGCCAATTCGTGTCAGCAATCGAGCGGGTGAGATGATGGCGCCCTTCATAATTCACGACCTCACGCAGCGACTGCGCCGCAGATCTAACACTGATTATCGGATTGTGATCCCAAAAACCGACGACCGCGCGCCGTCCCGTTGGTCCGAAGTGACCGGCATTGGCGTTCACTGAGATCGATGGTTGGGGAAACAAGTGTCTGTGACTGCCCGATCCTTCTAGCTGAAAGCACTACACTTGAGCGGTATGTCCAAGACGCGAGAATATGACGCTGGCACGAACCAGTCAAAACAGCGCGAGAGGCTTCTCCTCTGGCTGAGCGGATGCTTGGTATTTCCGATTCTGGGCCTTGCGTACTGGATTGGGCAAAGATATCTCCCCGCCGGGATTCTACTTTCGGGCCTTGCAGTCGTTCTTGCACCGCTTCCGGCTTTGATTTATTTCCGGCGCGATTGCCGCCGCTTGCTCGCACGTGCAGCGGCTTCCGACGAAGAAGTAGTTCAGTTGAAACTCCAACTAGACACGGTGCGTTACCGCACGTCGCGTTTGCGAGAGGAGTTGCAGGCGGCGGATCGGCAGGCCAGGTTATCTCACCAACTCACTCTGCTCGGTCAATTTACTGCCGGATTTATGCACGAGTTCAACAATCCTCTTGCGATTGTCGCGGGTCGTATTGAAGTTCTTCTCGAGGAGCGCAAGGAGGATCGAGCCATCTGTGCCGATCTCGAGCAGATGCTCAAAGAGACTCAATACATGACCAGCATCGCGAGCACGCTGCTCCAGGCGTTGCGGCGCGAGCGCGGCGGAGAGGTGTTTGATGCATCCGTTCCGCAAAAGTCTCTGGAAGACGCACTCGAAGCGCAGCGGCCTTCAGCTTCCAGTCGTGGGGTGAAGCTTCTGTTGGAGGCTTCGGAGGTGCCGCGCGTCGATGTGCCGGAACATGTAGTTGGTGAAGTGGTGCGAGGCCTCTTAAGCAATGCGGTAGAAGCACTGAAAGAACGAGCCAATGCCACAGTCTGGGTACGGCTCGAGCCCTATCGCACTGCCGGAGCGAGAGTGGTCGTCAAGGTCGAAGACAACGGACCAGGAGTGCCGGATAGCATTCGCGGTCATCTCTTCGAACCATTTGTCTCGCAGAGTACGGGACGAGAGCGGCTAGGCCTGGGGCTATTTTTGGCAGCCAGCCTGTTGGATATGTATGATGGCCGAATCCGTTACGAGCCTAGAGACGGCGGAGGCGCCAGCTTCGTGGTTGAGCTGCCGCCTGCGCGATTCACGCGTGGCCAGCCTTACCACTGGTTCGCTGGAGGAAAGACGGAGTGAGCCGCATCCTGGTGATCGATGACGAAGCTGCGCTGGGTGAAAACATTCAGCGAATGCTTCGAATGCCCGGTGTTACAGTCTGCACATTCGTGGATCCGGCCGTGGGCCTGGCGGATGCATTTGCGCATCCGCCCGATCTGGTGTTGCTGGATGTGCGCATGCCTGGAATGACCGGTGAAGAAGTATTTGCGAAACTGCATGAAGCACAACCCTCTATTCCGATCGTCTTCCTCACCGCATTCGGATCGGTTGAAGGCGCTGTGCTCGCCATTCGAAATGGCGCTTTCGACTATCTACAGAAGCCTTTCAAGCGCGAGGAACTTCTTCTGGTGGTTAAGCGGGCGCTCTCTCACGCTACCCTCGAGCACGAAGTCGAGAAGCTGAAGAGCCGCCTGGAATCCTTGGGTGAGGTTGATGCTGCGCAAAGCCACAATGCGGCGATGCTGGACCAGATGGACAAGTGCCGCAGGGCGGCAGGCACCGATGCAACCGTGATGATTCTGGGAGAAAGCGGGACAGGTAAGGAAGTGACTGCCCGCTTGATCCATGACCAGAGCCGACGCAAGGATGGACCTTTTGTTCCAGTAGAGTGCAGCGCTATGCCGGGTTCTTTGATCGAAAGCGAACTGTTCGGCTACGAAAAGGGCGCGTTCACAGGGGCAGAACGTACCAAGAAAGGTCTGATCGAGTCAGCAGAGGGGGGGACGCTCTTCCTCGACGAAATCGGAGATCTTGGAGTAGAGCTTCAGACTCGTCTCTTTCGTTTTGTCGAAGAACGAGCTCTTCGACGTCTCGGAGGATTGTCGCTAGTACGCGTGGATTGCCGCATTCTATGCGCCACCAACCAAGACCTTGCGGCCAAAATCAAGTCTGGAACGTTTCGCGAAGAACTCTACTATCGCCTCAGCGTGATCACCGTAAAGCTTCCGCCATTGCGCGAGAGACCGGAAGACGTTCCACGTCTTGCCCGTTTCTTTCTGGAGCGATTCTCGCGCCGCTACGGCAAGAGCATCATCGGCTCACCTCAGTTCTATGAAGCACTTCTCAAGGAACGGTGGCCCGGCAATGTTCGCCAACTGAAGAACGTCATGGAGCGGTTAACGGCCTTGCATGCTGATGGTGTTCTTGGCGCGGAAGATGTGGAAGAAGATTCGCCAAGGGTGGAAGCGGTCAGCAGCCTTTCTGCGCTTCCGTGGAAGGATGCGCGAGAGCAGTATCTCGCCAGCTTTGAGAGCTCATATGCTAATGCCGTGCTTGCCCGCTGCAATGGAAACGTGAGCGCTGCTGCTCGCGAAGCCGGAGTGGACCGTAAGACGTTCTATGCGCTTATGAAACGTGAAAAAGACGCACAGACTGGGGAATTCAACCCCCAACTGCCGCAGGAAAGCGGGGAATAGAATCCCCACTTCTCTTCCACGCGCCGCTTAAGTAGCTCATTTTAAGACAGCCAACGTTTGGCACCAGAGATGCAGTGGAGACAGGCAGGAGCTCCCGCACATGAAAGTCTGGAACTCATGCCTCAAAGCAATCCTGCTGGTGTTTGGCTTAGTCCTGCTGATGCCACAACCCGGTAACGCGATTCCAGCGTTTGCACGCAAGTATGGCGTAAGGTGCTACACCTGCCACACGGTTCCCCCGGCACTCAACAAGAACGGCTACATGTTCAAGCGGCTCGGATATCGGATGCCTCCGGACGAGATGGACGGGAGCAAGCCAGCGCCTAAGATCACGGCGCTCGATAAGAACATCAAGTTCGATCTCATAAATACCTTCGCGATTCTGCTCCAGGCAAGCGCCACCGAAGACAAGAACATCGCGGAAACCGGCACAACACCTCCGGCAACTGACACCTCCGCCTTCAGCTTCAATCTCGACGAGGCGGCTCTGTTCGTTGCTGGACCAGTACCCGAGACCGGCTTCTCTTACTTCGTTCACTACGAGATGTATCAGGACGGATCCAATGGCCTCGAGCAGGGATTTGGGCAGTGGCATGGTGGCCGTGCGAACAGCAGCTACTTCCTCAAGGCCGGCCAGATGCACATGCAGGAAGGTGAAGGCACGCGGGCGGCGATGTTTTATAACCTCTTCCCAGACCCGGCATACTTTCTCACCAACACTGACCCGAACGGCGTGACACTCGATCAGGCGCCTGTCGGCGTCGACGGTGGCTATACATGGGCTTCTAACTATTTCAAAAACATCTTCGCCGTTTCAGCCAAGGTAACAAATGGCCTGGACGCCAATGGCAATGCGATTCTGAATGCTTCGACAAAAAACGCGAAGGATTTCTGGGTTGACGGCGACTACTGGTTCGGGCCAGATGGCGGCGTGACCGCGATGTACTACCACGGATCGAAAGACCAAGTACAAAATGCCGGCGCTGAAAATGAGTTCACCTACACCCCCTCCTTCGATCGCGTCGGAGCTATGGGAAACTACCTGTTCTTTGACAAGCTCGACGTGCTCGGCGGATATATTCACGGCCGCGACGATTGGCAGTGGGACCAGGGAGATACGGGACAGAACTACACCTCCAATACCTACCACGTAGAGGGCGATTACTACATCAAGACCGGCACTGCATTTATGGCCCGTCTTGATCGCGGAACTCAAAAAATAACTCTGCAGCCGACGATGCATACGCGGGCATGGGGTGTGGGTGTAGAGCATGCAATGACGCAGATGGGCAACGTAATTCTCCGTGCGTCCTACAACGAGGAACACGATGGCGATCCCGTGGCCCTGCTGGGGACTACAGACAAGCTTTTCAAACTTGATTTGAGATTCGCGTGGTAAGAGGAGATTGAAAAATGCAGAAGGCAATTCGCATCATCGCTGTCGCAGGTTTGGCACTTCCGATATTCCTTGCGGCACAAAGCAGCAGCAACGTGACGCTGCCCCAGGACAAGGGCGCCGACAAAGTTGATGTCTCTAAATATCCTGCTGACCAGCAGAAGGGCTACAAGGTGTTCACGGACAAGTGTTCGAAATGCCACACCATTGCGCGTCCAATCAACACCACCATGACTACTGCCGAGTGGAATCGTTACGTGAAGCGCATGATGCACAAGCCAAACTCTGGGATTAGCGATTCTCAGGGAAAAACAATCTATGACTTCCTTGCCTACGACCAGGAGAACCGCAAAGATAAGAATCCTTCCGCGTTCTTCAAATCGTTGAGCGACGAGGAAATTGAAAAGCTGAAGGCGCAGCAGCACTAGAGCGTTTCGTTACGCTTTGGTGATCTTGTCTCAAAATTCCGGCGAGTAGCAGTATCGCTCGCCGGAGCCTCCTATAAGAGCAGCAACAAACAGTTCACGATCAGATTCAGAAGTTGCATGAACAGCGAGACAGGGGAACGGATGCGCTATTCCATCACGGTTCCGGACCGAGACTACTTCGACAAGAATATTCCTTGCCGTGCCGCCTGCCCCATTCACACCGAGTGTGGCCGCTACGTGCAGGCCATTGGAATATCCAAGGACGAAGAAGCGTATCTGCTTGCCCGCGCGCCAAATCCCTTTGCTTATGTCCTGGGAAGAATCTGCGCGCATCCCTGCGAAGACAACTGCCGGCGCGGCAAAATTGACGAGCCGATCGCCATCTGCGCTCTCAAGCGCTACGCCACGGATCGGCACAATCTTGGAACTGGCCACGATCCTGCCCGGAAGAAACTGCAGCCTCCTCAGAAGCGTGGAAAGAAGATTGCAGTAATCGGAGCTGGCGTATGCGGTCTTACTTGTGCGCACGATCTTGCCCTGCTCGGTTACACCGTTGAGGTATTCGAGTCGGCGCCCGTTCCGGGTGGAATGCTTTATCTCGGTATTCCCCAATTTCGCCTTCCACGCGAAATTATCAAGATGGAAGTCGACAATATTCTCGCCATGGGCGTTACGCTGCACACGCGCGTAACCCTTGGTCGCGATATCTCCTTCAAGGAACTTAGGTCGAAGTTCGATTCTGTCTTGCTGGCTACAGGCTTGAACAAAGGTCGCGAACTGAACATCCCGGGCGCGCACCTGGCGGGCGTTTACAACGGAATCGACTTTCTCATCAATGTAAATCTCGGATTCGAGATTGAACTCGGCAAGCGAGTTGTTGTCGTCGGCGGCGGCAATGTAGCCATCGATGTTGCTCGCGCCGCAGTGCGTCTTGTGCATGAAGCAGTCGATTTTGCAGAAGAGGATGAAGACGCGAAGGGTCTGCAACCAGCGTTTGATGCCGCCCGCATGGCAATGCGATCAGGTGCCGAAGAAGTGGAACTGGTCAGCCTTGAATCACGCGTGCAAATGCCCGCCTGGAAAGGCGAAGTCGACGAAGCCGAACACGAAGGCATCGTGGTCGACAATGGCTGGGGACCGAAAGAAATCGTCGGAGAGAATGGCGTCGTCACCGGGCTCAAGGTTCGGCGCTGTCTAACGGTTTTTGATGAGAATGGCCGCTTCAATCCAGCGTTCAGCGATGAAGAGAAAATTATCCCGTGCGACAGCGTAATTCTCGCGATCGGCCAGCAAGCCGATCTCTCCTTCCTCAGCGGCGAGGAAGGTGTCGAAGTTACCCCGCGTGGAATCCTCAAGATCGACGAGAACCTGATGACGACCGCCCCCGGTGTGTTCGCAGGCGGCGATGTGGCTTTCGGGCCACGCATTCTCGTTGAAGCCGTGGCCAACGGACATCGTGCTGCGCGTTCCATCCACGTGTATCTCAGCGGCAAGACCGCCAAGACCGTGCTCAGCCGATTCCGCATCCTGCCTAACTGGGAAATGCCGCGCGGCTTTCTTTCAACCCCGCGGCAGAAGATGCCGGTACTCGCGGCGAACAGGCGCATCGGAATCGCTGAAGTCGAGTTGGGTTTTGACGAGGCGCAGGGCCGTGCCGAGGGGAAACGATGCCTCAACTGCCAGGTCAACACCATATTCGACGGATCGAAGTGCATTCTTTGCGCCGGGTGCGTTGACGTGTGCCCGGAGAACTGCCTGCGGCTTGTGGATCTGGTGCAGGTAAGCGGAGATGCGCGGTACGACGCGTTGATACAGAGCCGCTACGGTGTGTCTGCCGATCAACTGCAAGCGGGCCAGGCCGGCGCAATCATCAAGAACGAAGAGAAGTGCATCCGCTGCGGCCTCTGCGCCGAGCGGTGCCCCACACAGGCCATCACTATGGAAGCTCTGGAACAGCAGGAAAGAGAAGTCTTTGAATAGGGGAGCCCAGGCATGAATCGTCGAGCATTTCTAAGTTGGGGGACACTAGGGGTGACCGCTCTCTGTTCAGCGGTCGGAGTTAGTTTGGCAGCGGTAGTTCGCTTCCTGATGCCAAGCGTATTCTACGAACCGCCGCAGACATTCAAGATTGGGCAACCGGCCGATTTTCCCTTCGGGCCACCCACGTTTCTGGTGGACGAGAAGATCTTTGTGTTTCGCGACCGCGACAAGGGCTTCGCTGTGGCGAGTGCGGTTTGCACGCATTTGGGCTGCACCGTTGCTCACTTCCAAAGTGACGAGCGCTTCCACTGCCCATGCCATGGCAGCGTTTTTGCTCCTGACGGATCGGTGATACACGGTCCTGCGCCTCGCGGCTTGCAGTGGTTTGAGGTAACGCAAGCCCGCGATGGAATGCTGCGCGTCGATAAAGACAAGGTTGTTCCGCCTTCGTACCGGTTGATGGTGTAACGATGAATCTGATCCGCGAAATCTGGCAATCGATCGTACGGCGGGATCCGCTGTCCACCGACAAGGGGAAGTCCGAACTTGTCTTTCTCAACGTCTGGTTGCACATCCATCCAGCCAAGGTGAAGAAGGAAAACCTCAAGTTCAAACATACCTATTTCCTTGGTTTCATCACCTTCTTTCTCTTCCTGATCTTGCTCACCACCGGCATAGCCCTGATGGCCTACTACAGGCCTTACCCATCAGCTGCCTATCAGGACATGAAGGATCTCCGTTTCGTTGTCTTCATGGGGCCGTTCCTTCGCAACATGCATCGCTGGTCGGCGCATGGAATGGTGATCTGCGTCTTCCTGCACATGTGCCGCGTTTTCTACACCGGCTCATATAAGAAGCCTCGGCAATTCAATTGGGTGATCGGCGTCTTCCTGCTTTTGCTGACTCTAAGCTTGTCGTTCACCGGCTACCTGCTGCCGTGGGATCAGCTCGCTTACTGGGCTATCACAGTAGGTACCAATATCGGCAGCTATGCACCGCTTGTCGGCGGCCAGGTTCGTGAGCTTTTGCTCGGCGGACATAGCGTTGGAGAAGCAGCTCTGCTGCGCTTCTACGTTCTGCACGTGGCCGTCCTTCCGGCGCTCATCATTCTTTTCACCATTGTCCACTTCTGGCGTGTCCGCAAAGATGGCGGCCTCTCTCGGCCCGTCTGGAAGTTGAAGCCGCAGATGCAGGAAGCTTTGGTCACGATCGGTGCTCCAGCAGAAGTAACTCCCCTGAAGACGCAGGCGGCAGCGCAATCCAAGACCTACGGGCTCATGGAGGTCGTCACAGGAAAGCCGATCTTTGAGACCATCTCTCCGGAGGAAGAAGAAGACACCGTCTTCTCTTATCCTTACGCCTTCGTACGCGAGGCCGTAGTACTCATGGCGACCGTCACGACCATCATGACCATCTCGCTGTTTTTCAACGCGCCTCTAGAGGAACTCGCTAATCCAGCCAAGACGCCGAATCCCGCCAAGGCGCCTTGGTATTTTCTCGGATTGCAGGAACTGGTCAGTCACTCCGCCTTACTTGGCGGTGTAATAGTCCCCGCGCTAATGGTGATCGCACTAATCGCAATCCCATACTTTGACAGGAATCCCAGCAGGCGCCTTGCCGATCGCAAGTGGGCTCTCTGGATTTATACATTCTTCGTTTTGGTGAATCTCATCCTGATTGTGGTTGGTACCTTTTTCCGCGGTCCGGGATGGGCACTGGTTCCACCGTGGGTTCACGTTGTATCGGGAGCTGAGTAATGGAACGCAGACTACAGCAGCTCTTTTTCGCTCTTAGCATTCTCGCGCTCGTATTGATCGTCGCCGCTGCCTGGCAGGCAAACACGCCGTCGTGGAAGACCTATCAGCACAACTTTCTTCAGCTTGAAGCGCAGGAAGAACCCAACGCAATTACCAAGGCTGCTGTTCTAGCCACGCCGCCTGAAGTTCATCAGGTAATGTTGACAGGACTGCAGCGCGTCGATCGCTGCACAACGTGCCACCTTGGCGTTGAAGACCCGACGATGAAGAACGCGCCCGAGCCCTACCGCTATCATCAAGGCCTCGGCCCGCACATTCCTTCCAAGTTCGGCTGCACAATCTGTCACGGCGGTCAGGGATTAGCTACCGAAAAAGACAGCGCACACGGCAATGTCGAGTTCTGGCAAACGCCGCTCCTGCCGAAAGAGTACGTTCGCGCCTCTTGCGGACGTTGCCACAAAGAAGGGAACGTCCCCGATGTCCCGGAACTCACGGAAGGTCGTCATCTCTTTGAGACGCAGGGCTGCCGTGGCTGCCACAAACTCAACGGAGTAGGCGGCAGCATCGGCCCCGATCTTACTGAAGAAGGCGCCAATCGCCGTTCTCCGGAATGGCTTGAGCGTCATTTCCTCACGCCGAATGCAGTCTCTTCCGGCTCGGCCATGCCTAACTTCCACTTCACCAAGGAGCAGGCACGCGACCTCACTTACTACATGCTCTCACTGACGAACGAAGAGATGGGAACCTACTACTCCAGTGTGCGCCTAATTCCCAGTCCCGAGTATGGGCGCCAACTGTTTGTTGAGAAGAACTGCATCACATGTCATTCCCTTGGCGGAGTTGGTTCAAAGACGGGCCCTGATCTTCTTGGCGTGACGAAGCGGCATTCCATCGAATGGCTCGACGAACAACTCGTGAATCCAGAATTAGTCTATCCGGGTAGTTCAATGCCCGAATACGATCTTGAGACCAATGCTCGCAAGGCACTCGTTGCCTTCATGACGACTGCCACGCCAGACGACATGCAATCAATTTTGTCGAAGCGGACGCACGCACTCACACCGGAAGAAGTAGCCATTGAGGCGGGTAAGCAGGATTTCGCGCGCTTCGGATGCGTGGGCTGTCACGGAACTGAACTGCAAGGCGGCGTGGCTAATCCGAATGCACAAGGCGGCGAGGTACCAAGTCTGCTGCACGTCTCCGACGACTACACAAAAGACGAAATCATCGCCATCATCCGCAATGGCCGCGTGCCGCCCAAAGACAACACCGCTGGTCCAACGCCTCCGCTCTACATGCCCTCGTGGAAGAGCGTGCTGAGCGATGAGGACATCAACCGCATCGCAGACTACTTGTGGTCGAAGCAGCAAAAGAAAGAGGCGTGGTGATCGTCATTTCTTCGGCGTTCTGTGCGAATTGAACAATGAAGTCAGATGCCGTAGCAACTTGCTGCGGATGATTCTGATTACACAAGGTCACATTTTATGAAGTTGTTAGATCGCATCCTGCTATTTGTCGCGCCGGTTGGTTTACTGTGCTTGATCTTCGCAGCGGCCACTACGGGGCAGGCTCCGGGCACCATGCAGGATGCAGGCCACTCGCCCGTCCGGCACGTCTATCCTCTTCCCAGAAACCTGAAAGCGCTGCCCCGCGACCTGACCGGACAACAAGTTCGCAACATCATGGAAGATTGGACGCGCGCGCTCAATGTGCGTTGTGACTCGTGCCATGCCGACGCAACAGAAACTACCCTCGCTGATGACGATTCAGGACTCAACTACGCCGATGATTCCAAACCATTGAAGGAAGCTACGCGTGCAATGTACAGAATGACTGAAGTCATCAATTCAAACTACATCGCGAGCATCGACAACTCTGGAGTGCCAGTGACGTGTGGCACCTGTCACCGCGGTCACATTGGACCCGAGCCTTATGATGGACCGCCAGCCGTTGGGTCGCGTCCATCTGCGGAACCAGCGGCTTCGGCCTTAGCCGGAGTGAGCCTTTTTCAATAAACAGCAGGCGACCAGAAGGGTCTTTGCCAAACTAAAAACTGATCAGTCAATTCCGCTCGTTAGTTGTATGTATAGGATCTTCCGAATTTCGCTTCACCCGCCCGCTCAGACGCCCTGTGCTGACCGAGTCGAAAAATGCCTCTAATGCACCGATAACGTGATTGTAGTCGTCGATGTAATGATCCCCGAAGTCCCAGTTACCGTCACCGTGTAGTTTCCAGCGGTTGTTCCTGGAATGGTCGTAGTGCCTCCGCCTCCACCGATCGATCCGCCGCCTCCGCCGCATGCGAGCACACTCTCAACGAGAATCATCAGCAGTGCCAACATGCCAAGCACGTTGCGCGAACTGCGCCGACGCGTAGGAATGCCGAGGAACAGCAGGCATGCCAGCACCGCACCGCCTGCTCTGAACCACAGACTTGAGGGCCGCTGAGGATCACGCATCATCGCGGTAGTTGCCGCCTTGGTCGTGATGGTGAGCGTAGCTGTGCCTCCAGTCGCGTCCGTAACATTCACAGGGCTCGTAGTCCCGAAGCTCAATGTTGGTAGATTCTGAGCGCCTGCCGGATTGCTTGTGATGGCGGCTGTCATCGTGACATTTCCGGTGAATCCTCCCGTGGGACTTATCGTGATCGCCGAAGTGTTGCCGGTGGTCGCACCGGCCAGAAACGAAGGATTGGAACCAACTAGGTTGAAACCTGCGGGAATTGGGGTTGTGACACTGATGATCCCGAAACCCGAACCGGCGAGATAGTTCGCATCGCCACTGTAGTCCATATTGAACGAGTCGGTGCCGACCGCCAGTGTGTTTGCCGGAATAGTGATACTGGCAAAGCCATTGTTAAGCGGAGTTGCGGCAGAGGAGTAGGTGCCGCTGGTGAATGTAACCGTACCCGTCGGCGCAGGGATGGCACCTACCGTATAGTTGCCGCCTACGGCCACAGCGAGAGTCAGTGACTGATTGACAGCAATGTCAGCACTCGAAGGATTCACTTGAACAATCGACATCGCGATATAGCGCACAAGGCCGGACGCTGTTCCGCTAGTGTAGATAGAATCGCCAAGGTAAGTTGCGGTTACAGAATTCGACCCGCCAGGCAGATTGTTATTTATGACAAAGGTAGTGGATCCGTTGACGAGGGGCTGAGAGCCCCAGCTATTCCCACTTATCGACAGAGAGACGTTTCCGGTCGGAGTTGGGCTTCCGCTCGCGCCGGCAACAACGATGGGAATCGAGAACGGGTAGCTGGTTTGTATCCCTGCGGGCGGGGTTAACGACACAGACGGCGTGATTGTACCCGAGGAGATCACCTGCAAGGTGTACCCAAGGGAATTGTTGTTGTAGTTCTTGTCGCCGCTGTAGACCGAGTTCAGGACCACTGAGCCTATTGGCAAAGTGTTAGCTGGAATCGTGATTGTGGCCGAACCGTTCACGAGCGGCACCGCAGATGAATGGAAGAGTGGAGAGGAAACGACGAAAGCTGTGAGGGTAATCGTTCCGGTCGGTACCGGGTATGTTCCTGACTGCGACACGGAGATTGTTACCTGTAAAGGCTGATCGTTCTTGGCCGGGTTTAGCGATGGCGTCACGGTCATCGCTGCGGCAGCGCCGTTGACAGTGATAAGGTCTCCGGGAGACGGCTGGGATGCCGCATAGTTTCCATCTCCGCTATAGGACGCCGCGATGTTGTGCTGGCCCGCTCCCAGTGCGCTTGTGGTGTAGGTCACCGTTCCGGTGGCAATGGCTGTGGCGCTTCCGGCTGTCCCATTGATGGGAAGAGTCGCAAGCGTCGTATTTGCGGTCTGATCGGTAAGCGTAATCGTGCCGGTTGGCGCGGCACCCAGGCTGTCCAGGGTGGTGAGATTGTAAAAGTTGACCAGCTTCGCGTTGATGGTAATGGAATCGCCGAGATTGATGTAAAAAGATCCGGAAGTATTGAGCAGGACTTCCGTCATCATTGGTTGCACCGTAAGCGCCACAGGCGCGCTGGTGCTCGCCTGGAAGCTCGCGTCACCCGGGAATACCGCCGTCAGACTGTCACTGCCGGGCGTGATGGTGGAGGTTTGCAACTCCGCAATTCCGTCGCTCCCCAGCGGAATGGTCCCGAGCGTCGTGCTGCCATTCTTGAACGTGATCGTCCCGGTCGCGTCTCCATTCGGATTCGCAGCTGAGGCGCTGTTCCCATATGGCTGTGCATCGATCAGGTAGATATAGCCGTATTGAGGTGGCGATATTCGGCTCCCAGAGGCCGGCTCATAGACTCCCTGCACGGTAAGATTCGTCGAACTCGTCTCCGCGCTCACCTTAACCGGAATTAAATTAGAATCGCTCTGTGCAAATGTCGGGCTGCCGCCATAGTGCGCGGATACGCTGTAGCTGCCTCCCGGCAAGCTCTCCGTCGTTCCGGAAGCAATGCCGCTCGCGAGCGTAAACGACCCAATACTCCCGCTATTAGGAACAGTGGCTGGATTGATGCTGTCCACCAGCGCCACGTCTCCTGCCGGAGTGCTACTGCTCGCCGTCACGTCCACATTCACGGCAACATTGTTTCCATGCGTGATGCTCAGGGGTGCGGTCGATCCATTTAGCGTCAGAGAAGAACTCGTTCCCACAAGTCCCGCACCTGCCCAGTTACTCAACATCTGTGTGGCGTCCACACTGCCAAGCCCCGAAGCCTCGTCAAAGCCTGTTCCGGCGTTGTAACCGGTGATGAAGTAATAGCCCTTTCCATTCACCGCGCAATCGGGAGCCCAGTTCTCACATACAACTGAATTGTTACCTGTCTGGACATCGTGGAAAACCGAGCTGTAGTGATTCTTCGCCAGGTCGTATAAGGCATAATCAGCCTGCCCGATGCGGCCGCCGGTCTTCTGCTCGAGTAGCGCGAGCATGCCAGCAAAGGCCGGCGCAGCTGCCGACGTTCCCCCGATTCCGGTCAGATAGAAGCTGTTGCCCGTGGTTGGAGTACCGGTGCAGTTAGGGAGTTGCGTTCCGGACGGGCTATAAAGCTGGTCGGTACACAATCCCCAGGCCGCACCATACAGTCCGTTGCCTGCTAGAAACGACACATCCGGCAAATTGCGCCCTGTGCTTGAACTCGCAAAACCCGCTTGCCAGCTCGGAACCGGGTACCCGGCCGAACACACCCCTCCACTCTGTTGCACGCATGCGCTCGTTCCGCCACCCGCCGCCACAATATTCGCGTTGGAGCCATACTGCGTTGCTGTCCACGGAACATTCGCGCTAATCGTGGTGTTGTATCCCTGGACGGTCGAGTCATTCCATGGGCGTTCCGGAATGTACTTGAGCGCACTCCGATGGTTGGGCAATGTATTGTTGACGTCCACATATTGCGTAAAGCTCGATGGGAAGTTGCTGTAAAGGGTATCGAAATCCGTCCCACCTACCGCGATGTTGTACGGCGTGGATGCCAACGCATTCACTGCAAGTCCCAATTGCGCTATCAACCAGACGTTAGGGTTGTCGCATCCGGCTGATCCGCTGTCCCCACTCGATACCGTGACGGAAATCCCCTGGGCTGCGGCCTGCTGCCAAAGGTTATAGATGAATTGATTTCCGGCAACTCCCTGGTCCGCCTCGCAGCTTCCGAAACTCACATTGAGAATATCGGCCTTGTTGTCATCGATCGCCCGCCCGATCGCGAGGAACAATCCCGCATCCAGGTATGTATTCGCCGCTGTGTAAAGAATCACATTTGCATTCGGAGCGATTCCACCCGCAACCTGCGTATCAAGATACGCCTCTATCGCGTCGCCGTTCTCACCGGGATCCGTCCCATCGACAACCACGGTTGTTGCCTTCGCCGGCAGTCCGAAGGTCGCGCGATAGTTCGCATTTTGTTGAAGATCGATGTTCGAGTCACCCGCGATCCCGATCGTTACCCCGGTCCCATCAAAAAGCGTCCCGCTGTGATTCGCATTGAATGTAGTCGGAGTGTCGTAGATTGTGGCTGCATCGGCTGGGCCCACAAAGATCGTGTACCCGTTGGTCGTATCGCCCGTTGTGTATGCGGGTTCAATCCGCTTTGTCTCCGGGTTGTAGATACCTGCGGGGCCGCGGATGGCATTCGGTCTTGGATTGAAATCGTTCAGTCTGGCCACTCCGGCCACTACCGGTGCTAATGCTGCCGGTATCTGCGGATCAGAAGTATTCGCCCAGTGCCGCACTCCATTCACGAGATAGCTGTGCACCGAGGTGTGAAATGCCGTTTGCACCTGCGCCGTCGTACCGGAAAACTCGAGCGACATCCGACCTGGCGCGACTCTGTTCACACGGAACCCCTGGCCCGCCAACCATCCTTCCACCTTGGCCAGATCCGCATCGGAGACGCCGAAGCGTGCGCCGAATTGCTCCGGTGTTAGCCACTGGTGATAATTTGGTGAACTCACATCGTGAACCGAATTCAGCCACGTCTGGAGAGACGCTTCCTGCACTGCACTCCGCGTCAACACCAGAATTAACCGGCGAGCGACCTTCGATTCCGGGGCTGGGCCAATATCATTTCTTGGTTGCGCCAGCGGATGCGTATTGCCCCGCAGTGTATGCAACGAGGACTCATCGATACGCGCCGTGATCCGGGATTGCACGGCGGAACTTGTTGGCATCTGTGCCCGGGCCGGCACTGCGCATCCCATTGCGTACCCGAGACACAAAACAGCAAAAAGAGAGAACCACGGCCGTCCAGCAGTCATTGCAGTCAACACTTCCCGCCACCAGTCACACGAGCCCCTGGAGACGCTTTCCACAGCAGGAAAGATTGAATTCATTATTTGCGGGCGAGTCTACCACATAGAAGAAAACTCTCGCTATGACCGCCTTGGGTCATTCCAAAGTGCACTTCACCGAAACTAGCTGGCGAGCAAATCCGAAGGTGGCACACTTATTGCGATTTTGATGAGTTCATGGCGATCCAAATCACAGAATGTCTACGACGAATCAAGCTATAATCCCGGCCATGTTTCAGCAGAAGCTGGCCAATTTTCAGAAGCTCAGCCGAACTGATTTCGTCTCGAACCTCTCCACGTCGATCAGCTCTCCGCGTCGCAATTGCTCAACTCGTGCCTTCCGAATCGCCCTCAACATACCTGCACCCATTCGATTAACGCCCGAAGGGGCGAATGGTGGCCCGCACACAAAAGTGTTACTAACCGCTTCACCGCTATCGGAATACAATTCCGTCAGGTCTCCGCTCACTATATGAAACTCTCAGGTCTTTGCCTTTCCGGCATTCTTGTCTGTCTTGCCTTGTGTTTCCCTGTTGCTTCGATCGCGGATAGGGCCGCGCACAAAACGCGGATATCGATTCCACTCACATTCGAGGCTAACAACGGCCAGGTGGCCACCCAGTACCGCTTTGTCTCGCGCCACCAGGGAGTACAAGGACTGTTTTCTCTTTCAGGGCCTGATTTCCTCATACCGTCTGTAAAAGGCGGATCTCGCTTGATCCAGATGCGTTTCGACAAAGCTTCAGAAACTCGCGAACTGAACGGCATTGCCATGCTGCCCGGACATGCTAATTACTTGCTCGGGTCCGACCACACTAAGTGGATCCGCGGGATAGCCACCTATGGAGAAATAAAGTACAGAAATCTCTACCCCGGCATCGACCTTGCTTTTCACGGTCAGGACAATAGGGCGCAACTGGAGCACGATTTCCTTATCGCCCCTTATGCCGAT
This sequence comes from Telmatobacter sp. DSM 110680, assembly GCF_039994875.1. Classification (GTDB taxonomy): domain Bacteria; phylum Acidobacteriota; class Terriglobia; order Terriglobales; family Acidobacteriaceae; genus Telmatobacter. The sequence goes on along the minus strand of NZ_CP121196.1, from coordinate 4,206,176 downwards.
CCCCGCGGCATAGCCTTTGGCTTCGGCGCCAAAGAATCCGTACGTATCAACCCGGCTGGCCAATTACTTGTCGGAAACGGGGATCATCCAATCACTTTCGATCCGCCGCAGGCGTGGCAGGACACACGAAGCGGCAAGGTCCCGGTCGCAACTTCGTTCGTTAAGAAGGGACCTCACACCGTAGGTTTCCGCGTAGGCAGATATGATCCCGCTCAGCCTCTGACCATCGATCCAGTGCTTCAGTTTGCCACCTACTTAGACGGAACAACTCAGGACGTCATTACCGACATTGCAACCGATCCGAGTGGCAACGTGTACGTTACAGGCTGGACCTCTTCGACCGATTTCCCAACAGCAAGCGCGAAACAGTCGCAATTGGCATCAGCCCCCGACGCCTTTGTCGCCAAACTCGACCCCACGCTGCACACGCTTCTGTTCTCAACTTATCTTGGCGGTACGAATAGCGATCAAGGCCAGTCAATCGCAGTCGATACGAGTGGCAACGTCGCGGTGAGTGGCATTTCAAGTTCTAGAGATTTTCCTGCTGCAGGGAAGCTATCTAGCACCATCAGTACCTTCACCACTACATACAATTTCCTCGCATCGTTGACCGCTGATGGGTCTAGTCTGCGTTACTCCGGCTACGTCGGAAGCACAGACGGCGCCTACGATGACTACAATCCTCGGCAGAATCGCGTCGTCTTCGATCCGAACGGCAACGTCTACATGTCGGGGACGACGGAAGATCCGACCTACCCGTATACTCCTGGCGCATATGGCGGCCTTCCCGCTGCTTATCCAGCAGATCCGACGCTTTTCGTGCTCAAAGCCGGCAAGGATGGGACCATTCTTTACGGCGCGACCATTCCTGAGTTACCACAGCAGCAGAACCTTGGGACTGGTCACCGCATCGACCTCGGTGGCTTAGCCGTAACACGAATGGCGAAGTGGTCATCGGGGGTACAACCGGGAACGTCCTTCCAGTGACCAGCGGAGTGCTCCAGCGCGCATTCCCTAATGCCGTGACCGGCATCTCTGGCTACGTTCTCAAACTGAATGCGGCGGGAAGCGCCCTTGTCTTCTCGACATACCTTCCTGGCACGGATGCAGTCGAAGGCCTTGCGCTCGATACTTCAAATAATGTCTACACCAGCGGGATGACCCAAGAAACCAACCTCCCCGCTCAGTCCAACGCCTTCCAACCAACGTTTGGCAGCATCGCGACGTGCGACTGCTGGGATGGGTTCATTTTCAAGCTGAACAACAATGGCACGCAGGCACTCGCTGCTACTTATTTCAACGGAATCACCACCTCGTCAACCGGCTACTACGGAGCGTCCACCGTTCTGCGCGACATTCGCGTGGACAGCATTGGGAACGTCGCGGTGGGCGGAATTACGGGCGCAGCAAACCTGCCGCTCAAGAATCCTCTCGTTTCTGTCTACAATTCGATGGGTCTTCCTGCGATCAACAGTTCACTCATGTTGGCACGCTTCACCGGGGATCTGAGTAGCTTGCAGTTCAGCAGCTATCTCGGCGCAATTGACAGCAGCGCGAGTTTCAATGCGCTTACCGTCGATCCCGACGACCGTCTGCTCATTGCCGGCGGCATTCAGTCGAAACTGTTCCCGACTACACCGGGTGTCTACCAGCCGGTGGCTCCGTCACCGCAGACCGCCTACACGGTTCTCAATTATCAGTTCATCGCAAATATAGATGTGTCAGTTCCAGCGCCGTCCTTGTGTTTCGATTCAACAACCCTGGCATTCGGTACGATCCCGGTTGGCACTTCGTCACAGGCTTCTCTGAATCTTACAAACTGCGGCAACGCTGCCCTGACCTTGTCGAGCGTTCAGTCCTCAAGTTCGCTGTATACCGCAACCAACAACTGCAGTGCGATTGCTCCAGGTTCAGCCTGCAAGGTTCAAGTCACCTACACGCCCACAGCGGTTGGCGAGACCGACGGCACACTGACCATCGCAGGCAACATGGCTATCTCGCCCCAAGTTGCCTCCTTCACTGGCGCGGGAGGAGTCCCCTCGGTTTATTTTCCAAGCTCGATCACCTTCAGCGATCTGTTGGTCGGAGAAACCGGCTCACTCGGCGTGCTTGCAGTTACTAACTCCGGCAGTGCTCCGTTCGTCTTATCGAGTGCAACCGTAACCGGCGATTTTCAGATTACGCAGAACACATGCACATCTCCCGTACCTGCTCGCGGAAATTGTCAAATCACAATGAATTTCAGCCCTACTGGCGCGGGAACGCGCATCGGATCGCTGATTCTTCAGGACAACCTCACTCCTCCCACGCAGGCGATTCAGCTCACTGGAAACGGACTTACCACTGCGCCCGTGCCGGTGATCACTGCTATCCCGGCGATCGCTCAGATTACCTCCGGCGTGGGACAGGTGGGGATTATTGGTACCGGCTTCTTTCCAAACTCCGTCGTCTATTGGAATGGAGTCGCGAAGACTACCTACTACGGAAGCGAGGGCTATCTGGCTGCTCAACTCACAGCGGCCGATCTCGCCCAGATTGGTGAATCATCTGTAACCGTCCGCACTCCCGCGCCGGGAGGTGGCACCAGCAATGCGTTCCAGGCCGTCGTCTACGGCCGCATGCAGAACCTCCAGGTCCTCCACACGGTTTACGATCCGGCCACATCGCAACTTTATGCCAGCATCTCCAGCACCTCGTCCCAGAACGCCAACAGCGTGGTGATCATCGATCCTGTCGCGATGCAGATCACCGGTACGCTTCTCACTGGCGGAAAACCAGATGTTCTTGCGCTCTCTGATGATGGAACCCTCTTGTACGTTGGGCAGGATGATCTCCAGTCCGTATCACAAATTGCTCTGCCATCTGGAAAGGTCAACTTCACTGTTCAGCTTCCGCCAACATCCGATACTTTCCTCTCGTCCTACGGAATCGAAGCATCTGCCCTTGCGGTCGTTCCGGGCAAACCGCACACGTGGATTGTGGGACTCTGCTACATCAATGTCAGTCCCTGCGGTGGCGGAGCTGTTATTTACGACGATTCGACGATGCGCCCAGTCGTGGCCGAAGGCACGCAGCTTACCGCAAACAGCTTTGCCTTTGTGAATGATCCAGGCACTATCTTCTCCACTGAATTCAATCAGAGCCCGCCTGACGTCTCGTCCTACTCGATCTCGTCGACTGGAATTACGCATACCGCCGTGAGTTCATTTGGCGCTTCAGCGGGAGGCGCCACACTTGCAAGCGACGGAACTTTACTCTACGTGGCCAACGGTCAGGTCATCGACCCAGCCACGCTGACCGTGAAGTACACCTACCCGCAGGGAAGCGGTGGAGGCTTCGCGCTCGATCGAGCGAACTCCCGTATCTTCTTTGGCGGTAGCTCTTACAGTCAGTATTACGGAGCCTTAAAGCTCACAGTCGTAGACTTGGCCTCTAAGTCCACCATTGGAAGTATCTCGTTCCAGGAGTATGGCTACACCATTGATGTGCAGCGCTTTGGAGTGAAAGGTGTCGTTATCAACCAGGGGAACGAGCTGATCTTCGTTCAGACCAGCCTGACAAATTCATCCACGACCCCACCCACAGTTACGGTTACGCCTTCAAGTCTCAGCTTCGGTTCGCTAACAAAAGGAACCAGGAGCGCCGCGAGCACCGTCACTCTCAAGAACAGTAGTTCGGTGCCGTTGAATATCAGCAGTATCAGTGCCTATGCGGGCGACTTTACGATGAGCACCGACTTCGCACAGACCAACAATTGCCCAACAGCGCTTGCGGCTGGATCTTCGTGTGCGATCGGCGTGACTTTCACCCCCAGTACTACGGCTTACGAAACCGGCCAGCTTACGATCTACGACGATGCACCCTCTGGGAATCAGATCGTTCCGCTCGATGGCACCGGCGTAGCCGCCGCAACTACGTATTCCGCAACAGCTACTCCGGCCAACCTGACCTTCGCCTCCCAATCTGTCGGGATCGCCAGCGGTTCTCAGGCTGTGACGCTTACCAATACCGGAACAGGAGCGCTCACAATTTCGCGCATCGCGGCTACTGGAGATTTTGCCGAGACAAACAACTGCGGTAGCTCGCTGCCCTCCGGTTCTTCGTGCGCGGTCACCGTCACCTTTACACCCACTGCCACGGGCAACCGCACCGGTCAGCTCACCATTAGTGACAACGCGACAGCTGGATCGCAGACCGTTAGCCTTAGTGGAACAGGTGCTGCCTCCGCATATACATATTCCGCTTCGGTCACGCCGGCCAGCCTGACCTTCGCCGCGCAGGGACTGCAGATTACAAGCGCAGCGCAAACGGTCACGCTTACCAACACAGGAACTGGAGCGCTTACGATCTCGAGTATCACCGCCCAGGGAGATTTTGCAGAGACCAACAATTGCGGTGCCAGCATCGCGGCGGGCGCAGCCTGCAGCGTCAATGTTACATTTACGCCCACCGCGTCGGGCAGTCGAGGTGGTCAACTCACGATCTCGGATAACGCCACGGCAGGTCCGCAAACCGTTGCATTGAGCGGCGCCGGTACTTCGCCGATCAGCGTAGCGCCTTCGGCCACTGGCGGAAACTCAGCTTCAGTCGCCGCTGGATCAACGGCAACATACAATCTCGTTCTTAGCTCAAATGGCTACGCGGGCACTGTCACGCTCGCCTGCGCCGGAGCCCCGGCCTATGCCACGTGCACGCCGAGTCCCGCTTCTACCTCGATCACGGCAGGACAAACCGCAACCGTGAAGGTTACGGTCACGACGGCAACTACGAGCCAGTCAAGCCTTTTGCTGCCGGGACGCGGTAGATCAGAACGCAGTGGCGCGGTTGTCGCAGGTATAGGTTGGTTCCTGATTCCGGCACTCCCTCTGCTTTGGATCACTCGTCGCCGCGCCATGCGCGCCGGCCTGCTGGTCGCGCTGGGCGCGGCAATGATCGCCAGCCTTGCAGGCGGCTGTGGCAGCGGTGGGGGCTCAACCTCCAATCCGCCTCCAACCACGCATGACACGGCACCGGGAACCTACACCCTGACGGTTACTGCAACCGCCGGGGCAGCCAGTTCGACCGAGCAACTCACATTGGTGGTGCAGTAACCTCTTCCGGATAAGTCAAAAGAGCGAGTCGCCAACATCTCTATTCAATGTCGGCGACTTGCTTCTAGAGCGGCCCTCCGCTGGACTCGGGTGGGCGGATCGTAGAGTTGCTCGCCGTTTCATAGGTTTCGCTCTGGTGTTCCGACGGACGCAATGGCACCGGGCGCCGCCATCAAATTAGATGTTTGGTTTTTGTTCATTTTCGTTCCTCTTGAAAGGTTGATTGCTCAAAGCTTGACAAACTGAACTGAACCGTTCAGTATTGAATCTCGTCCCCGGAGGTCCTCGCAATGATCAGGGTGCAAAACCTCGTCAAAACCTTTGGCTCGTTCACCGCCGTCAACGATGTCTCATTCGACGTGGCGGCAGGCGAAATCTTCGCTTTCCTCGGTCCAAACGGAGCAGGGAAGACCACGACCATCAAAATGCTCACCACGCTGCTGCGCCCCACCAGCGGCAACATCACGCTCGACGGTATCGATCCTCAGACACATCAAAACGCCGTGCGGCAAAGCTTCGGAATTGTTTTTCAGGATCCAAGCCTTGACGGCGAATTGACAGCCGCCGAGAACATGGAAATCCACGGCGTTCTCTATCACGTTCCGCACAAGATTCGCCGCCAGCGGACAGAAGAATTGCTCAAGCTCTTCGAGTTATGGGACCGCCGCAAAGATCAGGTGAAGAAATTCTCAGGCGGTATGAAGCGCCGTCTCGAAATTGCGCGTGGCTTTCTGCATACCCCCAAAATCCTCTTTCTTGATGAACCAACGCTCGGCCTCGATCCACAGAGCCGCAATCAGCTCTGGAACCATGTCAAGAAGGTTAACGAGGCGGAAAATGTCACCGTGTTCCTCACGACTCACTACATGGATGAGGCCGACCGCGTAGCGCATCGCATCGGTGTCATCGATCACGGCAAACTCGTTACCCAGGGCACGCCCCAAGAAATTAAGGAACAGACTGGATCGGCAACTCTCGAAGACGCATTTCTAAAACTGACAGGCTCGACAATCCGCGACGAAAGCGCCAGTTCGGCCGACCAGATGCGTCAATTCGCAAAAATGTGGCAACAGCAAAGGAGGTAACCGATGAGTGCAATTTACATTCTCTGGCTGCGTGAGCTCAAACGTTATACGCGTTCGCGCGCGCAAATCATCGCTTCGCTCGGCCAGCCGATGCTGTATCTGCTTGTGCTTGGGTTCGGACTTGGGCCGGTCTTCAAACGCGCCGGCAACGGCGACTATTTTCAGTTCATCGCGCCCGGTGTGATCGGTATGTCTGTCTTGTTTTCGTCGATCTTCTCAGGTCTTGGTCTTCTCTGGGATCGCCAGTTTGGATTTCTCAAAGAAACACTGGTCGCACCTGTGCCGCGTATCCAGATCATGATTGGCCGCACCCTGGGCGGAGCTACAGTAGCATGCATCCAGGGCATGCTAGTTTTGGTCATCTGTCTGATCGCCGGCTTCCGGCCCGCTCATCTCTCCGCCATTCCACTCGCTCTCGGGTTCATGGTGCTGATCGCTCTCCTCTTTGCCGCCCTGGGCATGGCCATTGGATCGGGCCTACAGGACATGCAGGGATTTCAGCTCATCATGAACTTCCTTGTTCTGCCCATCTACTTCCTGTCCGGAGCGATGTTTCCGCTCGGCGATACAAAGAACGTCTTGAAGTACATTACGCGCGCCGATCCTTTGTCGTACGGCATCGACGGAATGCGAAATGTGCTGGGTGCATCCAATGCGGCTTTTGATCCACGCCTTGACTTAACCGTTCTCGTCTGTGTAGGCGCCGTCCTTCTCGTTTTTGGGGCTTGGCGTTTTTCAAAGATAGAAATCTGACATGGTACGCCCTCGCAGCATCGAAGCTCACGAAAAGGTCCTCACCGCCGCGCTCGCACTGTTTGCCGAGCGCGGCATTGAGGCCACCAGCATGGATTCCATCGCGCAGGCTTCCGGCGTCAGCAAGGCAACCATCTACAACCACTGGAATGACAAAGAAGCTCTGCTTCTCGAAGTGATGTTGATGGTCAACGGCCTCGACCGCGAACCGGAAGACGTGGACACAGGCGACCTGCAGCAGGATCTCGCCACTGTTCTAACGCGCAAACCCCCTGACAGATTCGACGCTGCGCGCAATCGCATGACGCCCTCGCTGATCGCGTATTCGGCACTTCATCCCGAATTCGGCAAGGCATGGCGTCATCGCGTCATGGAACCGCCGCGCCAGTGTCTCAAGCGCATCTTGCGCCGCGGCATCGCACGCGGGGTTCTACCGCAGAATCTCGATCTCGAAGCCGCCATGGCATTGCTGCTCGGCCCCATGCTCTACGCCCACGTCTTTCACAAGCAGCAGCACCCGTCCAACGTGCCCGACCTCGGCCCCCTGACCGCGCAAGCGTTCTGGCGCGCCTACAGCCAGGCCCGTAAAGAACACATAGAAAAAGCAGGAATTAAGAGATCGATAAGCGCGTCAAAATCCAAAGGATCCAAAACTATCAGCTAGATTACGGCACTGAAATTCGCTTTAAATGTTGGCGGTGTCATTCTGAGCGAACGGGGCCCCGAACGTATTTCAGTTCGGGGGTGGTGAGCGAAGAATCTGCTTTTTTCATTTTATCTCTGAGTAAACAGATGGCGGCATCTAAAACCCCGAAGGCCTCTCTACAGCCACTGCAAACGCACGCTCCAGCGCAATGCCCGCCTCACACAACGTCCCCTCATCAAAGAGCCGTCCGATCAACGTAACGCCATGCGGAACTCGTCGCGGCGGAGAAAACTTTGGCAGCGGATGTTGCGGGTCTGGGGCCCAGTCACTGCGCGCTTCAGAAACTTCAACGAAATCAGCGCGCAATGTAAGCGACGGATGCCCGGTGTTGTTCGTGATCACCAGCATTTCATCGCGCAGAGATGGAACCAGCAGCAGGTCGACCTGCGAAAACACCCGCGCCATCTCTACCGTCACCTTGCGACGCAGGCGATCTGCCTGTACGAAATCTACCGCCGACAGAAAACGCGACTGTCGAAATGTATTCGGCCATGCATCGGGAACCTGCGCCTTCAGTTCAGCTTCCTTGTGCGCCAGCGTCAACTCCTCAAAAGCCGCAGCGCCCTCCGCAAACAAAATCAAATTCAAGGAATCGTAAGGCCAGTCTGGAATTGAAACCTCAACTAACTCCATCCCAAGTTTCTTCACCACATCCAGCGCGGCACGATCCACGTCCGTGGCAGGCGCCTCCTTCATCCAGGCAGGGAAGTAACCGACGCGCAGTCCGGCAACCTTTGCGTTCGCATCAAACGCCAGCGTGCTCGGCACGCTCGCCACATCCCCCGCATCCGGACCTGAAATGGCAGTGAGCACAAGAATCGTATCTTCGACATACCGCGCCATCGGCCCGAGTTTGTCGAGTGACCAGCAAAGTGTCATCGCTCCCGTCCGCGCCACGCGTCCATACGTTGGCCGCAGGCCGGTGACCCCGCAACGCATAGATGGACTCACGATGCTGCCGCCGGTTTCGCTGCCAATTGCAAACCCAACCAGTCCCGCCGCCGTCGCTGCACCCGGTCCTGCACTAGACCCAGAAGCGCCCTCTTCCAGCAGCCACGGATTCATCGTCTGACCGCCAAACCATATGTCATTCAGCGCGAGCGCACCGAGGCTAAGTTTCGCCACCAGCACCGCGCCAGCCGCATTCAACCGCTCCACCACCGCACTATCTTTTTGGGGAACTCGATCGCGATACGGCTCAGCACCGTACGTAGTCGGAATGCCTGCCGTATCCAGTAGGTCCTTTGCGCCCCACGGGATTCCGTGCAACGGCCCGCGATATTTACCCGTCGCAATCTCCGCGTCCGCGCGCCTTGCCTGCTCCAGCGCATGATCCCGCGTCAATGTGATAACACAGTGCAGTTTCTTGTCGAACCGTTCCAGCCGGTCGATATATATCTGCGTCAGCCTCTCCGAAGTAATCTGCCGCGACTGAATCCAATGCGATAGCTGCGCAACGGACGAAAACGCAATGTCGGCATCGTTTGCTGGCAGCGGAGTTCGCTGATCGGCGCTGCGAATGTAGAAGTTTTCCCCACGGCCTGATTTTCCCGGCTGAATCCCGGCCAGCATCGGATTCCAGATCGTCGCGGGCGCCACACTGGCCTCCAGAGCAACCTTCCGTGGTCCCGTCCGCCGCTCATAAAGCGGAGCCATCGCCTCACGCCAGTTGCCCGCAGCCTGGGCGCGGTCAGCAGGACTCATTTCGATCTGCACCAGCTTTTCTGCCTCTGCAAACGTTCCCGCGTTCACTTCGGGACCAACCGGCGCCGAAGTTCCAAACGCCGTCGGCGCTCCCGGTGTCTCTTGATTCGCGGGTTTTTGAGGGGTTTGCGGGCCAGCTTGCGCATCCAGCGGCAACGCAGCTCCCAACGCACCAAGCGCGCTTACTGCCAGAAAGTCTCTTCGTGTCTGGGTCATCGTTCCTCTTGTTTGAAGATTATTGATTCCTGGCATCGCAAGACTAGAAGCACTATAACCTGTGGCCACGACCACCCGTTCCGTTACCCAAAGCGCAAGCCAGCCCAGTGAATTCTTCTTGTACTTTGTCCCAATGACCTCGCCCCGGTAGAATCAATATTGAGCAGCAAGCGGGGCAGGAGGGTCGTTGATGCCTTCGCCGTTGCCAACTTCAGATGAGCGAACACCCATCAGGTTCACCCAACAACCCGCAGCCTGTTTCCGCTGCGTGGAAGAGAATTGAGACGGCACGCCATCCCCAGCGGCCATATCCCATGGACTTCATCGAGCGAATCTTCACGGATTTCAGCGAGATTCACGGGGATCGCGCCTATGGCGATGATGCCGCCGTGGCCTGCGGCATGGCCCGCCTTGGCGATGACGAAGTGCTGGTCATCGGCAACCGCAAAGGCGGTTCCACCAAGGAGCGAGTCAAGCGCAACTTCGGCATGCCCCATCCTGAGGGTTATCGCAAGGCGCTTCGCTGCATGAAGATTGCGGAAAAATTCAATCGCCCCGTTATCAGCCTCATCGACCTGCCCGGCGCCTATCCCGGCCTCGGAGCCGAAGAGCGCGGTCAGGCTGAGGCCATCGCCCGCAACATTCGCGAGATGGCGCGTCTGCGTGTCCCTACCATCTCGCTCATCAGCGGCGAAGGCGGATCAGGTGGCGCCCTTGCATTAGCAGTCAGTGACCGCGTGCTCATCCTGGAAAACGCGCTCTACTTTGTCATCACGCCAGAATCCTGCGCAGCGATCATGTGGCGAGATGCGGCCCACAAACAGCAGGCCGCTGAGGCTATGCGCATCTCCGCACCTGAAGTCGCTGCTCTCGGATGCGTCGACGAAATCATCTCCGAGCCACCCGGCGGAGCGCACACCGATCATCCTGTCGGGGCTGGACTCGTGGGCACAGCCCTTCGGAAGCACCTGGACGAATTGAAATCCATGCCCATCGATGCAATGATTGCGGCGCGCCAGAAAAAATTCCGTAACATCGCCCAGTGCTACACAGAAAGCTAGAGCGCGTGCAGCATACAAAATCTGTCCGGCATACAAAGCCTGTCGAGTGTCATGCTCGACCTGAGGATCGACGGTTGTTCACTTCCCCATGCCATCGCTGGAGTCAACGATGACCCCGTCTGTGCGCGGCGGCAAGTTCCGCGCCTATCTCGAATTCATCGCTGCAATCATCTACTTCTTCGTGGTGCGCTCGTTTTCTCGCAGCGCGGCGATTCGAATTCAGCACGATGCATGGGCTCCGCTGCTCGAGCAGATTCTCTTCGTATTCCTGCTCGTGCTCGGCTATGCCGCATTCGGCTCAATCTTCGACAGGCAATCCCGATCGATCGCTGCACAGGGCCTGCCCCTCCGATCTGGGTGGAGTCACGAAGCTGCGACCGGCATGGCCGTCGGCTGGGGTGCCGTGATCGTTTGCGTGATCCCCATGCTCCTCTTCGGCGGCATTGCGGTGGTGATCACTACGCAGACATCTTCCTGGCCATGGCTGCTCGCGGACGCCGCATACTTCGCGCTCCTTGCTCTTGGCGAGGAGGTCGCCTTTCGCGGTTACGGATTTCAGCGTTTTGCCGCCGTCGTTGGATCCTCAGGTGCCGCGCTCGGCTTCGCACTCTTCTACGCAATCGTCCACGCGCTCCAGCCCGGAACCTCCAACGCCAGCATCGCCATCTCCGTCGTCTTCAGCTTCCTGCTCACCACCGCCTATCTGCGTACGCGGGCGCTCTGGCTGAGTTGGGGTTTCAACTTCGCCTGGAAAGCTTCGCAGGCCCTCATCTTCGGACTGACGGTAAGAGGCATCAGCAGCCACTCGCCCATCATCGAGGGCAATCCCATGGGGCCTTTCTGGCTCACCGGCGGCGGATATGGTATCGACGCCAGTTGGTTCGCCTGCTTGGTGCTTCTGGCAGCCTTTCCAGTGATTTACCGCGTTACCCGCGATCTCGATTTCCGCTACAACGCACCCGTTTTTGTTCCCGGCGGTATCCCCGTAGATCTCGATGCGGCCGCACGTGCCCAGCATGAGTCCGCCACGCGCCCTGCCGAACCGGCCCCACCCTCGCTCGTGCAGATTCTCCCCGTTTACACGCCACCCGTCTCCGAAAAGCCTGCATCTGATTCAACAAGCGAGCCCAACGGCCCTCGTTAAATCCCCGTCTCATGGGCCCCCGGCTCCGGCTTATATCTCCGATTTGACCTTTGTGGTTCTTTAGAACTACTGTTGGCACAATGCCACGCGCAGCCATGGGAGGACGCCCATGATCCGGCCATCATCATCTTCCTCATTTCAGTTCCATGCCCCCGTTCGTCTCATCACCCTCTTCTGCGCTGGGTTAGCCCTCAGCGGCGTAATGGCGTTGGCCCAGGCCATCACCATCGATACGAAGTCGGGCGCGAACCACGGAAACGGCACCGTGGACCGGCGTTATGCCCAGATCAAGCCCACCAATGTCCCTCTCGACAAGTCTGAGCTTGACGCCAAGACGCGCACCGAACTCATCCGCGTCCTCCAGGCCGAGCAAGGATTTGCCATGCGGCCGTTTCCCATGGGACACAAAGGATTGACGCTGGTCGCGAATGGCGAACTCACCCCGGCCGGCGAGCCCTATCTCGACATGGTCACGGCAAATGGAATCTGCGCCAAGCCCGGAGACCGGGTGGTACTCACCGACGTCAAGTTTGACCGCAACAAAATTGTCTTCGAACTCAACGGCGGCCCCGACCTGAAACATCGCTTTCTCCGTCACGTCCAGATCGGCGCTGGCGGTGGCATGACCAATCCAGTCGTGCAGGACAACGGCGAGCAGGCTACCGGCGCCCGCCTTACCCTCGAATTCAAAGGGCGCATCCCTGAATTGACCGGTTCGCAGGTAAAAGCGCTCCTTACGCCGCTCATATCCTTCGACGTCAAAACGCCCATCCAGGCATTCACTGATACGCTTCCGCCCAAGCTGAAGGAAGCGATACTCGATCACAACGTAATGGTCGGCATGAGCACCGATATGGTGCTCTTCGCCATGGGACAGCCGCAACGCAAGGTGCGCGAAGTTGATGGACAAACGCCCTTTGAAGAATGGATATATGGCGCGCCGCCCAACCCCGTCCAATTCGTAAGGATCAATGGCAACCGCGTCATTCGTGTTGAGATCGCCAAGGTCGGCGAATCGCCCCGGATTTTCACCAAGGATGAAGTCGATGGCCTGATGCGCACCGATGGCACGCCCCTCGTGGCCGAAGAACAGCACACCCGCACCGTGAAAATGGGTGACGTCACCCGCGATCCGGATAAGGAAGCCCCTGCGCCACCGCCCACCTTGACCGCCCCCGGCGAAAAGCTGCCCGACAACGCTGCACAACAGTCCGGGGTCATGAAGCCCGTCGAGTTCCCCAAGCAGAAGCCCGATGACTACCCTGACGTGGAAGCCGCGCGTCGCGCCGATCAGGCTAAAGCCGCAGAGGCTGCCGATGCTCAGAAAGCTTCTGACACAGGGGCTGGCACCGCTAAACCTGCGACCAGCCAGGGGACGACACCATCGTCGGCAACCTCTCCAGCACCTGACTCAACTCAGCCGCACTGAGGTTCTTCGAAGCTTACTGATGTAAACTGAAGGCAGCGAGTCTGGCTGCCTCCCGTCGACAATCTTGAGCAGGGAAGAGTTGTTTGACCGCGCCGTTGAAGCCGCGTGCAGATCATCCGCGCGTGTGTGCAGAGACAATCATCAAAGGAGAAACACCCAACCCATGGCCAAGATTGCCAAAACCGGTGACCGCAAGAAAGCAATGGACACGACGAAGTCCACCGACTGCCCCAAGTGCAGCAAACCCACGCGTATCGTCAAGCGCGTGAAGGACCGCGAGCGCGGCGTTCCGGGCGGAGTATATATCTCCTGCTCAGCGTGTGACTTCTACGAAAAACTTTAAGTTTCAACGCAAGTCTCAGCTACTGAAAAAGCCCGGCAAGCCGCCGGGCTTTTCCTTTCTACCCAGTATTTGTTCCGCATGTATGAGGATTTATTCCGGTAGACAGCTAGCGATTATTCCTCCGCGAACGAAGGTTCGGTACCCCAACTCAAGCACTGTCATTCCGACCGACCAACGGGAGCGGAGGAACCTGCAGTTGCTTTTTCCCACCGCCTCCACAAAGGCCGGGTGCCCCATCCATGACGCGGTTTCATCGAGCCATGGGTGGGAAAGCACGAACCAGGATTTCAGACAACGTCGCGATCACAGCGCTCCCGCCATCTCCTCAAGAATCGCCGCCGCCGCCTTCGCCCGATCAGCCGCCTGCGTGATCGGTCTCCCCACCACCAGGTAGCTAGCTCCCAGGTGCAGCGCATCCGCCGGCCCTGCAACCCGCTTCTGATCCCCGATCGCCGAACCCGCGGGACGGATTCCAGGAATCACCAGAACCCCCGCCGGCCCCGTTAAAGCACGCACCGCCTCAACCTCCTGCGGAGAGCAGACGAACCCACGAATCCCGGCCCCCAGTCCCATCTTCGTCAGCGTCTCCACCTGGAAAGAGGGAATCCCATCTACGCCCACCGCATTCAGTTGCTCCGCGTCCATGCTCGTCAGCACCGTCACTGCCAGCAACTCCGGCGCATTGGCCACCCCCGCCAGCGCATCCTTCGCAGCCGCCAGCATCGCCGGACCACCGCCCGCATGCACCGTAAGCATCCGTACACCCAAACCCGCCGCCGACCGAACCGCCCCGGCTACGGTGTTAGGAATGTCATGCAGTTTCAAATCCAGAAAGACGTTGTGCCCGCGCGCCACAATTGGCTCCAGCACCGCCGGCCCCGCCGCTACAAACAACTCCAACCCCACCTTGAACCACTTGCACGTACCCTCCAACTCCGCCACCAGCCGCATGGCGGACTTCGAGTCGGGAACATCCAGTGCAACGATCAGCCGCTGCCGGGCAAGCTCAAGCGGGTCAGCTTTGGGAATTTTTGCGCTCTCCATAGACTCGACAGTCTCCTGGCTGCTCATGAATCCATGGTACCGCTGTTGTGTGTCACTCATCTTCTGAAACAGAGCGATTCGACATATCTGAAACGGACGCCCGGCAAAGAACGAAACGGCTGTCTCAAGTCGAACAGGCGGCGTATCCTTGCCCCACAGTTTCCCCATCGCCAGTTGCTGAGCCCTCTCTATAAGCGACGGGGCTGGTGTCACAAAATACGTAAGAGGAGAAAGACTATGAAATACATGATCACGTGGAATGAGCGTCCCCAGGGCTCCCCCGCAGAATACGAACAGGCACAGAAGCGAATCCTGGATGTCTTCAGCCCTTGGAAGGCGCCAGCTAATTTCAAAATCGAGTCATTCGTCATCCGCGTCGGAGACTGGGGTGGCTACATGCTGATGGAGTGCGACGACCCGCTCGAAGTTCACAAGTTCTGTTCAATGCTTCCCGCCTTCACCTTCGAAGCTCGCCCCGTTGTCCCCGTTGCCGACGCCATTCGCGTGGAACTCGAAGCGATGGCTTACCGCGACGGCCTCAAGAGCAAATAAAAACCAATCAGATCACCGATGAACGAACCGCCTAATACGGACCCCGGCTTTGTATCAGGGCACGACTTCAGTCGTGCCGCAAAGCCGCAAACAACATATGGGCATCAGCCCCTGAATATTACTGGCCTGGTCCGCCGCTTCGAGTTGGTAATACGCCCGGAACAGCGGAATCGAGCATCGCCGCACTCGGCGGCTCGGCTGCTCCAACAGATGGCCGGAAGCCTACAATCAGGCCAAGCTCACCGAAAAGCGGCTCGAGCATATCTGATGGCCGCTTACAGCAGAAACATCGAACCAAACGTGCAGGTGTTTTCGGTTGGCGAGTCTTATTGGTTGACTGCTTTCCTGTTGCAATAGGCGGTGGTCCCTGCGGCGGCGATTGCTGCCTTGGTGTCTCTCAGCAACTCGTCTACGGGAACCAGGTCCCAGCTACGATTCATGTACGGTGCGTCAGGAATGGCGCCATGAGAGAGATCGAAACTTCTTCCCGCGATTGCCTTGTAGAAGCCGGTCTCGGGAATGTACTTGAGATACAGAAGGTATTCGTCACCCGGCTGAAATTGGGGGAAGTTCCATTCTTTGCCGATCACCGAGCGCCCATTGATCGTCAGCAATCCGCCTGCCCTGACTACAGAAATCTCGCTACTGACGAAGATGGGAGACTTGCGGTTATCCTGCAGCACGCTGCTGATTCGGACTTTCCATTCCGAATAGATGAAATCCAAATCGGCTGTCATGTGGCTGACACTGGATTCGGCTCTCGCCACAACGACGGCATCCGACTGGCAGGCGAATTCAACCATTCGTATCGGAGGATAGGGAGGCTGAATAGCATGTGCGCCGTCGTTTTCAACACGGTCATCATCATTGATGACGGTGACAATGCCGGTCGTCTTCTGAAGACGTTTCGCGATGGTTTCACCCGGTTCTTCGTTGTGCCAGAGTTGGCTGTGGATCTTGGCCACTCGTTCCGCGTTGCCGTTTTCGCTCGGGCTTTTAGCCTGCCCACTCGATGTCAAAGCCCAGGCTGTAAGGGCGAGCACACCAATAGTCGGCATTCGGAATTTCATTCGTGTTCCCTTCGGGGCGTGGACGGTGATACCCGGGATGAGCGTACTGCTCGGGAGAACGTTCGTAAAGCCGACTTCTAATTCGAAACAGCATCCCACGATTGAGAAGTAAGTTGACGCTTCATGCATCCAACAAAAGCTAGAGGTGCATTTCAGTTGTGGGGACGGTCTGTGTCCTTCCGTTTAACTGAGTCAACGTCCTGACACTGGAAGTTGCGTGCGTCCTGGGTGTCACCGGTTCCGGTATACTGCGCGTGTTTCGGATAGGCGCACAGCGGTCGGCTGCGACCCGGAAATGCCTGACCGGTGGCGATCACCGCGTCGGGCGCCGTACCTTTCTCCACCCAACTGACGACTGCGGTGAGAATGTCGAAGTGATCGAGAGCGGGACCGCCGCCGCAGTGGGCCATCCCGGGGACGAGAAACATACGGCTCCATTCAGAAACCTTTTCGGCTCCGCCGTTGGTGGCGGCAAGTGATTGGTAATAGCCAAGCGTGTCGAGCGGCGAGAACCACGGATCGCTGTCGCCGTGGAAAAAGATGAGCTTGCCGCCATTGAGCGAAAACGTAGAGAGATTGGTGGACGCAGGCTCGACGAGCGGATCAGAGGCATGCAATGCGGCCTTATCGACGTCGAGTTCAGTCGCGGTGGTGTACGGACCAAAAAGACCACTTGGTCCCAAGGCCAGTAAACCTGATGCGAAGCCTTTCGAAGTAATGCCCGCGTCATAAAGGAAGCCCGGATAGACCTGCGTGCCGTAGGCATTCTTCGGTCCGGCGAAGGCTTTCTTGATGGCGGCGGTTTTTTCAGGAGCGATGCAAGCCTCAGTCTGGCCGGATTTGCAGGCAAGAACTGCAGGATCAAAGTCGCATCCGAGCGGATCGAAGATCATGCCGTCGGCTACGCCGTCTTTCGCGTCGCATTGTTTTATCAGCGCATCCATAAAGAGCTTTCGATCATCGTCGGTGAGGAACTTATCGATCTCGGGCTTGCCGGAGGCGTCTTTGGGAGCAGCCTGGTTATAAGCCGATGGGATCCATTGGGCGATGGCAAGGTTTGACAGGCCGGTGCGCATTGCCGGATCACCCGAGACAATGCCGTTGAACACGGTGGGATAGCGCTGCGAGAGGATCATGCCTTCGCGCCCGCCTGTGGAGCAACCGACAAAGTAGGAATACGCTGCAGATTTTGCGTAGTAGTGCCCGATGATTTGCTTCGCCACTCCGGCGACTTCAGCATTCGCGAGAAAGGCAAAATCGAGATAGGCCTGCTGGTCTCGCATGAAAGTAAAATCGAATGCGCCCGTTTTTGCCTTGTGTCCCGTATCGGTGCTGGCCACGGCGAATCCGCGGGAGAGTGCCGGCTTGTCGCCTGCATAGTTCGCGCCGGCGGGGTACGCGATGATGCCATTGCCTCCTCCGCCACCCTGCATCATGAAGTCACCGTTCCAAGCCGCATTTTCGGGCAGTGCAAGAGCAAAGCCGATGCCGAATTCCTGACCGTCGACGCCCTTGCGGCGATTGATAACTCCGTCGACGCGGCAATGCGCTGGAAGCGGGCCAATGGATGGAGCGCCGGGATACGGCGGCGGGACGATGGTTCCGGCGGGAACGAGTGCGGCCTTGGCGATTTCCACGGTGTCAATCTTTAGCCCTGCTAGAGCAGCGCAGTTTTCAGCCGATTGCGACTGGGCAGACAAAGGCGCATACAGCGCACTCACCAACAGAAGCGAGAGTTTGCATTTCGTCATAGTTGACCTTCTTTCCCGTGAACAGATCAAGCGCTGCATGCACCATTTTGTTCTACGAACCCGGCGCAGCACCATCATCACTTGATAGTTGCGTGAACTTCGTTGCCTTCGTAACTGATCTCCGCGTTTGCCGTGCTGGTCACATCTACGCCTGTTCCATGTCCTGCTGCGACCAGGACGACGCGGAATTTGCGGTGTTCGATCATTCCGGGGAAAGAGCCTTGCCGCGAGCCGATGGTGAGTGACGAATTGTGGTCGTT
The DNA here is from genome assembly GCF_039994875.1 of Telmatobacter sp. DSM 110680. Taxonomy (GTDB): domain Bacteria; phylum Acidobacteriota; class Terriglobia; order Terriglobales; family Acidobacteriaceae; genus Telmatobacter. The sequence continues at coordinate 4,187,968 of NZ_CP121196.1, read as the reverse complement.
CCATTGGATGGGGATGACGGAATGTTGGCCCTTCTCGTACTCGTATCCATCGCCTCCGTCTTCATAAAGGTCAAATTTCCCATCGGCGCCACGATAAATGCGAAGCTCGATGGGTCCGGCGGGATCCTGCGTGGCGTACTCGATCTGCGGACCCATAGGAAGAATGGAACCGGCCCGCACGAAAAGCGGAATACGATCGAGCGGCGCAGCGGCTTCGATCTCTTGCCCGCCTTTGACCGATTTGCCAGTCCAGAAGTCGTACCATGCGGCAGCTGCCGGCAAATAAACATTGCGCTTGACCGCGTCGGCTTTGAGCACAGGATTGACCATAATGGCAGGGCCAAACATGAATTGATCGCCGAGGTTCCATGTGTTGGAGTCGCCGCGCCAGTCCATCACGAGCGGACGCTGAATGGTGTAGTCCTCGCTGGTCACCTTCCAGGCCAACGAATAGATGTACGGCATCAGCCGGTACCGAAGCCTGTCGTAACTCACTAGGATGGGCTCGACTTTGTCGAAGCTCCACAACTCGTTATGGGGCCGGTGTCCGTGGGTGCGAAAGATCGGGCAGAACGTGCCGTACTCGAACCAGCGAGCGTAGAGTTCCTGGAACGCCGGATCGGCGATTGGGTCTTCGTGCGGAGGCCAATAGCCGCCGATATCAGTGGTCCAATATGGAGCTCCAGACAGCGCGAAATTCAGACCGGCTGGAACCTGATGATTCAATCCCCAGTAAGTACCGTAGACATCTCCCGACCAGACAGTGGCACCAACACGTTGCTGGCCGAGAAATGCGGAACGCGTGAGCAGAAAAACGCGCTTGCTCGGGTTCTGCGCCTTCCAGTGATCCTGCACACCGAGGGTATGCGCGAGTGGAAAGACGTTGGTGAATTCGGCGCCGTTGCCGATCGCGATCTGGCGGCTGCTGAGAATGGCGTCGCCCATGTGCGGCCAGTATTCTTCGGGCTCGGCGCTGTCGAGCCAGAACGCATCCCATCCCTGCGCTAGCAGCTTGCCGGGCAGGTGCTGCCAGTAGAGGTCGCGCGCCTCGCGGTTGGTGGCGTCATAGACGTGCGCGTCGGTCACTAGTTCGTTCTTTGCATCGAGAAGCTTATAGGTTTCGGAGCTGGGATCGAGCAGTCCCCAGACAGAGATCATCGCGTGCACGTTTTCCTTGTGCAGCGCATCGAGATCTTGAGCCACATCGTGATAGTTGGAATTGAAGACTGGATCGCCCTCGGTCTTCCACCAGAACCAATCCTGCACCATGGCGTCGAGCGGAATATGCTCCTGCCGATAGCGCGCTGCGATCCCGCGAATCTCGTCGAGCGATACGTAGCGGTCCTTCGATTGAAAAAAGCCATACGCCCACTTCGGCAACATGGGCGTGTGGCCGGTCATGGTGCGGTACTCGTGAAGAACGGCGTCGATCTCCGGGCCGTAGAGAAAGTAGTAATCGATAGACTTGCCCGCGATTGACGTCAGCTTCATATCAAGCGGGAATCGATTGTCAAAATAAGTGAGCGCCGCCGTATTCCACATCAGCCCGTAGCCCTTGTTCGAAATCAGCAGAGGGATTGCGACATCAGTGTTGTTTTGACCCAACTCAACGGTGGCTCCGCGATAGTTGAACATTCCGTTCTGGTGCTGGCCCAGCCCATAGAGCGCTTCAGTGATAGAGGGAGAAAAGCGGTCCGTGACGCGGTAGGTGTGTTCTCCATTGAGCTCGACCGGCTCGTAGGTTCGCGCGATGCTGTTGCCTTCGTTCAGCAGCGATTCTCCACTGATGGTGCGAAATGAGAGATTGCCGCGTTCGACATTGACAATCACTTCAAGCTGAGAAGTCTTCAAACTGGCCGCTTTCGCGTCTTGCGCAAACGTGAATGGCGCTCCGGGACAGGCTTGCAGTTCGTCGAGCATCCAGGGGCGCGGCGATCCTGAGGCAGCACGACCGGGCGTGGCAACGACGTGAATCACCGAGTCAGCACACACGGCGACTTCCAAGACTTCACTGCCCGCGGTGGCGCGGATGCCGTGGCTCGTCTGCTCGATTTGTGCGGGTGGAGGCCCCGGCGCATTCTGTCCGGGCATTTGTGCGTTTGCCATCAGCGAGGCAGCGAAGAAGAGAAACAGGACAGGAATGAGTTCCCATCCATCCCGACACATGCGGTGAATTCCTGCTTTCCTAAGCATCCTCGATCTCAACTTTCTTTCGCTGGCATTTTGCCATCTAACGGCAATCGGCTGTGAAGCAGAGGTTCTTGCTGAAGAACGGCAGCACATGATTCTGGAATCGATCGGCGACTGCGCTTACATGCGTGCCCGCGTAAATCTCAAAGCTGTTCGCGATCCCATAGTTATCGAGGATGGTATGCAGCTTGGTAGCATCGAATCGCAATCCGTCCTGATCGCCAACATCCATCGAGATGGCGCGGTATTGTTTGAGATTGCCGATGTACTGATCGACGAATGCAAGCGGCGAGTTGGCCGTGTATCTCGCTACAATCTCCGGCTGCGGAACGCCATCCTTTGTCGGCAGATCGAAGTAAAGCGGAGGGTTCTTGGGATTGGGTGCCCACGCCGCTGCTGTTGCATACTGCGCGGCAGCGAATCCCGGCGACTGCGCCGCAAGGTCTGCCGGAGACTTGGCGGTGGCCACCTTCTTCTCGCTCGCGATGGCGCGCTCCTTGATCTGATCGGCGGTGCCCGGTCCGCCCCCGATCATCGAAGACATGCAACAGGGACTCATGATGTAGAGAGCGCCAAAGACATCTGGATGCTTCATGCCGATGCGCGACGCACCATAGCCGCCCATGGAGTGGCCGACAAGACCACGGCTGGTGCGATCGGGGATGGTGCGATAGTGTGCGTCGATGTAAGACACAACGTCATGCCATATAAACTTCTCGAAATCGCCGGTGGTAACCGAGCTTGAATACATCGAGCCGTTATACACGGTTTTAGAATCGGGCAGCACGACGATCATCTCCTGCGAGCCTAGCGCGAACGCACCTTCGACGGTCTGCGGAACATGAATCTCATGCGTCCACTGCTCCGCGCCGATGGAGTACCCGTGGAGCGCGTAGACCACGGGATAGCGGCGTTTTTTGTCTTTCTGGTAGCTGGGCGGCAGAAAAACGATGACCTCCCGATCGACGGCGTCGCCTTCAAGATTGCCTTCAAGTGCCGTGCCGTGGATCTTGATGTGCTCCACTGCCACTGGCTTTGCGCCAGAGACAACTTCGGGAACGTTGGTCTGCACCTGGGCCGAGGACTGGGCGGCAGGTGTGATCGCAACAACGCACGCTAGAAACAGTTTCATCATTTTCATCTGAACCTTCTCTCGAGAACTTGCACTACTGCATCCAATACGAATAAATGTTCACGCTGAAGGGGCGCACCGTGATGGTGGTAGGCAGCGCACCGAGCGTCTCTTCCTCCACTTGAACCTCAGGCTTCTTGTCCACTTGAACGGCTGCATCGATGGAGTCAGGAGCCATGCGCCACACCTTTCCTTCACTCGCAAGCCTCGTTCCACCGATGGCAATCCTGATGCTCTGTGCAGAGTCAGAAGGATTGAGTACGGCAACGGAGAGGGTCTTGCGGTCGTCGCTTAACGCCGCGCTAACATCCAGCGGATACGTGTTACTGCCGGGGTTGACCGCGGGTTGATCGCCGCCAGCAGGAAACGTTGGCTTCGGCTGTGGAGAGTCTCCGGTTACCTCGACGGGGATAGTGCCGAAGTGATCGCGGTACATCTTGAACAGCATTCCAGTGGGATTGAGGATTGCTTCAGTTCGGTTCTGGCTCATCATCGCGGTTGCGAAGGTGAATGCACCCATCTGGAAGATATCGGAGTGGCGGAACATTTCATGGAAGGCCCACGCATATGCCGGAACGACCTTATATCCGTCGCGGTTGCCGCCGAAATAAGCCCATTCATCAATTGCAATCGGAACGGGCTTGGCACGGAAAGCGGGAATGCGCTTCAGGTATTCCTGATAGTGCTCATATTTGGCGCGAACCTGGACGGCGGGCGCGCGTTCCCATTCAAGCAACGACAGCGGAGGCTCGATAGGCACCTTCTTTTGCAGCTTCATGTCGGTATGTTGCGTGCCCGATGCGTAGTAATGCTCGCTGACCATGTCGATGTTGTCGAGGCAGTTCAGCAGCATTTGCCCCGTCCAGTCAGCCGAGGAAAGATAGTCCGGAACATACTGGCCGTTGATGCGCCTCGCCTGGTCGGCTCCTTCCATCACGTCCGGCATCGCTCCGCCAGCGATCAGCTTGATGGATGGATCGATCTTCTTCATCTCTTTCGCGAAGAGATTGTGCTTCAACTCAAATTGCGGAAGCGACATCGAGCCCATCTGGTAGTCGCCCCATGGCTCGTTACCAACTCCCCACCACTGCACGTGATATGGAGCAGGGTGGCCATTCGCGGCTCGCCATCTTCCCAGGGGCGTTGTTGCGGCACCGTTGGTGTATTCGACTAGCTCGCGCGCCGACCACGCGTCGCCGAACCCTGCATTGACGGTGATATAAGGATCAACGCCGAGGAGACGGCATAGCGTGAGAAACTCGTCCGTGCCCACGTCGTTGGGCTGCACGGCGTGCCAGACAGGATCGAAGATAGGCGGCCGCTTATCGATGTCACCTACGCCATTGCGCCATTCATATGCGGAGACAAAGTTGCCTCCCGGAAAGCGGAGGACGCCGAAGCGCAATTGCTTGAGCGCAGCGACCACCTCCGGACGGAAGCCTTCAATATTGTCTGCGGGCATCAGCGAGACCGCGCCAACGTGAAAGGAGCCCGAGCCTGTGCCGGTGATCTCAAGAGTGGCTTCGTCAGTGTCTGTTCTCGCTGTATAACGCAATGGGAATTTGCGGTACGCGGCGCCGAGCCTGTCGATGGTGACGGTCTGGCGGTCAGCGGGTTCCTTGCCCCAGATGATCGTCACCTTCACCACCGCGCCGGGAGAGCCGGCGAGAACGATCCGCCCTGTGTAGGCCATTCCTTTACGAACGGCGATTCCGGATTGGCTCACACCATGAGGATCTTTGGCATCGAGTTTGACTAACGGCGAATGATCACCAGTGTAGGCATCCATGGAGTCCATGGTGACCACGTCACCACCGCCGATTGGAGACCACCAGCGCGTAGGAACGCGCCGAAAGCGCGGATTGCCGCCAGCACCACCTGTCACCGGAGGCGGCGTAGGTGCGGTACTGGCGACGGGATAGAAGAACTTGCGATCGACTAGCATCTCAGACCAGACGCCAGTGTTCACGATGTCGCCGCCGTGCTCAAGAAACTGGCCGTAGATATTTTTCGAGATAGGAGCGCCAGTCTTCGAGGTATCGATCGTGGCGTTGACAATCCGAGTCTGGGATGAAAGGGCGAAGGGAAGCGAAAGTAGCAGTAAGAGACACACTGCTGGCCCTGGGGTAAGAGTTTTCGCGACGATCTTCAGGGGCATAGTCATTTCTCCCAATCATGGATGGAGCAAATGTGCGTACAACCGGAGGCGGTCCGTCGTTGAATTTCGAATTAACTGCAACATCGTCAAGGGCACTTGCCGAGTGAGTTTCGCGATTACGGCTCAATCGTGATGACGGTTACTGATCGAGACGCTACCGTGAGCGAAAGCTTCCCGCTCCGGAACCCTCGAATATACACAGAGCAGACCAATACGAACAAGTCCAATAAATCGCTTTATTTCTGAGCAGTAATCGTTTACTATGCGCATGGCCGAGAGAGCTGATCTGCCCCGTGCCAAGCCGGCCCTCGCTCTCAAACCTGTCCGCTAGGAGGTGCATTTTGAAAGTGATTGCATTTGCAATGCTGCTGACCGCGAGCTTCTGCTTCGCGCAGGACCAGGGCAATTTCAAGCCCGCCACATCGAATGTTTTGGATGCGCAGTATCCGAAGGTCGACGGCAACTCGCGCGTGCAGATTCGGTTTAAAGCGCCCGACGCCGCGAAGGTGAAGCTCAATTTCTGGAGCGGTCCCAAGGTTGACATGGAGAAGCAGCCCGACGGCTTCTGGACCCTCACAACCCCACCGATGGCTCCCGGGCTTCATTACTACACGATCATCGTGGATGGCGCTGAGGTGAGTGATCCCGGCAGTACCGCCTATTTCGGAGGTAGCAAATGGGCGAGCGCGGTCGAAGTGCCTGAGGCCGGAGCAGATTACTACTTGCCTCAGAATGTTCCGCACGGGCAGGTTCGTGAGGTCTGGTATCACTCCAGCGTGACGGGCACGTGGCGGCATGCCCTCGCATACCTACCGCCGGACTATGACACCGCGAAGACTCGCTACCCGGTACTTTATCTGCAACACGGCGGTGGTGAGGACGAATCAGGATGGATCCGGCAAGGCAAAGCGAATTTCATACTCGACAACCTGATCGCCGGCCGAAGTGTAAAGCCTATGATCATCGTCATGGCGAACGGATATGCCAGTCGTGTCGGCTACGTCGTTCCTGATCTCACAGGAAAGCCGTTCGGCTCGCCTGAGTTCCTGAAAGTAATGCAGGAGCGGATGGGCGCTTTCGAAGACGACATGACCCAGGTGCTGATCCCTTTTGTCGATAAGGCATTTCGCACGATTGCCGATCGCGATCACCGCGCCATGGCCGGACTGTCCATGGGCGGAATGGAAACGTTCCAGGTGACCTTCAATCATCTCGATCTGTTCTCTTACATCGGTGGGTTCAGCGGCGCGGGAAATCCTTTTCTGACGGGTACCAAATTCGACGTCAAGACCGCGTACAACGGAGCCCTGGCCGATCCATCCGAATTCGCAAAGCGCGTTCATCTGCTGTGGATTGGCGTAGGCACGAATGAGCCCGAACGCATGAAGTCTGGATTGGAGAGCCTGCACACTTCGCTTGACGCGGGAGGTGTGAAGCACGTCTTTTACGAGTCACCCGGCACCGATCACGAATGGCAGACCTGGCGTCGCGACTTGAAAGATTTCGCACCGCGACTGTTCCAACCTGTCGTTCATCAACCGATTGCTGCTCAGCAGAAGTAGAGTGCCCGGGCTCCCTATGCGCATGGCATGTGTCGCAGGACGGAGCCGCATATGCGGAGTTCTACCGAAGCCCGGGCTATGATCAGCTCAACCACTCGAAACCTTTTCTCCGGGATATACAACACTATGTGTAATTCCTTCACGCAGCGGCTTTTCATCGTCGCCTTCAGTGCTCTAGCAGTCTCCTCGATTCCATATGTCTCCGCTCAGGTAAGTCCCGGATCCTCACGCGAGATCGTCGTCAGCGTGAAAGATGCGCGCGGTCCCGTCGATCGCTTTTTTGATCTTTCGGTTGGCTCCGATTATCCCGGAACGTTGATTCGCGATGACAGCCAGGCGCAGCTCAAGCTCGTGACCGACGAGCTTGGTTTTCGCTACATACGATTTCACGCCATCTTCCATGATGTCCTGGGAACTGTGCGTATCGAAAACGGCAAGACCGTGTATGACTGGACGAAGGTCGACCAGCTCTACGATGATCTGCTGGCGCGAAATATCAGGCCGTTTGTCGAGCTCGGCTTTACTCCGAAAGCGCTGGCGACCTCGCAGAACAGCATCTTCTACTGGCACGGGAACACATCGCATCCAAAGCCGGATGGCTGGCGCGATCTGGTAAATGCCTTCGTCCGGCACCTTGAAGAGCGCTACGGAAAGGACGAAGTCCGCAGTTGGTACTTCGAAGTGTGGAACGAGCCGAACCTGTCCGGCTTCTGGGAAGGCGGCGACCAGAAGGCATACTTCGAACTTTACGATTTGACCTCGAAGACGATCAAAAACGTCGACCCCAGGTTGCGCGTCGGAGGGCCCAGCACGGCCGGTGCGGCATGGGTGCCGGAATTTCTTGCGCACGTTAGGCAGAGCGGCGCTCCGGTCGATTTCGTGACCACTCATACTTACGGCGTGCAAGGTGGATTTCTTGACGAGAACGGAAAGAGCGACACGAAACTCGATCCTTCTCAAGACGCAATCATCGGTGATGTACGGCACGTTCGCGAGCAAATCTCCGCATCAGCTTTTCCTGCTCTTCCGCTCTATTTCACCGAGTGGAGTACCAGCTACACGCCACGCGATTCCGTTCACGACTCTTACATCAGCGCGCCCTACATCCTCACCAAACTCAAAGCAAGCCAGGGGTTGCTGCAGGGAATGAGCTACTGGACCTTCACCGACCTCTTCGAGGAGCCCGGGCCGCCGACAGCCCCTTTTCAGGGTGGATTCGGATTGTTGAACCCTCAGGGAATTCGTAAGCCGGCCTACTTCGCTTACAAATACCTGCATGCGCTCCTGGGTGACAGTCTGGCAACCAACGACCCGCAGGCGATGCTGTCCGCAAAGGATGGAAACGTGGCTGCTGTGATCTGGAACTTCGAACAGCCGGACCAGAAAGTCAGCAATCGCTCGTTTTATACGAAGGTGATTCCTTCGCATCCTGTCGCGCCTGTAAATCTGCATCTGACGCACCTCGCCGCAAATTCCACCTATCACCTTGAAGTGCATCGCACGGGGTTTCATGCCAATGATGCCTACACCGCTTACATCGAACTCGGTTCTCCCAATGAGCTGACTGAAGCGCAGATCGCGCATCTGAGCGAACTCACGCAGGATCTTCCTGAGACGGATAAGGTCGTGCGAAGCGATACCAGCGGCAATGTCGAAATAACATTTCCGATGAACAGTAACGACATCGTTCTTGTGAAGCTGGCTCGCAGCGAGAAAGGCAAATGATTGATGTTCTGCATGTCACTTTCTAGGAACAAAAGGATCCGCAAGGCAAGCTACTGCGAAAGGCGAGTCTGGTTTCTCGCTCTTCTGTTTCTTACTGTCGTCAGTCTGGGGCTCTCAAGCCTCGCAGCAAGCGCACAGAATACTTCGGCTCATCCGACCTGGCCCGGTCCGGGGCAACTTTTTGTGGGCACGTGTTATCAACCCGTTGACCGGTCTCCGGAGCAAATCGACCAGGACATTGCCATCATGAAGCACGCCGGCTTCAACGTCGTGCGGATGGGCGATCTGTCGTGGGATTCCTTCGAGCCATCGCGGGGTAAGTTCACCTTTGAATGGTTCGACAGCATCATGGACAAGATGCATGCCGCCGGAATCCAAGTAATTCTGGACATCCCGGGTCTGCCCGCGCCCATCTGGCTCCATCGCGCGTACCCGGGCGTTGATATCGTTGCGCAAGATGGCACACGTCTTCCTCCCGCAGAGCGTTACATGGACAACATCAGCGACCCCGACTACATTCGCGAGGTTGGCGCCATGGCTGACGCGTTGATGAAGCGCTATGCGCATCATCCCGCGGTGATTGCCATCGGCTATGACAACGAAATCGGAAACGGCTTCATGTCGTATTCGGAGGCTGACCGGCAACGCTTCATTACATGGCTCAAGCAGAAGTACGGAACCATTGACGCACTGAACAAGGCGTGGGCAACACAGAGATGGTCGCGCCGGCTGAACAGCTTTGAAGATGTCGATCTCCCGCTCGCAAACGGTCCCGGACCATCGGAGCGATACCTTGACCTGCATCGCTATTGGTCGGATGTAACCGTGGCTCGCTTGAAAGAACTGGACGCGATTCGTCAGAGAGAAATGCCAGAGATTCCATCAATTTCGAATCTCTGGGACACGGCGTCGCGTCGCGGCTTTGACTACCTTTCAACGTACAAGGCCTATGTCTCATACGGAGCTGAAGGTTTCTACCCCGGTGATCCCATCAGCGGTTCATTCGGCGCATTGATGACGAAAGGAGCATTGCTGACACCGATATGGTTTAACGAGTTCACTGCAGGTGGCGGTGGATTCTACGGAACACCGGGCCGCAGCCGCATGTACGCCTACCTGGGACTCATAATAGGAGCTCAAGGGACCCTTGCCTGGACCTTCAACAGTCATCAAGGAGGAGAGGAGCAAGCGCTCTTCGGGTTGGTAAATCACGATGGAACTCCTTCATGGAAAGTGGATGAGTTCGCACGCATCTCTGCGGAGTTCAAGCAACTCGAGAAATACGGTTTCCCCCGCTACACGCATCCCGAAGTGGCCATCGCCTATTCATTCGATTCCTTCATCGACTCCCATCCCAATGGTCCTTCCAATACAACGCTGCAATACTTCAAGCCTCCCTACGCCGAACAGGTGCAGGGCGCTTTTGAACCGTTTTTTCGCGCCAACCTCGACACCGCTATCATCAACATCGGGCACGAGATTCTTGCACCCTACAAACTGGTCGTAGTGCCAGCCGATTACGTGATGGATGAGGCGACCGCATCAGCGCTCCGGGATTACGTGAGCAATGGAGGCACAGTATTGATGACGGCACTCTCAGCCAAAGTGGATGAGCACGGGCAATGGTTTGACACTCCGCTGCCCGGGCGATTGAGCGACGTGTTTGGACTGAAGACCAACGCGTTCTACGACTCTCCGGCATTGAAATTCGAGCTGGATGGCAAGGCGATAGACACCAATGTGCATCGCTTCGAAGTTCTCGAGCCTTCAACGGCAACTGTGCTTGCTCGATTCACGAACATCACAGATCATTCACCCGCACTTACACTTAACAAATTCGGTAAAGGCAATGCTCTCTACCTGGCGACTGAGGCGAACCGTTCGACAATCGGCCCCGTCCTCGAACGCGTACTTCAGCTTTCCGGCATTCAAGCGGGCCCTTCGACTCCGGAAGGCGTTTACGCCCGCGTAGTAGAGGGTCGCACTCTGTACGTAAACACAACTGAAGAAAACAAGATCGTAGACATCAAGGGGAGCAAGCGAAGCATCCAGACCAATCGGATCTATGAAGGCACTATAGTCTTGGGTCCGCTGCAATCCGATCTCGTCCAATGAAGAACGGCGAGCAATGCTTATTGTGGCGCGGATCTCAGTTCAGAAAACCGAGAATCTGAGCGCGACACTTTCAGCGCTGAATAAACTTTTTCATCGCAATACATTCATGCACGCTGACACTAAAGAAGAGTTATTTGGACGATAAGTCGCCTTCTCGCCAACTTGATTGGGACCGAACGACACTTTGCTGCTAATCAACTTTCGATGGGCGCTTTTCGGACAGTGTGCTTCGGTGCGCAGGCTACGAACGTAAACAGCAACTCGCTGTCAATGTCCGGCCAGCAACTCATTCACCCGTGCCATCACCTTGAAAGCATCGGCAACATACACCACGTCTGCCTTGCCGCGCGCCCACCCGCAGTTCGGGTCCAGCGAAATAGCTCTGCGATCCCCGATGAATCGCCATCCAACAACGTGCGGCTCTTCGCCATGACAGCACGTCGACAAGCCCTTGGCATGCCGTGGTGTCGATCCCGTCTGCCCCACCTGGTTCATATGCGTAAGGAAGGGAAGTACGGGCTGCCCGTCGCCGCCTTGGTCAACAAGCGACTTCGAACTGCCCAGAGAAGCACCTGTGTTGCTCAGAAAATTCAAAATCAACTCGCCGGCCTCGCCTGCATGCACCTGCCCGTCGGACTGCTTTTTGGTCCATCCTGCGCCAGCAACGAAAAGCATCTTTGCCTCCGGTCGGATCGTCTGCGCACTTAGCTCCGGAGACCGCATGCCAATTACCGTAGTGCGCATCGCCGGCAATGCAACTGCGACTTGCTCTACCTTCACGTCCTCTACGCCACCTTCAAAAGGTGCATACGTTCCAGCATCGAGCAGAAGAATCCATGGCCGCTTCGCGCGAGTAATCACCGCCTCGATGCGCTGACGATAAAACCAGCGCGATACCTCAACGCCGTTTTCGCAGCGAATCGAAGTGACGTGCGTGTCTACACATCCACCCAGGCGAAGCGCCACCCCGGCCGCCACCCGTGCAAATCGCGAACTTCCCGTCGTCAGCACGATGGTTGCGGCGGCAGCTTTGCACAATGCTTCGCACGCCGCTGCATCGCTCGCATAGCGTGCCTGTGCAAACGCCTCACCCGATACGCCGAAAATGCGCGCGCCAACTCCAGCCAACGAGCGCGCCGCAGAGCTTGCTTCAGCCGCAACAACACCAATCGTCAAGGAAGCATCAAGCCACGCCGCCAATTCCTTGCCCGCACTCACGGCTTCCAGCGAAGCAGTTGTCAAGACAGAGCCCGTTTCATCCGCATGCGTTAAAACCAGAATCGTCTCTGCCATCACTTTGCTCCCACCCACTCCACCAGTTCCCGTGCGATGGCGTCCACCGCCATATCCTTCACCACGCGCGTCTGCCTCTGCTGCTTTGGCAAACTCGCAGATACATATTGCAGATCGTTCTCAGCAACGGAAACCGCCTTCGCCTTTTGCAGCGCCGGCATCACCGTCCGCATATTCGCCATGCCGATCTGCGGGTTGTTCCGAGGTTCCGCAAGATTCCCGGTAGCCCAGCCAAACAGCGCTGGCGCCCCAGCGCACACTGACACTTGGTGTTTGCCACCTTCTACGCGCTCCAGCACTTCAAACGAACCATCGTCAAGAAACTCGATCTGATCTACACCCATAAACTGATCGCTGATACCCAGCAGCTCGCCCACGATCTGCATCGTCACGCCCGCACCGCGCGTAGCCGATTCCCACCCGCCAAACAGCAGCAGCTTCGCTTTTTCTAATCCCGCAAGGCCATTAATCGCCTCTGCCAGCACTGCCGCGGTGGCCTGGGCATCCACAAATCCGCTTACAGGCGCATCGATAGCGACAAGTTCGAAACTCACTTTCTGCGCGACCGTCATCATCACCTGCTGCAGCTTCGCTTTCGGCCCGAGAGAAACCAGCCATACCTTGCTGCCGGGATTCTTCGCCGCCAGGCTAGCCGCTTCGTAAAGCGAGCTTGCCGCCCACGGATCGAGCACCGCCGGCAGCATCATCTCGTTCTTAAGCGCAGGCCCCTTCGGCCCCATCACTGGCTCCAGCGTCTGCAACGGGTCCGGTACAATCCCCGCGCACACTACAATGTGTAGCTCCATAGCTTCTAGCTCCTAGCTTTTAGCGGCTCTTTTCGGTTGGCCGCGGAGTTGAGGGTGTGTATGAAGGAATGAAGCATTTTGGATATCTCTTCAAGGAGTACCGTGGCTTCCTCCAAGTCTTCGGACTTCGTCAAACGCAACCTGTTCACTACAACGAGCTGAGTTTGTAACTCGTAGGTCGAACCTTGTGCCAATCCTAGAAATTGACGAAACTCGCGCGGATTCAGCCTGCCGCGTCCTTCTGCAATATTGCTTGCGATCGAGACGCTAGCTCTGCGCATTTGAGAACTCAATCCATATATTTCATCTTTTGGCAAAGATTGTGTGAGCTTGTATGTACAAACCGTAAGCTCGATCGCCTTCTGCCACACAACAAGATTTCGATAGTCCTGTGCCATCTAGTTGCCACCAACCCTTGTTCGCTTCTTTCTTGCTTGAGGCAGCTTCGATCACCGTTTTCGAGCTAGAAGCTCGCGGCTGGAAGCTAAAAGCTGATCATCAGTTCTCAGCGGAATGCAGTCCGCCCGATCCCGCACGAAACTCAATATTGGTCAGTCCGTCGCGGCCAGCCCTCGAGCAGTTCCACAGGCACGCTCCGCAATGCACGCACTTCTCCCGCTCGAACGCCGGTACTCCTTCGGTGCCCAGCGTTAGCGCCTGCCCCGAGCACATGGCAATGCAAGTCTTGTCATCGCATTCAATGCACAGTCCAGCGTCTCTAAACACGACATGGTCCGCGAACGCCGGCATCGCCTGCACTTTGCCCCCCATTAGCAGGGCGTCCTGGTGCGAGACAAGCAATTTTCCGTCAAAGTCAATCTCCGGCCAGCCTCGCGCTGACATCATCGCGTCGTGCAGTGGACGGCCATCGTCCACCGCCAGCATCGCAGCCTCGCGCCGTTTCAATTCCTTGAGAGACTTCACAGGCCGCTTTTTGATTTGCTTATGGGAAGGTGGCACAGTCGCTACCAACGACAATCTTCCCCCTGTCAGCCCCGCCAGCCCCATTCCCATCATTCCCGACACAAATCCGCGATGAAATCCATTGCGCGCATTCATCGCGTCCAGCGCATTGCGTTCGATCCAACTCGCCCGGCGCCGCGCCTCATAGGTCGTCGACAGATTCTCCTGCGTGAAGCTGCGTCCTTCGCGAAGCAGATCAACCACCGACTCACCCAGTTGCACGCCCGTCGTCCACGCCTCGTCCACGCCCGATCCCGCCAGCATATTGGTCGAGCCCGATCCCTCGCCGATGCGAGCGTAGCCATCGCCTACCAGGAAAGGCTCGCCGTGTGCTCCCGACTCATCCAGCGATTTCGCCCCCCACGAACGCAGCGAACCACCCTTCAGGTGACGCCAGAGTGCGGGGTGCTGGATGAAATGCTGCAGGTAGCGATAAACTGTCCGCGCCGGATCGCCCATCCACGACGGTACAAAGATGCCAACCGATGCAAGCCGCTCGGGATGCACATAAAGAAATCCAAAAATCTCCGGCTCGGGATAGCCGAAGGTATGCCAAACCGTTCCAGCCTCGAGTGATGTCTCTTCCGGCAACTCGATGACGAACTTCATACCTAAAGCCCATTCGCGCTTGTCGTGTCCTGTCGGCATGCCAAGCCGCTGGTCGATAGCCCGGCCAACCTGCCCAAAGGGGCCGTCGCCGACTACAGTCAGATTTGCGTATACATCCATGCCGGCAACGAATCCTGTTGCTGGTGCGCCTTCGCTGTCTACCCCCTGGTCTGTCAGCCGCACTCCTGCAACCCGCTCGCCAGTGCGTTCGGCATTCTCGACAAAAATAGGTTGACTCACCGGCATCGACGGCCAGATCTGAACTAATCCCGACGACATCAGCTGCGTCCCGACCCACTGGTTGAATTGTCCGATCGACATCACCAGCCCGCCACCCTTGTGAAGGAACCGCGGTGTCCATGGCAGATGAAATGCATAGTCGCGAACACCCAAAGTCGCGCTTAGCGCGCGTAGCACTCGATCGCCCAAGCGTAAAAGCCATGGGCGGCGACTTGCACCGACTGGATCAAGCAGGTAAAGAATGCGCTCCGTTTTTACTGGAGCAACCATGGCGATATCGGCTGGATTGAAATCGAGAAAGCTGGCGCGAATGCCTCGTGCCGCAGTCACCACGCCACTCACGCCTGATGCAATATCATCGGCCCGCTCGTAACACACTATCTGCAGCGGAAGACCCGGAGCGACCTTGCTTTCAAATGCGGGATCGGCAGGGTTTTCATTCCACGCGCGCGTCAACGTGGTCAGAAATCCTCCCATTGCAGGACCGAATCCAACACAAGCAATATCGGCTTCCATTGACTGACGCTCGATCTCTACCTCTGTGTTCTGTTCGGTGCTCTTATCTATGCTCATGCGGGATAATCCAGTGCTTCCGGAATCATCACTTTGCTCACCGTCTCGGCAGCGCGATCCTTGGCCAGTCGCGACCCGCTCAGGCAGCTGCACAATTTGTTTTGCAACCGCAGGAATTCACTTGCGCCGGTACAACCTGCGCATGGTCCGGCCTTCATTGCATGACGGCCATCGTTTTCCACGACATCCACCGCCATGGCAGCAATCCCCGGCATCGTCTCTTCCAGTTCATCCAACTCATCGGCCGTAAAGCACAACCTGCAGCCTGTTTCGTTCCATGCAGGATGTTCGTTGTACCCAAACACCAGCTCTGCACAGATCCGCGAGACCTCTCCGGCCGCCTGTGCCGCCTGCACGTGGCAAAGATCATTAAGAAACTGCACGGTGCCTGCCAAACCATCCGACGCTGCCGAATCGTCTTTCCCGCGATGCTCGAGTTCGAGCACATCAAGAATCTGGTGTCGTGATGCCAGCAGCCAGCACAGTGCATCAGCCAGTGGGAAAGTAACTCCCTGCCGTTGTCCGTGATAGAGCTTGTTGCCTTCCGCGTCGGCGGATTTCTGCAGATGCTCCAGAGTCCACAACCACATCTTCATAGCGGAAGCCAGCGTGCATGCTCCAGTCCCCGGATGTGTTGCAGCGATGCGTCGCATCTCTGCAGCCCACGCATGCATCTGCGCCAGGAACACTTCGGAGGTCATCGTGATGGTCAACTGCCGTCGCTGCACCGCCTCAGGCCCTTCATAGGTCGCTTCAAGCTGCGCATCCATCCACTTGCTCGCCAGAAAACCAGGACAATCTTCCGTGATCCCGTAACCGCCCATCAGGCTAACGGCCTCACGCATCATGTTTGCGCCATGTCCCGTGTTCCAGAGTTTCGTCGCGGGACAAAGAACATTCGCCTCGGCATCCTTCAGCACAAATTGCACCAGCGGATCAGACCCAATTTCCGTTCGTTTTGGATCATCTTCACGCATCTTCAATGAATCAATCGCGCGCTGCTCAAATTCGCGCAGTGCCTTCAATCCAGCTCTGCCCGCACCGATGCCGCTTTGTGCAAGGATCGCCGTTTTTTGCTTTTCCAACGGATCGAGCTCATCAAACAGCCGCGCAGCCGCAAAGCCCAGCGAAGCGGCTGCCTCCCCCGTTGCCCACACATCCACTAGCCTGTGCAGTGCATCTTCGCGCTGCTGAATACCTTGCTCGTAGCGCACCGTTCCGGGGCGCGCACCTTCGGCTCCGCGGAAACGCCCGCGTTGATAACGAATCACCGGCTCTACCGCGGACAACAACTTTGCCGCCGTCATCAGACCGACGGTTACGCGCGTCCTCCGGAAAACCGCTTCAATGACGTCACTATGATTGAAATTCGGAACGATCACGCCATCCTTCACCGTGTAACCGCCGACAATGCGACTGGCCGGCACTTTCAAATTGAAGATGGGATCGCCGGTCGATGAAAGCTGGTGCACCAGCTTCTTGGTAGGAGTGCCCGGATCGAACGTACCTTCGTCCGTTTCTTCCAGAATCACCACGCAACTGCCCTTGATCTGCGCATCGTCGGACCCCACGGCCGCCGTCACGAAATTCGCAAATGCAATGTTCGTGATGAAGCGCCCACGCTTCTCGACTTGCAGCCATGGCTCCTGCCCATGCTCCCACTCAGCCACGCGCACTTTGCCATTCAGCATTCCCGTGTCGACGCCCACATAAGGAATCGGCTCAGTCAGCACGAAAGCACCGCGCCACGGACGCCGACCTTCACCGTTCTGTGGCGGAGCACACAAACTCATGTAATGCGCGGCCTGTTCCGGCGTTCCGCGTTCGTGGATCGGCTCCAAAGCCAGAAACCCAGCCAGGCTCGCAGTTGCTGCGCCGCCGTCCACCCACGCCAGCTCAAAGGCAGCCAGAGCCAGTGCCAGGTTCTTCGGGCCAGTAATGAATCCACCCTCGTCGGGCTCCATGAAAGCCCCCGTAATGCCCGCACGATCGAAGGCCTCCATCATCGCGTTTTTCGCCGGAGTCCACTCGTGACTGTTCCGTTCACCGGCCGCCACCATGTGCGCTACAGTACTCCGCGCCACACCACGCGCCGACTGCACCAGCATCTGCAGATCGTAGCGATCCGCAAATCGCCATTGCATTTGGCGAACGGGATCACCGGGAAGGGTAAGCATTGCGGGTCTAGAAGTCGTCACAGACGTGGCCATAAAAGCGCACCTCAATCAGCGGCAACAATTGTCCCGAAAGTTACATACCTCGGCATGTGACTCGCATCACCACCGAAGGATAGTGCGTCTTGCTTTGAACCTGGGATTGGGGGGATGCAGGCTCGATTTCACTGTGACTTTCAGGGCCCCTCAATGAAAACAGGGAGTTGACAGAGGTACGTCAACTCCCTGGATTCATCGATGATTCGCTGATGGCGCGAAAGTGCAGAACTCCAATCGACGCCGTTGCGCCGATTATTGGTCCTCGCCGTCAGATACGCGTTCAAGTGAGATCGGCATGAGGAACGTTGGTACTGGCCCGATCCCTAGTTTCGGGTCAGCGACGTTTACGTTGACAGCGTGCAGTGTCTCGCCATCGGCCCCTACGAAAACCTCGATCTGATATGGCGGATACACGTTGTCGTTCAGAACGATAGTGCCCTGGCAATCGAGCGGGTCGACTTTATACCACCCGGTCATTGTCCGCTTGAGGATTGTTCCGTTTGCGCTCAGAGTGTCCCATGCAAGGACTGTTCCGCTTCCGGCAGGAGCGTCAGGAAATGCCGACTTGGACGGAGGAAGCTTAGGGTAAAAGCGCATTGCGCCACTCATTGATCCAGGCACGTAGCCGAGCCCGGAGATCTCTGTGTTCGCTAGTGACTGTTCAACTGGATAACCCGGGGCGAGTGCCCATCCCAGTGTGTTGTAGCTATAGCTTCCCGCGATGGCGCTATTGTGACAACCGCGAGTCTCCATTAAAACGCTGCTTGCGCCCACCACCAGCCCAGCGTCAGTGTGAATCATCTCGACCCGACGACCGTTCTGGGTGACGATGAGCTGGAAATTGTAATTCGTTTGGCCATCGCTTCCGCTGAAGGTCCCGGAACACAAAGCTGGAGTCTTGCCGGTATCCCAACTGAGTTTGAATGGTCCGTTGATGAGAACATCTGTCTTCAACCCTAGCCATCCAATCGAAATGGTCTCGACATTCGCGGCGGTTCCGCCAGAAAAGAAAGTGATCTTTCCCGCTCCGGCATTGGGCACCAGTCCCATTCCTGGGGGAGTTGGGAGGTTGAGAGCCGCGAAATAGACCGGGATGTTCAGAAATCCCTGAAAGGTATTGGCATAAGTCTGGTTGGCTACCAGGTAGCTGCAATCGCCCCCTTGCCGTTGGGCAGAGAGTGCGGGTACGAGCAGGCATAGCGAGGCGGTCAGCAAAACCGAACGGCGAAAGCTGGTCATAATCGTTGCTCCTTTTCTCATGAGCCAGGCGATGCGCGGCAAACGAATAGGCAGGACGTCCGGAAAGCAGTCCATTTCTGAGCTTCCGGGGCTGGCAAATGTTGCGCGCCTGCCGAATCTCACCTGGCCAAACTACGTCGCTACTGTGCCCGAGAAAGCAGAAGACTTCAATGGTCAGACTGTACAGTCTGGATGAGTGTCCGATGAGCGACTAAGAGATTGAAGAGGCTGTATTTACGCATAGATATATACGCGCGTGTCTGTTTTCTTGGGGATATAATTCCTTGACTTTTATCTTTGATTTTCCTTCGGTGCCTATGGAAAATGCGGCGCCGGCACTCTCGCGCATCTCTTTCGGAGTTTTCGAAATGGAACTCCACACAGGGGAACTGCGCAGAGCCGGAGTCCTCGTCCATTTACCCCCTCAACCGTACAAGGTCCTCGTCCTGCTGGCCAGCCGTTCAGGACAACTTATCACCCGGGAGGAAATTCGTCAGGTCATTTGGGGCAACGATACTTTCGTTGACTTTGAACATGGCTTGAACTTCGCTATCAAGAAGATCCGCGACGCACTCGGAGATGACGCCGAATCGCCGCGCTTCATTCAGACACTCCCCCGGCGCGGTTACCGCTTCATTGCGCAGGTGAGGCTCTCCGGCCCGCCAGTCCGCACTGGGAGTCCGGCTATCGAGTCCTCGCATGCATCCGCGCAGACTGCGGTCCAGGAAACGACACAAATACCCCGAAGAGTCGACACCAGGCCCAGCATCTCGGCGCGGCATCGACTCTACGCATCGGTGCTTCTCGGCGCCTTGATTCTTACTGCAGTCATCGTCTTCGCTGTCGATCCCGCCGGTCTTCGTTACCGCACGTTAGCAGCACTTCATTTGGAGAAGTCCCAGGCGCAGCCTCACATCGATTCCATCGCCGTATTGCCTCTCGAAAACCTCTCCGGCGATCCGGAGCAGGAGTACTTTGCCGACGGCCTTACCGATACGCTGATCACTAACCTCGGCCAGGTACTGACGATGCGCGTCATTTCGCGGGCCTCCGTCCTCCGCTACAAGCGAGGCAAAACACCGCTGCCTGAAATTGCCCGCGAACTCAACGTAGATGCGGTCGTCGAAGGCACCGTATTACGAGCTGGCAACAAGGTGCGAATCAGCGTCCAACTACTGAATGCGCGCACCGACCGGCATCTTTGGGCCGAAACCTACGAGCGTAACCTCGAAGATGTCATCGTCCTTGAACGGCAAATGGCACTGGCCATCGCCCACGAGATCAGCGGCCGCCTCAATCCAGGTCAGGAAATGCATTTGAACAGCGGAAGGCCGGTCAACCCCCACGCTTACGATGCTTACGTTCGAGGCCGTGTCCTTTTCGGAGAACGGACCGCTGAAACCGAAACCAACGCACGCAGCTACTTTGAAGAGGCGCTCCGTGCCGATCCCAACTTCGCGCCAGCATACTCCGGCTTAGCCGACTTCTATTCTGTGAGTTGGCATACAACGAGCGATTTTCCTCTCGCTGAACAATATGCTCGTAAGTCGATTGCGCTAGATCCCGACCTTGCAGAAGGCCACGCATCTTTGGGAATCGCCCAGTTGGGTCAGCACAAGTTCATCGATGCAGAAACCGAACTCAAGAAGGCAATTGAGCTGAACTCTAACTACGCCATGGCTCACCATCTGATGGCGGACTATTGGATGGACATGGGACGCATCACCGATGCGCTGGCCGAAAATGATCGTGCCCGCCAGCTTGATCCCTTTTCCTTTCCTATCAACTTTATGCGTGGGGGCATACTCGCATACTCTGGAGACACCGAACGAGCCGTTCAGCAGTTGCAGTTCGTATCCTCGATCAATCCGCAGTCTCCAAGTCCGCACGAACTCCTTGCGCTGGTGTACTGGATCAATGGAAAGGTGCCGGCCGCGTTGATCGAAGAAAAGCAAATTGGCGCCTTGGGGCATGACCCTCAACTGATTAACGATGCGGACCGAATTGCCCGTGTATATTCGAAATCCGGTCTGCATTCAGCTCTGCGCGAGGATATTTTATTGCGCGAGAATGCACATGCCCGAACCTCTCACGGCGATCAGATGACCCACGGGTTTTACACGAGCATTTCGATCGCGTCTCAATACGCAATTCTGGGTGATCGGGATCGGACACTGCATTGGATCAACGAAGCTATGCATGAGGAACTGGATCATTCTCCTGAGGACCTGATGTGCGCCCCCCAATTCAGTTTTGTTCGCTCCGATCCCCGGTTCCAGGCAATCCTGCGCACGTTCGGTCTCCCGCTTCGATAACCAGCTTATAAAGTCCCGCCAGAAACACCGTGAAGTGGCTCGCATCACAAACAGTATGCATGGGATGTGATTTCTACACTCTCCAGTTGTGACAACTATCACTGCGGCCGATATAGCAAAAAGCGTCTCCTCGAGGTTGCAATCCCCGCCAGGACTTGTTCGGGCAAGTGGAGAAATCCGCTAAGGGGAAGCCATGGGCGCGAGCAGGTTTGCTCACCAAACCATGGAGGAAGAAGACGGCCGCATGACCAAAGCCGCACGCATCGCAGCATTCTTCATAGCAGTTATTGTGGGGCCGGCCGACTGGCTGAACGACATTTCACGGCTGATGCGACATCGCAGAGCCGTGACGATATCCCTCTTCGCAATCGCTGTCTTTCTCTGGACCGGTCGACTCGCAGCACAAACGGATTGTCTCGCCTGCCATAGCGACAAGACCATGCAGGATGCCGCCGGCCACAGCATCTCCGTGGATGGCCAAAAGTTCGGCGCCAGCGTCCACGGCAGCCTTCAATGCAACAACTGCCACGCCGACATCAAGGAATATCCTCATCCCGACCACATCGCCAAGGTTGAATGCAAATCCTGCCACGCCGACGAAGCTTCCAAACTGACAACCAGCGTTCATTCCTCTTCCAAGGAGCATCCATGCACCAGTTGTCACGGCAACGCGCACGAGATCTTCCCCAAGGCTGACTCCCGCTCGGCCGTCTATCCGCTGAACATTCCCAAAACCTGTGGCCAGTGCCACAGCGATGGCGCTATGGCTACAAAAAAGGGCCTGCCCAGTGTCTTCACGCACTATATGGATTCAATTCACGGCTTCGCACTGAGCAAAGAAGGTCTGCTGGTCGCCGCGAATTGCCAGAGCTGTCACGGATCGCACAACATCCTTAGCCGCAAGGATCCGGCCAGTCCCACCTTCAAAGCCAACATCCCCAAAACCTGCGGCAACTGCCACGCCAAGATCAACGACGATTACCAGGCCGGTGCCCACGGTCATGCCATCGCATCCGGCAACCTCAAAGCCCCGGTCTGCACAGACTGCCATACAACCCACGCAATCCTGCAACCGACGGAATCTGAATTCCGCATGCAGTCGACTCCGATCTGCGGCTCCTGCCACAAGGACAAGCTCACTACTTATCACGACACCTTCCATTCGCAGCTTGGCTCGCTCGGCGGTTACGTGGAGACGGCGCGTTGCTGGGATTGTCACGGCGCACACGAGATCTATCCGGCATCCGATCCGCGCTCGCCCATCCACAAGGCCAGCCTTGTTAAGACTTGTGGTAAATGTCACACCGGCGCAAATCTGAGCTTCGTGCAATATCAGCCGCATGCCAACGCGCACGATCGAAAACTAAATCCGGCTCTCTACTACGTGCGCCTGTTTATGAATCTGTTGCTGGCGTGCGTGCTGACCTTCTTCGTGATTCACACGATTCTATGGCTGATTCGTGCCAGGTTTGACCAGGTCAGAAAAAAGTCGGCCACCGGAGGGAAAGATGCCTGAACTGGCACAAGCACCCGTCGAAACTGAAGTACAGAAGACAGCAAGCGGTCGCTTCTTCAATCGCTTCACCCGCGAGCAGCGTTATCTCCACGCTGTCTTGTTCTCCACCTTTCTTGGTCTTGCTGGAACAGGGCTGCCTCTGCGCTTCAGCGAAAGCATCTGGGCGCGGGGTCTCGCCGGCGCAGTCGGCGGATTCGGCGCCATTCTCTTCTTTCACAAGTTCTGCGCCCTGGTCCTCACCATCGCGTTCCTTATCCACGTGAAAGAAGTCTTCACGCGGGGCCTCGTCCGCCGCGAAAAAGGAATCTTCTGGGGTGCGACCTCCATGGTTGCCAACTGGAGAGATGCGAAAGACATGTTCAATCACATGCGCTGGATGCTCGGTCTCGGCCCCAAGCCGCAATTTGAGCGCTACGCCTATTGGGAGAAGTTTGACTACTGGGCCGTGTTCTGGGGAATGATCGTCATCGGCTTCTCCGGCTATGCCATGTGGTTCGCGCCATTCTTTGCGCGCTTCCTTCCCGGCTGGGCACTCAACGCCGCGCTAGTCATTCACAGCGAAGAAGGCCTGCTGGCAATTCTCTTCATCTTCTCCATCCACTTCGTGAACACCCACCTGCGTCCCGACAGTTTTCCCATGGACATGGTGATCTTCACCGGCGTCGAGAGCGAAGAAGAATTCAGACACAAGCGCCCGCAGGAATACGCCCGCATGGTACGCGAAGGCAAACTCGAGCAGCGCATCGGCACCGCCCCCGCACCATGGTTCGTCAATGGCTCGCGCGTAGTAGGCTTCACCGCCATCTTCATCGGCCTGACGCTGCTCGTGCTAACCCTGACCGCCTATTTCAAATAGGCAAAGTCACATATGCCAGAGGTGATTGAGAACCAAGCCTTACGATCATTCATGCAAACTTCGGCCATCACCAGCGCAATACAACAAGCCTGTATCAGGGCGTGACTTCAGTCATGCCGAAGAGAATCCAACAAGCAGCGGGGCTTTAGCCCCTGCCGTCGCGCGCTGCAAATACTCGAGCATTAACCATCACGCTTGCAGACCAAAAAATATCAAACTTTACAACCATCCAACCCGCGGACGTCGACTTTCAGCATTGCCACAAAGGCCGCAGCAAAAGCTTGTATCAGGACATGACTTCGGTCATGCCGAAAGGGCATGCAAAAGAAGTAGCCCCCAACTCAATAATCAAGCCTCTTCGGCATGCCTCAAGCCATGCCCGGATACAAGACCGCCTTTTCCGTTTCCCCGCGACCCGTGACGACTGTCACCGCATACAAATCATCAAAAGCGTCTCCTGATCACCGTGAAAGTTTCCAGCAGAATCCTGCTCTGTACGCTCGCATTCTTTCTGCTGGGCTCGGCCCTCCCCACTCGCGCCCAACATAAGCTGAAAGATGAAGACTGCCTCACCTGCCACGGTGACTCTACCCTCACCACAGATGTAAACGGCAAGTCCGTCTCCCTCTTCGTCGATGCGAAAAAGCTCAAGCACTCCATTCACGCGTCCATGAAACTCGCGTGCGTGGACTGCCACAAGGACGTGAAGAGCCTCGCGCACGACTCGCCGCCCCAGAAGGTTCTCTGCGCGGATTGCCACGCCGACGCGAAGAATGCTTTTGCGCACAGCACCCACGCAAGAATTGTCTCTGGTGGTAAAGTCGCCGCCAATTGCCAGGATTGTCACGGTGGCGCCCACGAAGTCCTCGCCGGCGGAGCACCCGACTCGCCGATCAATCACGCCAACATTCCATACACCTGCGGCCGCTGCCACGGACAAAAGTTCCTCATGGAATCGAACGGCGAGAGCACTCAGGCCTTCCTTTCTTATCAGGAGAGCGTCCACGGTCGCGCTACCGAAAAGGGCTCGACGAAAGCTGCCGTCTGTACTGACTGCCACGGTGCGCACGACATCAGTCCCGCCAACGATTCTAAGTCAACCATATCCAAGTTCAATGTTCCGGCAACGTGCGGAAAATGTCATGCCGACATTACCGACACCTTTAATAAGAGCATCCACGGTCAAGCCATCGCGCGCGGCAATAATCAGTCTCCGGTCTGCACCGATTGCCACGGCATCCACTCCATTAAGTCGCACACCGATCCCAATTCGCCAGTCGCGGAGCAGAACGTCTCGCGGGATACTTGCGCCCGTTGTCACGAAGGAGTGCGGTTATCCAGCGAGTTCGGCGTCCCGGGCAATCGCGTCTCTTCCTACATGGACAGCTACCACGGCCTTGCCTCCGAAGGTGGTTCCGTGGTCGCCGCGAACTGCTCCAGTTGCCATGGCGTGCATAATATTCTCCCCTCCAGTGATCCTCACTCCACCATCAATCGCGCCAATCTCGACACTACCTGCGGCAAATGCCACAAGGGAGCAACCCAGAAATTCACTCTGACTCCCGTGCACCAGGCCGATGGCGTCCATCCTAAAGACATCGGCTCGATTCTCACGCGCTGGGTGCGGATCATCTACATCATCCTCATCCTCGGCGTCATCGGCGCCATGTTCATCCACAACTTCATCATCTGGCGCAGCAAAGCCGCCGCTCGCCGCCACATGCGAAATCCCATGATGCAGCGCATGACCACCAATCAGCGCTGGCAACATCTGATCCTTCTTTCCAGCTTCATCATCCTGGTCATCACGGGCTTCGCACTCAAGTTTCCAGATTCGTGGTTCGCTGAAGTTCTAGGCATGGGCGAACACCTGCGCAGCGTCGTGCATCGCATCGCCGGAGTCTTGCTGATCGCCGGCGGTTTCTATCACATCTTCTATGTCTCGATCGCGCAAGAAGGCCGTCGTCTCATATGGGATATCGCACCACGCCCGAAAGACGGCAAAGATGCCCTCGGCACCATGCTCTATTACCTGGGTCTCAGCAAAACCAAGCCACAGTTCGGCCGTTTCACCTACGGCGAAAAAGCGGAATACTGGGCGCTGGTCTGGGGTACTGGCCTCATGGGCGTTACCGGCGTGATGATGTGGGCCAAAGTGTGGGTAGGGAACTTGCTCGCGCGCTGGTGGGTAGATGTGGCAACCACCATTCACTATTACGAGGCAATCCTCGCCACCCTGGCGATCGTAGTCTGGCATTTCTACCAGGTCTTCGGCGATCCCGACGTCTACCCGATGAACTGGGCGTGGTGGGATGGCAAGATGTCAGTCGAGCATTACCGCGAAGAGCACGCCCTCGATACCGAGTCGCTGAGCAATCTAGAACCCGGCGGCACACCACGCAAGCCGGACGCTCCAAAGGAATGATACCGCTTCGTCACTGCAAGGGCAGAGAAGCATCGCCAAAGTATCGATCAGCTTCATAAAGACGGATCGTCGATTTCGTGACGGCCCGGTTGTCGTCAAAATCTCGTTTCATTGTGCCGATCTGATATGCATTCGTCAGCCCTTCCGGCATATTTTCTCAGCGCCGACCCCTTTAGTCTGCATCGAACTATTCTATGTCGGAAACCGGTGCCGAATTACCCGTAACCTCATCAGAAGAGCCAATCTGGGCGCCCGATGCCTACGCCTGCTATCAAGGAGTCATCCGAGGACTTCTTCAAGCCAACGTTCCGTTTGCTGTCAGTGGAGGCTTTGCCTTTCATCATCACACCGGCATCTGGCGCACCACCAAGGATCTCGATCTCGTAACCCCGCCCGACGCCGTGCCGCGCGCTTTCAAAGTCCTCGTTGAGGAAGGGTTCGAGACCTATGTGCAGGATCCAGTCTGGCTGGCCAAGGCTCGTCGCGGCGACTACTTCGTCGACCTCATTACTGGCGTCGGCAATGCCACTCTAACCGTCGAGCAAGAGTGGATCGATCGCGCACAGATTGATGAAGTTCTCGGCATCCGTTGCAAGGTCCTTTCGGCTGAGGAAATGATCGCGTCCAAGCTGTTCGTCACGCGTCGCGAGCGTTTCGACGGCGCCGACATCGCGCACTTGCTCAAAGCCTGTGCCCGCACGCTCGACTGGGACCGCCTGCGCAAACTCACCGAACCGCACTGGCAAATGCTCTTCGGAGAACTCGTGCTCTTCGCCTACATCTACCCGGCACGCACCAGCGACATTCCCCGGTCTGTGTGGAGTGAACTCATCGATCGTTTCCGGAATTCGGTTTTCAATCCGCAACCCTCGCAACCCTTCCGCGGAACACTCATCGATCCCAGAATGTTTGCCATCGACGTGAATGAGTGGGGCGAACGCGACCTTTATCGCGAACTCTGCGACAACTATCCGCACAACCTGCAGGAAACCAACACCACCCGGGGTAAAGAATGACAAGGAGCAAGGAATGAGACTTGCTGCCGTTGCAGACATCCATCTCTCCGCTGAAAATCACGAGCGCGATGTCCGCCAGTTTTTGCCTGTCAACGATCTGGCCGACGTCCTGGTCATCGCTGGCGACTTCACCAACCATGGCATGCCCGAAGAGATGCGCGCCGTCCTTGGAGTGCTCGAACACATTCGCATTCCCGTCATCGCCGTGCTCGGCAATCACGACCATGAGAGCGGTCATCAGGACGAGCTTGCAGGCATGCTCCGCATTGCGGGCGTTCACCTGCTTGACGGCCATTGCCACGAGATTGACGGCATCGGATTCGCCGGCACCAAGGGCTTCTGCGGCGGTTTCGCTCCATACGAGCTCATGCCGTTCGGAGAGCAGGGAATCAAGACCTTCGTCGAGATTGCCGAACGCGAAGCCATCAAGCTTGATTACGGCCTCGCGCAAACCAAGGCTCAAAAGAAAGTTGCCATCACCCACTACGCGCCAATTAAAGAAACCATTGTCGGAGAACCTGAGCCCATCTTCCCATTTCTAGGCAGCTCGCGCCTCGAACGTGCCCTTCAGGCCCATCAGCCAGTTCTCGCGCTCCACGGCCATGCCCACAAAGGAACATTCTCGGCTGAAACCAAATCGGGCGTACGCGTTTGCAACGTGGCTCTGCCGATCATCCGCCAGCGCGGAGAAGAGCATCACTTCGCCCTATTCAATTTGTGAAGCTTGGCTGAGATTGGCCGGCAAGGTGGCTCGGTCAAGTGGACTTACTTGTTCAGAGCCGCTAATCACACGAAAACACTGCGCGCACTTCGAGATAGGGCTTGTTAAATGCGTCCGGCAAACGCTTGTATCGCGCGTTGCAAACAGTACCCCACGCTGTGCGATCCAGCACTGTGCTCCCGGAAGGTGTTTCAAGAAAAATGCCGCCATTCATCAAATAGCCGTTAGGCAGGATTTTGAATCGAAGTGTCGTTGTCCCTGTTGTGCATGATGGTCCGTCAGAATTCGGCCCGTACAATCCCTTCCACGTCGTCTCCAGGGTCTTGTTCAGTGTGACCAGGTAGGGGCCAAAATCAACTCCCTGCATATCGGAAAGACTGACGACACGTATCAAGGGAAGTCCAGCTCTCCTGGCAGCACTCGCTTCGTTTCCTACGATCTTGCCGTGCTGAGGCATTCCGGGGTCGAAAGCGAGGGGGGACTCGACTCCCTTTTCTACGTGCGCTGTTGTTTTACCTTGCACCGCCCCGAATCGCACGGATACGACGGCCGTCCCGTTATTTAACTCGTGCGGTGTGCCGTCAGAGTCAAAGCGGATGATGTTCGGCGGAGTAACCGTGACCT
The DNA here is from genome assembly GCF_039994875.1 of Telmatobacter sp. DSM 110680. Taxonomy (GTDB): domain Bacteria; phylum Acidobacteriota; class Terriglobia; order Terriglobales; family Acidobacteriaceae; genus Telmatobacter. The sequence continues at coordinate 4,159,677 of NZ_CP121196.1, read as the reverse complement.
TGACGTGCTCGAGATCGTGAACGATGACGTCATTCGACAGTTGCCGATACTTTAGCCCTACAACCAGGTGCTTATGCCCCGAAGGAAAGTCAAAGTAATTCACATTAATCCGTTCGAGGTCCTTCTCCGTTGGTTCCACATGTAAATGGAAGAAGCGTTCATCGAAGCCGCCATCCTCAAATCGAGCGAAAATCCGCACCGTCTCTTCGCCCAGTTCCACAGGTATCAATTCGAAGATTTTGGAATCGCCCGGCCCATCCAGGAGATGTCCGTCTTCCAACTCCGAATTCGTTACGACGTGCGTTCGATCGGGAACAACATTATTGAATGCGATCGACGGGTTGCTGCCTGCTCGCTTCTGCTCAAATCCAAATTGGCGAATCTTTCCCCCGCTGATCCTGAGCGGGATCCTGAAGGGCTGTGCCACTTCGACAGCATGAGAAAGGGGAGTGATCGAAAGCCGCGAGACGAAAAACTCTGAGTCGCTGATCTCGCTCCGAAGTCCGTCTGGGTTAACGGTCCACACTGTCTCCAACGGAGCGGCAGGTTGGGGTGGACGCAGCTGATCGCATCGCGAGTTATCGCCCGCCCACACGTTTGAACGAACCTGGATGCATGTCTCGCGCCTGGTCTGTCCAAACAAAATGCCGAGCAGCGCATCGCCCACGCGGAGCGGCTTGATTCCCCCGTCCTGGCTGACTTCGATAACCGGTTTTTCCTTCGATTGCTTTACGGAAAACTGCAAATAATCCGGTGTAACTTCGACAGGCTTCTTGGTGTTCAGATAATAGGCGACGGGAAAGAGGTGCTCCCAATACGCCGAGTCTCGATTCCATCGATCGTCTTTGAGACCGAGGGAAAGAACATCGGTATCCCTGTCAGGAGAACCGCTCGAGTGAAGGATCAATGCTGCGGGAGCGCGATCGGATGGAACGATTTTTACCTCTTCTTGTCTCTGGGAAAAGCCTCCATCTGTGAAGAATGTCATTATGCCTAATGGCGTCGTCCCCAGCCGGGTAGGGGTGATCACGACATAAGGACTTCCGTCGGCATGGCGACGAACCGAAGCTTGCTCCTTTCCGTCAACCCAGAGACAACTGATCGGGGGGCCCTCGAGAGTAAGCGGAATCTCATTCTGTTCACCTGCCTTCAGAGGGCCAGTTGGACGCAATTTGAGACGCGAATCGACTTCAAATTCCATTACCTTCTGTGATGGATCGATTCTGCATGGGGAAGAGTCATCATTGTCGGAGGTTTGGGCCGAGGCATGCGGAGCAAATACGGCCAGAACCCCGGCAATCACAGCAATGCTGGTTCGCGATTTATGGCGGGCCCGGTGTTGAGCGTTTTCTGTGGGATCAACTCGGTCCGATGGCGCTTCTGCAGTTCGACTCCGCGCCGTCAGCATCACACTGCGAATCGCCATACAAACGACGCCGCCAGCACAACTGCAGATGCTGCCAAAGCACTCCACACAGATGTCCTCCGCTCAGTGCCGCCATTCTAACCCGACCACAATGAATTGAGAGAGTTACCACCGGTGCTAAGAACTCGGAAAACGTGTTGCACTCAAGCGCAACGTATGGCCGCAACTAGAGTACGTGCCTGCGCATATGCAAAGTCAGCTTGCACGGGATGTTCGATCCGGCGCGGTTATACCCGCCAGTCGTCGGTGCGCCAACTGCGGATGCGCTCTTTGATCTGTTTCCGCGTCAGATTATGCTCCAGCGCTTGCTTGGCCAGCTCCACCACTTCGTCATCGCCCGCAAACCGCAAAGCGATCAGCTGGCTCTCGCTGAGTCTGTAGATCTGTGCGTGCCAAACCTGGGGTGCCAGCGCCTGCAGCCGCAACCGCTCCTCGAGCCGAATCACGCGGTCCTGCACCTTTAACGGATACGTCCGCAACTTGAGGATGGGTACGATTACCACGATGGATAGCACCAGGTACCAGCCCGACGACAAACTTGGTTGCCGATGCAGGTGAATGCTCGCGTACACCAGGTTGGCCAGGTAGAACGCGGTGATGAAGAAGTGGTAGAGGGGATCGAAACGTGCGTGGTTCTTCAGGCTTTGCGGCTTACTCATGCGTGGCCATGACTTCCTTCAGGCCGGAAATAGCCGTGGCTGCGGAATGCGTCTCCGCCTGGCCGCTGGCAGCAGCGCTGTGGACCTGAACACCAGCGCTGAGGGGATTCTCGGTGCCAGTGCTCGGGACTGTCAACGCGTCCAACTCATCGGGGGTCAACTTTGTCAGGTCTTTCGGAATCAGGTGATATCGCCCATGCACTACGTAGTCCGCAAACAGTCCCCCTGCTAGATACGGGTTGACGATCGCAATCGGCACCGCATACGCGGTCGTGATCAGCGATTCTGAAATGCTCTTGTTTGAGCGGCTCTTATGCCGGTAACCGGGAATCTGCGGAATCTCCAATACCTGCAAGTGCAGTTGAGGATTCTTCTTGGCGTAGCGTTCCAGCTTGTAGGCAATCTGCTTCGGCGTTGTCATCCCTGCGTCAGGGAAAAAACTGCGTCGAAACGCGCGCGGAAAGTATTGATTGAGCACATCGCGAGAAAAGTCGGCGCAATTATTGAATAGCAATTGAAAGGATGATCGATTCTCACGGTTGTTCATGCGTGCGATCAGCGCATTATCCTGGGCAGCCGTAGTATCAAACCGGAATGCATAAAGGCGGCGTTCGTAAGCAACGCCGATTAGTTCCGTCCATCCTCCATGCCAGAATGTGCCTTTTCTTACATTCTCCCCAAGCCCCTCAAGATGCGCCTCGTAGTATTCATCCCTCAGACGATTCACAATCGTCCGATCGACGCGAGCGGGCACCTCGGATGAGTCTTCAACGGAATACAAATAGGGAATCAGCGGAATTGCGACCCAGTCATAATCCCCCACATCGCTGTAGCGGGAGATCACCGAGCCCATTTCGCCTGCATGGCAGTGGCGCAGCTTCGTCGGAGTTTCCGCACAGATATTCGCGAAGTAAATGGCAGTATGTCCCGTCGGATTCAGCGTTCCGAAAAATCCATACGGTTCTTCCATCAGCAATGCTGCCTGTGCCACGCTGCGCGTCGGCATCGACAGCAGAAGCACAAAGGCGACGAGCGCAAATGCGAAAGCGCGTGGGGTGCGCATGCAGTGCATCCTTGCCTCCAGTCGAATTCACTTCCTTTCAAGTATGTTTGAAAATCCAAAAAACTTCTGTGACATGTGTCAGATTGTGAATCTGTCCCAATCCCGGGTAACAAGCTTGTTTTGATGTGTATTCGACCAGACTCATACCGCATAACCGGCCGAGACTAACGAGGTTTTCCTGCTAAACACAAGTTTGATACCAATGTTGCGTTTGGTCGTTTGTTAGACGTCATTAGGGCGAATGGCGTACACGAGCCTGCTCTGATACCGTTCTCTTTCCGAAAAATGTGGGCGAGCACGCGCTCCCAAATTTCGGCGAAATCCCGCTCTTCGAGGGTGTAATGCGTAAATCATTTCTTCCTGTTGTACTTTTACTTTCCTCTGTAGGTATTTCAGCGCAAGTCACTTTACCCAAGGTTCTTTCCAGCCACATGGTCATTCAGCGCGATCTGCCGGTACATGTGTGGGGAGACGCACCTCCCGGCCGGCCGGTCACCGTTTCCTTCCGGGATGAAACCCGCGGAACCGAAGCCGGACCTACCGGCCATTGGAGTGTCTATCTGAAGCCCGGTGCCGCGGGCGGTCCCTTTCAACTCACGGTGAAAGCCGTCACCTCTGCAACCGAGACCGCTCCACAGGCATCCCCCATCACTCTCGACGACATCATGGTCGGCGACGTGTGGGTCGCATCCGGCCAGTCCAATATGGAGTTTCCTCTCAGCCGCGCCAATACCGCGGCGCAGGATCTTCCCGCAGCCACAAATCCGCAAATTCGCCTGCTCATGATTCGCAAGCGTAGTTCTGACTACGCCATGCCCGACGCGGACACAGACGGTTGGACGCTATCGAATCCTGATACAGCGAAAGATTTTTCAGCCGTCGCCTGGTACTTCGCACGTGACATCGCCTCCCGCCAACACGTCACCATCGGCCTGATCGATGCCACCTGGGGTGGAACAGTGGGTGAGGCATGGGTGCGGCTAACTGCCCTTGGCGAAGATCCCGCCCTGGCGCCGATCTTTGTGGCTCGCGGCAAAATGACTGAGAAGGCCGCCGACGCAGTTGCCGAAGAAAAAGATGAGCAGCGCCAGATCGCCGAAGCCAAAGCCGCTGGTAAACCCATCCCCCAATTTCCCTGGCATCCGCCTCTCAACAGTTGGGGCCCCGGCCTTTTATGGAACGGCATGATCGCGCCTCTCGTCCCTCTGCCCATCCGCGGAGTTATCTGGTACCAGGGCGAAAGCAACAGCGCCCTCGCGCGGGTTCATTCCTACGACCGAGTCATGCGCACCCTCATCGAAGACTGGCGCCATGAGTGGGGCATTGGTGATTTCCCCTTCCTCTATGTCCAGATATCCAACTTCACCTCGACGCCCAATGAAGACTGGGCCACTCTCCGAGAGCAACAGGTGCGCACTCTGGCATTGCGCAATACCGCCATGGCCGTCACCATCGACATCGGCAATCCCACCGACGTCCATCCAACCGACAAACTCGACGTTGGCCTGCGCCTCGCGCGTGCAGCGCGCGCCCTTACCTATGGCGAGAACGTAGAGTTCTTTGGCCCCATGTTCCGCCAGGCCACGCCCGAAGGAAATTCCATTCGTACATGGTTCGATCATGGTCAGGGATTAAAGGCGAAAGGAGGGTTTGTCACTGGCTTCGAAATCGCCGGTCAGGATGAAAGGTGGGTGTCGGCTTCGGCGACAATCGATGGCTCAACGGTCGTGGCCTCCAGCCCCGATGTCTCCGCGCCCGTCTATGTTCGCTACGGTTGGGCCAACAGCCCACAGTGCAATCTCTTCAACAGCGAAGACCTGCCTGCCTCGCCGTTTTCATCCGAACGGTAGAGTCCTCAGCAGTTGGTGTGCAAATACGAAAGGCCCGGCATTATGCCGGGCCCTCGCAGAGCTTGGATCAGCGACTCCGCTATCCCACGACCGGAGGCGCCTGGATCAGCGAGAACATTCCGCCAAAAACCTGCTTCAGTTCACCGATTGACATTGCGCCCTTGTGTCCCGGAGCGCATTGCAACTCGCCGACCGTTGCGTCCTCTTCAAACTGAAGAACGTCGCCGTAGAAGTTCACGCTGGCGTTGTTCTGACGCGTCCCGGTAATGACGATCTTGCGGCCGGGCACCAGCCGCCGCACCACGGGGCTCTCGACGGCGTTAAGCCTGCAACTCGGAGCCTTCTTGTCGATCTGTTCCCAGGTTGTAACAGCGCCGTTTTGAAAATAAATGGTTCCCTGGTTAGCCGGCAGAATCACGTCAACGTTGACAGCTACGGTCGACCCGGCACCGATCGTCGCAATCGGAGCGGAGTCAGGAAGGTCCGCGCTCTGGCCTCCCAAACGCAGCGAGGAACCAAACATAAGAGCAGCAATAGCAGCCAGTACAGGCAGGTGGCGAAAAAAACGCATCACCGTTAACCCCTTTCGTCGCAATAGGGAGCGATTTGGGGTGAATTCTAGCATCCTCGAACCTGCTAAAAAACAAAATTCCACCCAGCGCAGACCCTTCAGACGTTACCATTCGGTCTCCTGTTAGAAGCAAAATCGCAATCAATTGGAGGCTTCGCTACCGCGCTCCGCTCCATCTACCCGCCAAATCGATCCCCAGTCCCTAACCCCATCTCCAATCCTGAATCCCTGTTCCCCAATCCCTGTTCCTTAGTACACTCATCCCAAGCCTATGCGGACTCGTGTTTTACTCGCCTCCCTGGTGGTCGCGGTTCCGGCCATGTTCTATGCACAAACTTCACCCCAGCCTTCCCCCAAGATGACGACAAAACTTACCCCTGAACAAGTCGAGCGCTCCGCCATTGTGATCGACACGCATGCCGATACCCCGCAGCGTTTTGTCGATGAGAACTTCGACCTCGCCGACCCACTTAACGGCGGCAACTGGAACCTGGAGTCCGCCCAGAAGGGCAACCTCGGCGCCGAGTTCTTCTCCATCTGGGTCGATCCCGTCCCCAACAAAGGCCAGTTCGCGCGCCGAACGCTCATCCTCATCGACGCCGTGAAGCAGCAAGTCGCCAAACACTCCGACAAGATGATGTTTGTCACCTCGCCAGAAGGCATTGAACTCGCTCACCGCGAACACAAAATCGCCGCGCTCATGGGCATCGAAGGTGGCCACTCCATTGAAGACTCGCTCGCTCTCCTGCGCCAGTACTACGCGCTCGGAGTGCGCTATATGACCCTCACATGGTCCAACTCCACCTCATGGGCCGACAGCTCCGGCGACATCAACGACACCTCCATCCCCCACACCAAAGAAGGCCTCAACGAGTTCGGCAAAGACGTCGTCTACGAGATGAACCGCCTTGGCATGATGGTCGACATCTCCCACGTCTCCGACCGCACCTTCTACCGCACGCTCATCATCACGCGTGCACCCGTTATCGCTTCTCACTCCGCCGCGCGCGCCCTCACCGACGCTCCGCGCAACATGACCGACGACATGCTCCGCGCCGTGGCTAATTCGGGCGGTCCCGGCTCCAAAGGCGGCGTGGTGCAGGTAAATTTCTACTCCGCGTTCATCTCCCAGCAGTACCGCGACGCGCAGAAGGCAATGCAGCCCGAAGTCGACAAGGCTGTTCAGGCGCTCAAAGATAAGTACAAGGCTGAAGGCAAGGAGGCACCGGGCGCAGAAATTGAAAAACTTCAGCGCCAGTATGCCGACCGCATTCCCCGGCCGCCTCTTTCCGCGCTCGTCGACCACATCGACCACATCGCCAAGGTTGCCGGCGTTGATCACGTCGGTCTGGGTTCCGACTTCGACGGCGTCAACGGCCAGTTGCCGGAAGGCATGGATTCCCCAGCCGACCTCCCTAAAATCACCGCAGCATTGATGCAGCGCGGATACTCCGCTGAAGACTGCCGTAAAATTCTAGGCGGCAATCTCCTCCGTGTCTTCCACGAAGTTGAACAGGTAAGCAAGCAGCTCCAAGCCGAAAACCGCCCCCGCATTACTGACAAGCAGCCATTTCAGAAGTAGCGAGCCACGGATCATCGCAGCAGTTCTTCCCGGGCTGGTTCATCGCCACCAACCGGGGTAGCCGGGAAGCATCGTCCTCTGCTCTGCAAATCTGCTCTGTACGATTGAGCGCTTTTCTGGTCTATACTTAGCCCTCAAGATTCCCTCACGGAGAAAAATATGCAAGTGAATCGCCTCCTTGGCGCTGCCGCACTTGCGGCTGCGCTTCTTCCCTGGTGCTCGTCTGCGCGCGCGGATGACGACAACTCAACAAAGAAGCCTGATGCCGCGGAGAAGGTGCCGCCGAGCGAGGCAACCACGCAGAGCACCATCGACGTCGGCAACCAGCACATCGCCTACACCAGCATTGCAGGGACCATTACGGTAGGTGCGACCGATGCCGACGATGCTCAACTCGGAATGGATGGCAAACCTTTAGCGGGCAGCCAGCTTGCCATCTCCGCTCCAAAGGAAGCCAAGGACGCTCCACCGGTCGCGCGGATGTTCTACGTAGCCTACTTCAAGAAGGACGTCAAAGCCGAAGACCGTCCCGTCACGTTTTTCTACAACGGCGGACCCGGCAGTTCGACCGTCTGGCTGCACATGGGATCACTCGGCCCAAAGCACGTAGTGACAGGTGGCGACTCCCATTTGCCGGCGGCGCCCTACAAAATGGTTGACAACGCCAACTCCCTGATCGATGTCAGCGACTTGGTGTTCATCGACGCCCCGGGAACAGGCTTTGGCCGATTGATCGGCAAAGATGCCGAAAAGGCCTTTTGGGGTGTGGATCAAGATGGAGGTGCATTCGCACGCTTCATCGCACGGTTCATTACCAAGTACGGCCGATGGAATTCCCCGAAGTTTATCTTCGGAGAGAGCTACGGAACCACGCGCTCAGCTGTGCTCGTCAAGATGCTGGGAGATCGCCAGAATATCGACCTGAATGGCGTGATCCTCTTGTCGCAGGTCTTCAACTTCACAAGCGACATTGACGGGGCGAATCTGAATCCAGGAATTGATTTGTCATATATCCTGGCTCTGCCCACCTACGCCGCCACTGCTTGGTACCACAAAAAGGTGTCACCACAGCCGGCTGCGCTCGACCCATTTTTGAAAGAGGTAGAAGACTTCGCCGTAGGTCCCTATTTGCGAGCGCTTACCCTTGGAACAGATCTTTCCGATGCAGAAAGACAATCCGTCGCTGAAAAACTGCATGCCTATACAGGCTTGCCGGTCGCGTATCTGCTCAAAGCCAACCTGCGTGTAAATGGTGGAGAATTTGAGAAAGCCTTTGCAGACGACCTGGACCTCACGATTGGCCGTCTTGATACGCGCTTCACGGGACCGAGCCTGAATCCCCTTAGCGAGAGCGCGGATTACGATCCGCAAAGCGCTGCAATCTCGTCGGCATACGTTTCTCTCTTCAACAGCTATATTCGGAAAGATTTGAAGTACGGGGAAGACCAGACGTATTTTCCTTCTGCCGATGTGTTTGGCGGCGGAAGCAAATGGGACTTCAAACATGGAGACAATTCGATGGTGCTGAATGTCTCAAACGATCTCGCGGACGCGATGAAGACCAATCCCCATTTGAAGGTGATGCTCAACGGAGGGTATTACGACTTGGCCACCCCGTTCTTTGCCGCGCAGTACGAAGAAAAACATCTTCCCATCCCACCGTCGCTCGCAAAGAACATCGAATACTCGTGGTACGAATCGGGCCACATGGTTTACGTACACGATGGAAGCCTGAAGCAACTGCATGATCGCGTGAGCGACTTCATCAAGGCTACGGTCGCTGATTCAAAGCAGTGAGAGAACTGCTCAGCGAGCCGGTTAAAAATGCCGTTTGCTATTTTGTAGCGCCACCGGCGGAGGTACTCGGCTCGCTGCCTGCAGTCAAGTCGATCGACGTCTTCTTTTCGCCTGATCGTGCATTCACGCCTTCGAGCCCAGTCTTCAAGGCACCCGAGGTGGCCTTTCGCTTCCTCTGACTACTTTGCGCCGGCTTCGTTGCCAATGCCGTCGCGCGAACGATGCTTGTCGAACGTGCGGCCTGCGTCTGCGGCGTGTCCTGAATGATGAACGGATCGCGCCTCTCAGTGGCATGCGACTGCATGGATGCAAGAAAGAGAACCAAGGCAACTACAGCGGCAAAGTAGAAGGTGACCCGAGCTTTCATCGACAACTCCCTTTAGGGACCCTGCGGCATTGACCGCTGGATGAGGGCCTGATTGAGTAACCGGCTCCTGCTATTTAGTGTTAGTACACACGTTACTGCGTGACCCGGTAAATACAACCTGAGCTGACCCAGGTACCACCAAGGTGCCAGTCTGTCCCAGAATGGCTTGGAGGCTGGCCCGTATCAGTGCACGACTTCACAGCCTGCTGGAAAACTCGACAAACCGTTGCTTTGTAGCAGGGGCACGGCTTTAGCCGGGCCGCAAAGGCGACAATATGAACGCTCTGCTTTAGCCCCCCGCAGCGACCTCTCAACCCAAAGACGAAACGCCGGCATGCCGGCGTTTCATTCACTTAAAAGATCAGTTTCAACGCCTATTTGCTGGGCGGAGTAGTGCCCGGAGCGCTCGACGGCTTTACCGTCGTGGTCTTGTTGTTGCCGGGACGGTACCGGGTGGTCATGTCCTCAGGATCCTTGTACTCGACCGTCTCGTGGCTTGTGCCAGGCTTCGGAGCAACCTGCTTGTCCTTGGACTCATACAAAGGATTGTTGCCTGCGCTTCCATTGTCCTTGTACATAGGGTTCGAAGACGCGTTCTGCATGTTGCCGCCCTTTGCGTCTGCAGCCGGTGCCTGCGCATTCAAAGATTCGGTGGCATGCGCGGAGCCCAGTGATTTATCGGCCGATGTCAGAACCGGCTCGTGTTGCCTGCGACCCGTCATCATGCCGCTTGAAGATTCGCGATCCACCACAATCACGCTGCCGGATTTGCGATCGGTGGCCTGACTGCTTTTCACCGTAACCTCGGAGACTGAAGGCGCACTCGACTCGCGGTCCGCGGCTGTTGAAACCGAGCTGTACTGCCGCTTGCCAGTGGCGTGGCCGCTCTGTGCTTCGCGCTCAGAAACCGACGGAGCGCTCGACTCGCGGTTGGCGGTTTGGCCGGCTGACGCCTCAGTGGCGGCCTTCTTGGGGGTTGAGGGTGCCTGCGCGGCGGCAACCACCGCGGTTACCAGCACCACTACCGCGGCGCCGTGGAAGAGTATGCGTGCTTTCATCATTTGACCTCCCTTTGCTTGCTTCGATCGAGCGCGCGGCAAGGGATGTGTACTGGCAGAAAGGCCACGCCGCTCAGCTAATCGACCCAAGTAAACGACGGCCAGCGGGGGATGGTAAATACAACTTCATCGCTTCTGAATACAACCAAGGTACTCGCGATACGCATAGGCAGGCCCGGCATCCGCAGCCAACCTGTCAAGAGTCGCCACAAAATCTTCCTTCTAACTACCTGATTTAAAAACACCGAAAGTTCTCGCGCCTTTGCAGGTTATTTCCCGCCTTCTGCGCACAATAGGAGACAGTAACAGTTCCGTCATCGAGAGAAAATGCCATGACCATCGAATGCGAAGCCTCGCCCGTTGCCGATCCCACTGACTCTGCCACAGCAAACCACGCCGTCGATACGTGTATGGAAGCCTGGACGCGCGCCTACCAGTCCACGATAGGAAACAATCGTGGGCGATCCTTTGCAGCCGCCGAAGCTGCAGATGCGTACCAGAGAACACTGCCCACTCTCATAGAATGGATGGTATCCGCAGCTTCATCGCTTGCGTGGCGCATGGAATGGCAATCGGCGCCATCGAAGGCGCAACTGCTTCTCGCCTTCTCTACGCGGCACAGGTAGCTAAAGGGGCGCACAACGCCTCGTCTCCGCAGAAGAAACTTCCTGGTTGATCTGGGAAGTACCCCCACCCCCCCCGGTATTACTACTCTTTTCTTTCGCCTGTCCTTTAATAATGCATGTTCATCGGGCGTCAGAGAGCGACTGAAGTTCCGCCCCAGCTCTCCGGCTCGATGTCCGCAATCGTTTCCGTAAAGTCCCAGAAGTGTCCATGAAAGTCCACCGCGTTGTACTGCCGCTCGCCATACATGTGATCGGTAGGCTCAGTAAGGATGACCGCGCCGTGCTTGCGGGCTCGTTCGCAGTGCGCACGCGCATCCTCGATCCGGACCTGGGTGATGTGCGAGCGATTGGGGGCAACCGTACCCTCGGCGATGGTGAAGCACCCCTCGCCGGCTCGCATCTGGATGCGGTGGTTAGCGATCCGCAACCGCACCGTAAATCCAAATGCATTCGACAGCCACTCTGCGGCAGCAGAAGGATCAGGGTAGATGAGAACAGGAATGACAGGGCAGGGAGGGACGGAGCGGTTCAAGCGCATAGTTGTACCTCGATTTGCGAGGTCAGGTTAGCAGATTATGTGGCGTGATCGAAGGCCAATTCGAGCAAAAATCACCCGCATCTGTTTCGATGCGGGTGGGAGGAGCCATGACTTTGATGTCGATTCAGAGTTTCGCGATAAGCCGCTTGTCGAGCACAACAACTACCTTGTAGTTTTCGGTTTCAAATTTGCCTTCGGTACCCACGGCCCACTTTAGCTTCGCGTTCTTGCCGTTGAATTCCGCCTGCACGTGTTCAACCATGGGCATTCCGCAACTGCGGCGGTTGATGTAGTTGCCCTTGGCGGAGTATTTGTTAACGCAGTTCACCAGCGCCACCCGTCCATCGGGCAAAAGCAGCGAAAGCGTGGTGCCCACTACGTTGTAGGTGACGTCGCCAGGCGCGATACTCGAACCCGCACGGGCCGTGCCTGCGCAATCGGCAGCAAAGGGGTCAAGCGAGCAGTCAGGACTACCTTCGGTGGCGGCACTGGAATACCCGGGTATGACTGCGAAGTAGTTCACGTCGCTGTCCTGCCGGTAGAGCACGCTCGCGTCCAGCTTCTGCGCATAGCCCGCGCTCACTGAAGACACCAGGTACAAAAACGCCACTCCAAAACCCACCAAACGGGGCTTGCTCATGTCAGGACCTCAATCCTAGGTGTATAGGTGAAAGTCTACGTGGACGCGGGCGTAAAAGGAGGAAGGAGAAGGCAGGGGTACTCACCGAAGGTAACGTGACACAAGGGCTTCTTCATGGCGCCACTTATGGATGATTCACGGAAATCCGCGATAGGCCAAAGGAAAGGCGGTTTAATTCCTGTGATCGCACGCGAAGATATAATTGCCGCCATGTTCCGCTCAATTCTTTGTATGGCAATCGTGTGCATCGGCACCGCGTTTGGCGCCGTTAAGCAAGTCCCGATTCGATCAGGCGTGGTTTTGAAGCCGGGCGAAACCTACACCGCTCAGATTGAAAGCGCCAAGCCGGTGGAAATCGGCTGGACGGCGGTTCAGGCGAAGCCGTGCAGCATGGATTGTATTCAGATGACCCTGATCGGTTCCACGCATGCGCCTCCGTTCTCCGCGCCACGCGGAGCGCAAGGCAACTACACGCCGACTGACGGAAAAGTAATTGTGGAATACAAGAACGTCTCGCAGCAGCCGGTCACCATCAATGTATTTCGGCTCGAGCGAACCTGCGATGCCGAAGCCTGCAAGCTATTCGACAGCAGCAAGAAGGGAACCTGGCTGGTCTTCAAAGTGGACGAATTCAAATCCATCACCACTAGCACCGACGGTTCTTATTCAGTGATCTCCGGAGCCGTCGAAAGCGGACGAGCCTTTCGCATCCACGCAGTCTGGTGGACCGACGACAAGCGTACGGCGTTTAGCTGCCCCCGATGGATCAAGGGATACGTAGACAACCACACCCCGAAGGAGAAGTACCGGCCCTACATACTTTCAGGCCAGAACGTAGGCGACGACAACAACATCATCCTTAAGTCCATCGACGACTGCGTCCCCAACGCCCCCCACTTTGGAGTCCCTGAGAAAAACGTCTTCAAGTAGCCAGAGATCTGCCGCAACAGTTCTTTTGAGGTGTGTCATCCTGAGCGGAGCGAAGGATCTGCTTCTAAGCGATCATTTGGTTATAACCGCATTATTCGTTCAGAACGAGATGTTGATCGCGATTCCGGGACGGCCGGGATATCTGCGGTTGTAGAGGTAGTATCCGTCACTGGAATAGTCCACATAAACATCGTCCGTCTGATACCAGTCATTGCCCCAGTAGTCGGGGTACGGGTCCATCACCGAGAACCAATATCCCCCGTATTGGAATCGCGGATAGCCGCCCTCATACATGAAGGGAAGACCATAGATACGGAAATCGTGACCCCTGCCATAGTGGCTGCGAAAATCATTGTCAGGAATACGGAATCCGTTGTACCCGCCGCGCTGCTGCCAACTCCGATGATCCCTATCCCAGTTGCTTGAGCGGTGTTGCTGCCAGACTTGCTGCTGCTGGACCTGCTGCTCACGCTGCTGCTGCTGGACCTGCTGCTCACGCTGCTGCTGCTGCGAGCGCTGCATTTGTTGCCCATGCTGTTGCTGCTGCGCCTGCTGCTGCCGGTTTTGATTCTGTTGATCGCGTTGAACCTGCTGCTGCTGGTTCCGGTCCTGCTGATCGCGCTGAATCTGCTGCTGTCTACTTTGGTTCTGCTGTTGGTGTTGCGCCTGTTGCTGCCTGGTCTGGTTTTGCTGATCACGCTCGACTTGTTGCTGTCTGCCCTGGTTTTGTTGCTCATGCTGTGGTTGTTGTTTTTGCGGCTCAGCCTGCGGCCTGTTCTGCTGCTGGTGTTCCTGACCTTGATTTTGTTTGCCTTGATCCTGATGCTTTTGTTGCTGACCCTTGTTCTGCTCTTGCTTCTTGTCCTGCGAATCCTGGGCGTACCCAAAGGTACATGCCGCCAAAGCTGCGGACAAAATGGAGATTGGAATAACAAATCCAATTCGTTTCATGGGTGTTACCTTCCTGCAGACTTCAACTCAATCACTGCCTTCGAAATTGCCTGCGACTCCGATGGTGTTGAACGACGTTTCAAAAACTGATTTGGCCATTAATCTCAACTCGGATTGGCGAGGCGTGGGAATGTGTTCCAAACTAGGCAGACATAGCCTGCATGGCAAGATAGAGCCTGCTCTCTTTCAGTATTGGCTTTTTGCGACAGCGAGACTGTTCTGTTTTGCTCAGTGTGTCCGAGTCTGAGCGCAGGGAGGTGCTGCCTCTAACGGAGAGGTGTCCAAGCGCCGTAAGGGATATTTTCGCGAATTCCAACGATTTCTTGTCCAATTTTGATTTTCAGACCCCTTTTCCTCAGTAGATCCGGTTCAAGCTGGAGACAGTGTTTTTCGGTTTGTCGATGCCGACTAAAATTAAAGCTAGCCATGGCCGAATTCACCCATCTCCATCTCCACACCGAATACTCCCTCCTCGACGGCGCATGCGACGTACACAAACTCATTGATCGCGTCGCATCCCTCGGCCAGAAATCCGTGGCCATGACCGACCACGGCAATATCTACGGAGCGGTGCACTTTTTCAATGCGGCCAAGGCCAAAGGCATCAAGCCGATCCTCGGGTGCGAGCTGTATGTATGTAAGGCCGAAGACCATCGTGCCGAAACGCCCAACGACCAGTACAACCATCTGCTCGTGCTGGCAGAAAACGAAGAAGGCTACCGCAACCTGATTCGGCTCACGAGCGAAGCCAGCCTGCATGGCTTCTATCGCAAACCGCGTGTCAGCAAAAAGTTCCTGGCCGATAACGCGAAGGGACTGATCGGGTTTTCCGGCTGCCTCTCCGGCGAGCTTTGCGAAGAACTGATGGCCGGCCACTACGAGAAGGCCAAGGGTGCAGCCGTGCAGTACCAGGACATCTTCGGCCGCGGCAATTTCTATTTGGAAATTCAGGATCAGGGCCTCGAGCAGGAGAAGAAAATTCAGTCGGACCTTTTTCGTCTCGAAAAGGAATTGAACATCCCTCTCGTACTTACCAACGACTCGCATTATCTCTGCGGCGAAGACTCGCACGCCCACGATGTGATGCTCTGCGTGCAGACCGGCTCAAAGGTGCATGACGCCGAGCGCTTTCGCTTCGACTCCGACCAGTTCTTCGTCAAATCCGCCGACGAGATGGGCCGCCTCTTTCCTGACTCGCCCGGCGTGACGCAAACAACAATGGAGATAGCCGAGCGTTGCAACTTCAAGCTGCATGCCGTAGACAATCCGTTTCCCGAGTTCGTCGTTCCCCCGGAACACACCATCGATAGCTATTTCGAAGAGGTCTGCCGCAAGGGCCTGAAGAAGCGTCTGGAGACAGCGGTACTGCAACTCGAACTGCGTGGAGTGCGCCGTTCGCCGACCCACGAATATGAATCGCGCCTCAGTTTTGAAATCGACATCATCAAGCAGATGAAGTACTCGGGATACTTCCTCATCGTCTGGGACTTCATCAAGTACGCGCGAGACAATGGCATCCCTGTCGGCCCGGGGCGCGGTTCGGCGACAGGTTCGCTCGTCGCCTACGCCATGGAGATTACCAACATCGATCCGATGCAGAATGTGCTGCTCTTCGAGCGCTTCCTCAATCCCGAACGCGTCACCATGCCCGATATCGACGTGGACTTCTGCCAGAACCGCCGCGGCGAGGTCATTGAATACGTTACCCGTAAGTATGGGCGCGAGCAGGTAGCGCAGATCATCACCTTCAATACCATGGCCGCCAAGGCATCCATCAAAGACTGCGGTCGCGCGATGGATATGCCTTACGGCGATGTCGACAGAATTGCCAAGCTGGTGCCACCGACCGTGGGGATGACGCTGGAGAAGGCATTGGAGGAGTCGCCCGATCTGCGCAAAGCGTATGACAACGACAAGCAGGTTCGCGAACTCATCGATACCGCAAGGAAGCTCGAGGGACTGGTGCGCGGGGCAGGAGTGCATGCGTCGGCGGTGGTCATCGCGCCGCGTCCGCTCACGGAACTGGTGCCGTTGAACCGCACGAAGAACGATGAAATCGTGACGGCCTACGACATGAAGTCCGTCGAGAAGATGGGCCTGCTGAAGATGGACTTCCTGGGTCTGGCCACTCTCACCGTGATTACAGATTGCGTGAAGCTCATCGAGCAGAGTCGCGGAGAAGCGGTCGATATCGAGATGGTTCCGTTAGACGATCCCGAGACCTTCAAGCGAGTGTTTCACCCGGCGCTCACGTCAGGGATCTTCCAGTTCGAATCAAGTGGGATGCGGGATATTTTGCGCCGTTACAAGCCCGATACGGTCGAGGAGTTGACCGCGCTGAACGCTCTCTATCGCCCCGGGCCGATGGATATGATCGATGACTTCGTCGAACGCAAATGGGGACGGCGCAAGGTCGAGTTTCTGCTTCCTGAGCTTGAGGGCATACTCAAAGACTCACTTGGCGTCATCGTCTATCAGGAACAGGTCATGCGGATCGCGAACGTGCTGGCCAGCTACAGCCTGGGTGAAGCCGACCTGCTGCGGCGCGCGATGGGGAAAAAAGATCCCAAAGCGATGGCGGAGCAGCGTGATCGATTTATGAACGGCGCCTCGAAACTCGGGCATCCCAAGGCCGCGGTTGAAGAGATATTTGAGCAGATGGCCAAGTTCTCGGGATACGGATTTAACAAATCGCACTCCGCAGCCTACGCGCTGGTTGCCTACCAGACGGCGTACTTGAAGACTCACTATCCCGTCGAATTCATGGCCGCACTGCTCACTTCGGAAACATCGAAGCCGGAAAATGTCGTCAAGTACATTGCAGAATGCCGGGAGATGAATATCAAGGTCGAGCCACCGGACGTTCAAGTCAGTGGCGCGCAATTCACACCGCATGGCGAGGCCATTCGTTTCGGCTTGGCCGCCGTGAAGAACGTTGGCGGCAATGCGATTGATTCCATCACCCAGGCGCGCGAAGAAGTGGGTGGCCGCTTCAAGACCTTCTGGGAGTTTTGCGAAAAAGTAGATCTGCGCGTCATGAACAAACGCGTAATTGAGTCTCTTATCAAGGCTGGTGCGCTCGATTCACTGGGCAAACGCGGTCCGCTTTACGCGGCAGTCGACAAGGCGATGGAGCGCGCGCAGAAAGCGCAGAAAGATGCGGCGCAGGGCCAGGCCGGCCTGTTTGGCCTCTTCAATGAGTCTCCAACGCACACCCACAGCGGGGATGATTTGCCCAGGGTTCCCGACTGGGAAGAAGGCGAGCGACTGACTAACGAAAAGGAAGTGCTGGGCTTCTTTGTCTCCGGTCACCCGTTGGATAAGTACGCCGACAAGATCAAGAACCTCAGCGGCGTCATTTCAACTGCGGATGCGCTCGAGCGCAAACCACCAGAGCGTCGCTGGGGCAAGGAGTCAGACCCCGCCGACGAGATACAGGTGGCCGGGTTGATGCAAGGCCTTCGCGTGCAGAAGACCAAACGCGACGGAAAGCTGTATGCGCAGGCGATTCTCGAAGACGCCACGGGCAAGATCGAACTGATTGCCTTTCCGCGCGATTACGAGCGCTTGACCGAGCAAATGAAGATCGAAGCGCCAGTGCTGGTACGCGGAGTGCTGTCCGGCGACGAAGATTCAGCGCCGAAGATTTCCGTGAGTCAAATCGTCCCGCTCGAGTCAGTTCAGGTAAAGTTGCCGTCCGGCGTGCGGATTCGCATTAGCCTCGACCGCGCCACAGAGGAACTGCTGGCAAATCTGAAGAGTGCCGCAGACGCAGCCCCGGGCCCCGGCAAAGTAATGATCTTCCTTGAGAAGAAAGGGGAGTTTCAGGTGATTCTCGAGCCGGAGCAGATGAGCGTGGCCGCAGACCGATGCTGGGTAGAGCGCGTCGAGGAATTGACAGGCAAGGGAACGGTCCAGCCGCTGGGATAAGTCCGCTGAAATGAACACGGACTTCCTCGAATTTGGCCAGGGCAGCATTGCTGCTTTGCTTCGCAAGAAAGGGTTTGTGGGAACAGCATACGACAGAATCTGCAGATTGCCATAACACTAAAGTTTCATGGTCGATCAGGCTCGTTTTTGCCCTCCCTTAGCGAATGCAGGGTTCCGGCAAGCAGGAGCAGAGGCGGCCCGCCCACTGACGCACCTCGAATCGCGTGGCAGGCCGAGTCGGGCTTTCACTCGCAGCAACCTGTACAGCGAAGTTCCCAATTGTGGAGCTTTCCGGATGACCACACTCCACGGGGATCCCGGTGCGCTGCGATGTAAGATCGGCGAGCAACTGGTTCCGGCTCGCACCGCCGATGATGTGGATACGGCTCATTTTGCGATCAAGCATCTGCTCAAGATCAGCCAGCGCGGTCGCATAGCGTGTGGCAAGGCTTTCAAAAATAACCCGGGCAAATAGCGCCTCGTTGCCGGGAGTTTCGGGGACAGTCTGACTTCCGGTGGCCGCGAGTTCGCGATTGATGCGCCCCGGCATATCGCCAGAGAGAAGCAGCGGATCTGCATCCACGTTGATAATGCCGGCACACTCGCAACTCGCAGCTTCCTGCACTAGCCCAGGTATCGTCAGACTTCGGCCTTCAGACGCCCATGATTCCATGCACTGCCTCAGCAGCCACATTCCGTTGACGTTTGTATGAAAGCAGAACCCGCCCGTTGCCGCGCCTTGATTCGTATAACGCGCCGCCATAGCTTCAGGCGTTGCAATCGGAATTGAGACAACGGTACCCACGAGCGACCACGTTCCGGAACAGATGTAGGCCGTCGAGTCTAGATCGACTGGAATTCCGGCTATCGCAGACGCGGTATCGTGGCAAGCTGGAGCGATGAGTTCCGTATCTCGAAAAGCCTCAAGCTCAGTGAGCGGCCCTTTCAAACGACCCAACCGCGTCCCCGGAGCAACCACGCGAGGAGCAGCGTTGACAGACAAGCTGAGTCTCGCAAACAGATCGTATGCCCAATCTCCTGTAGCGAAATCAATCAGCCCAGTATGGGTCGCGTTGGTGTATTCAGCCACCGGTGGAGCGCCGAGCCAGTGCAAAACGTACTCCGGAAGACAAAGCCAGGGCGCGTCCGCGATCTCTTCGTCGTCAGCAAAAAGTTGATACATAGTGTTGATCCGTAGCGGTTGCGCTCCCGTGCGCCGAAACGTCTCTTCTGGAGCAACCATGGAATCAACTTTCTGCTTTGCAGCAACCGTGCGCTGGTCGCGATAGCAAAACGCATCATGCAGCGGCTGTCCTTTTGAGTCAAGGCGCACATAGTCCACGGCCCAGCCGTCAACTGCAATCGAGGCGATCCCCTCTGGCGCCTCAACGGCGGCTCGGCGCAGCCCCCCTTCAATTCCGGCCAGAATTCCGCCAAGCGGCCACTTAAGAGATTCACCATCTTCAACGGGGCCGTTCGAGATTCGGTGGACTTCAGCAATATGCGGGAGTCCGTCTCGCCAGCGAAGCAAAGATACTCGACAGCTCTCCGCGCCAAGGTCTATGGCAACGCGTGCGCGAGAATCTTCCGGAAATCTCCCGTTCTGCTCATTCACCGCAAAAACGCCTCGGTCAGTCCTCCATCGACGGGGAAGATGTGGCCTGTGGTGCAGCGGGTTCGGGGGCTCGCGAGGAAAGCAATTGCCTCCGCGCAATCCGCTGGATCGATCGGTTGATGCGTAAGCGTGCGCTTGGCATAAAAGGCCGCGAGCACATTACGCAGTTCGTCGTCGGACTTGTTTTCATCGAAGTGAATGTTGTACTTGGCCAGCGAGGCGCGAACACGATCGCGCGGAAACATGGTGCTCCCTTTGACGACGGTCGCCGGGCTGACAGCATTGACCCGCACCTTGGGCGAAAGCGATACAGCCAATTCGCGCACCAGGTGGGAGAGGGCAGCCTTGCTCACGTCGTAGGCTTCGCTGCCGCGCTTGGCCACCACCGCATTGGCTGAGCTCGTAAGCACGATCGATCCATCAAGATCCTGATCCGCAAAAATCTTTGCCGCCTCGTCGGCAAGAATATAGTTGGCAGTAACGTTGATATTCAATGTCGCCGCCCAAAGATCATCGCTAATTACGCCGTCGGCCGCTGATGGAAATAACGCGGCGGTGTTGATCAGAATATCCACGCCACCGAAAGCCGCGATCGTAGTACGGAGCGCCTCGCGCACGGCGTCGCGGCTTCGGATGTCGACTTTTGTCGCCGCGACGAATTCTTTTTGCGTGATCTGCGCCAGTTCTCCAACAACTCGTGCCGCAGCCGTCTCGTCGTAATCGGCCACCATCACGTGCGCTCCGCGTGCTGCAACCAGGTGCGCGACCTCGCGGCCTATTCCGCTCCCACCGCCGACAACGAGCGCAATACGACGGCTAAGTTCTTTTTCAGGTGGCTGGCGACGAATCTTGGCCTCTTCCATGGCCCAGTACTCAATCCGAAACGCTTCCAACGGCGGAAGCGCAACATAATTGCTGAAACTCTTGAAACTCGCAGGATCCATGCCATCGCCACACTGTGGCAGTGCACCCTTTAAGTCTTCGCTCCCAGCCAGCAAGCTTGCGCCTTCCATGACGTGAATTGCGTTCGTATAGAACTCGCCGACGATGCGAGCTTCCGTCTTGTTCTTCCCGAAACTGAACATGCCGAGTCCGGGAATAAGAACAACGGTCGGGCTTGGATCGCGCAACGACGGTGAGTCGGCCGTCGCGAAATAGTGGTAATAGGTGCAATACTGTTCGCGATATTCAACCAGTGACCGATCGATCTGCGCCTTCAGGTCCGCAACGCTGCTGCCCTTCGGCCACGGCACAAACATGGGACGAATCTTTGTACGGATAAAGTGATCCGGGCAGCTCGTGCCAAGGTAGGCGAGCTCTTCAGCGTGCGTCGAATTTACAAACTGCAAGACGTCCGGTGCATCGCTGAAACTCGCAATCCAACGATGATTCGAACTCAACCGTCCGCGCAGGTGTGGCACGATATCGACAGCAAGCACCTGCCGATCGGTGCGCGATGGGACGGCCTCCCCGCCGAATCGCACGGATCCCTTCTCATCGCCGTGGCGCGCGATAAACTGGCCAATCTGGTCGATAAGCGTAATCGTATTCAGATAGCACTCGCGCTGCGTTTGTCCCCACGTGAAGAGCCCGTGTCCGCCAAGGACGATACCGTCGCAGTTGGGATTGTCGTGCACTGCTTTCCTGAGCATCAAGCCCAGCTCAAATCCCGGACGCTGCCATGGAATCCATACAAGCGTGTGGTTGAACTCGCGATTGAACTCCTCCATCTTCGCCAGGCCGTTGGCCGATGCAGCCAGCGCGATACCCCAGTCTGGATGCAGATGGTCGACATGCGGGAAGGGAAGAAATCCGTGCAGCGGCGTATCGATCGAGGCGGCGACAGGATTGTTGCGGAAGGTGCACAGCGGGTACATCGCCACCATGTCGTCTTCGGTTTCAACACCTTTATAGCTGCGCTCGAGTGCGAGAAGCTTTTCCTGATAGAGCGTGGCAAAACCGGACCGCTTCATGCTGCCTAGATCGCCGCCGGAACCCTTTACCCAGATCACTTCCGCCTGCTCGCCGGTGAGCGGGTCCGTCTCCATAATCTTGGAACTGGTATTGCCGCCGGCGAAGTTGGTGATACGCAGGTCCGACCCGAGCAGATTTGACCGGTAGCGCAGAAGCTCCGGCTCGTCGAGCGTTGCGGCGACTGCTGGATCCCACCGGTCCTCAAGAAAACGAAGCGTTGCGGTTGCGAGAGTTGCCTGCGTCATCATTGCACCACCGATCGGGGAAATAAATCAGAACTCAGACCTCGATTCTACCGCCGCTAGCTCGGTCTAGGCATAGCTGCTCACAGCAGATTGTCTACTTGCGCGCTCCCGTGTAACGCGCTCGACGTAACCGCCTTCTCGAAGGGCAGCCAGCGGGTTGGCCGCAAGACCGCGGGACTCGCGCCACGCCGCAATCATCGGTCGTACATCCCGCCAGAATGCATCCCTGAAAACCTCCTCAGCCGCTACAAGATCGCAGTCTTGTTGAAGCAGGGTGAGTCTCTCCCGGTCGATCAGGGCGGCCTTGAGCCAGAGTTCCTGCGCCGACATAACGGTCTGGACCATGGCTTCGATTTTTCCCTTGAGATTGTGGCTCTGGTCGATCATGAAAGGAACTGCATGCAGCGGGTTTTTGGACGCCGGGAATTGTTGATCTTCGCAGAGTTCGTGGAAGATCCGGAAAACCTGGTACGGATCGATCGACCCGAGGGTGAGGTCGTCGTCAGCATACCGTCGATCGTTAAAATGGAATCCACCCAGCAGGTCGAGGTGCAGTAGCCACGTGACAATCTGTTCTATATTCTGCGAGAGATAGTGGTGACCGGTATCGACGAGCACAAATGCTTGCGGACCAGCGGCGCGACAAAGGTGCGATGACATGCCCCAGTCGGCAATGTCCGTATGGTAAAAAGCCGGCTCGAACGGCTTGTACTCCACCAGCAATCGCTGGTCCGCGGCAAGATGCTGATGCGCGGTGTTGAGCGCCCCCTCCAGCCACCCAATGCGTTTGCGCATCGACTGTGTACCCGGATAGTTTGAGCCATCGGCGAGCCAGAGTGAAATATCGCGCGCATGAAGGCGCTTTCCAATCTCAATGGAATCGAGCACGTGCTGAAGTGCATTGCCACGAATGTCTCCATCCGGATTGCAAAGCGAGCCGTATTTGTATTCCTGGTCCTGAAAGAGATTCGGGTTGATCGAGCCTGACCGGATTCCGGTTCTACGTTCAAGTCCCTGGACCTCCGCGACATCTGCCACTCCGCGCGGAAGATCCCACAGGACATGGAGTGCCAGAGTCGGCGTTGAGCCAGTGAGGCGATGAACTTCGGCAGCATCGCTGAACTTCTCCTCGAGCGTCGCCGCAGCCGCAGGTTGAACAAATTTGCCAAACCGCGTACCAGTATTCGCGAATCCCCACGAGGGAATTTCGATCTGGAATTGATCGAGAATTTTGATAGCCCTGTCAAACATTGCCGAATCAGATTGTGTCATCACCTTTGCCTCGCCGTTGACGATTGTAGGACTTTAGCCGGATTGTGCGCATGCTAACCGTTGTCGCGAACGATGATTACGCTCAGAAACCGGGGCCCATGAACTCCCTTGATTCGAGTCATCTCAATGTCTGCCGTTGCGCTGGGGCCGGAGATATAAGTGGCGAGACGCGGTGGTTCTGAGCAGCGTGCAAAATACTCGGGCAGCGTCTCTACAATCTGGGTGGCGCGCAGAATGCAAAGGTGAAAATCGGGGAGCAGCGTGATTACACGCCGTCCCTCAGTTTCACCGTGATGCAGCACGATTGTGCCCGAGTCGGCGATGCCAGCTGACGACGCAGTCAATACCCCTTCGCAACTCTCGATTGCTTCATAGCTAAGATCGTTGTCTACCTTCCACGAAAAGCCGGCATCGCGCCACAAAGCCGGAAGAGCGGTCGGTGCGACAAACGTGTGGCGACCGCTGGATGTGAGTTGATGCGCGATCGTACCCGGCAGATCTTCCGGCAAGCACTCAACCACATCGGCGCCATATTCTTTCAGTCGCTCGGTCATCAGACGCACCCGGGCAGACAGGTCGAGTGCACCGTGTCGAACATAGCTTCGCGGCAAATCCGGATAGGCATTCGAGTCGTCACGGGTTGCTGCGCGGACGCGGTCGAGAATCGCCTGACGTGCGGAAATACCCGTCATTTGGCCTCCTTGCGTCGGCCCGATTCTCGTGCAGACCACCACTCTCGAAAGGTCTGATCAGGAAGAGAGCGGAGATCGCGCGACATCGTCCAGCGCGCTCCAAGACTGGGCAGACGATGAATCCAGCCATCTTTCGCCGTAAAGAAACGGAGGCCCAACCGTCCCAAGCGCTGCGCAATCCTGAAGCGGCCCGCACTGGCAAATGCAAGATTCGCCGCCTTCATCCCCAGGTACATCGGATCGAACCAGCGCGCAGGTTGCGTCCGTTCCTGATCAACCAGCTGAGCCCGCAGTTCAATCAGCACTTCAGGAATATTGATCTTGACCGGACACACTTCGTAACACGCGCCGCACAACGAGGACGCGTAGGGAAGGGATTGCGCGTGATGCATACGCTCCAATTGTGGCGTCAGGATCGCTCCGATGGGGCCCGCGTACGGCGAACCATATGCATGGCCGCCCGTCTGCCTGTAAACCGGACAGGCATTAAGGCAAGCGGCGCAGCGTATACATTGCAGCGTTTGCCTCTCGACGTTGCGTCCCAGGATCTCAGAGCGACCGTTATCCAGCAGCACTACGTGAAAACGCCGCGGCCCATCTCCAGGCGTGACGCCGGACCACAGTGACGTATAAGGATTCATCCGCTCGCCGGTGGCCGATCGAGCCAGCACCTGCAACAGCACCTCAAGATCGCCGTAGCGTGGCAGCACTTTTTCGATTCCCGCAAGGGTGATCAGAGTGCGCGGCAATGTGAGGCACATGCGCCCATTGCCTTCTGACTCTACGATGGCGACCGAACCCGTCTCGGCAATAAGAAAGTTGGCGCCGCTGATAGCCGTCGGAACACTCAGGAATTTCTGGCGCAAGTAACTTCGCGCGGCCGCGGTAAGAGCCTGTGGATCATCAGCAAGATCTGGCAACCCCATGCGACGCGCAAAGATTTCGCAGACTTGGCGACGATTGACGTGCAACGCGGGAACAACAATGTGCGAAGGCTCATCGTCCCCCAGTTGAAGAATTAACTCAGCCAGATCAGTCTCAATCGCATGGATACCTGCGGCTTCCAACGCTGGATTGAGCTGGATTTCGGCCGAAGTCATGGTCTTGATTTTGATGACCTCGGTTGCATTCTCTTCGCGCAGAATGTCAATGATGATGGAGCGCGCTTCAGCCGCGTCTCTCGCCCAATGGACCGTTCCACCTGCGGCGGAACAACTGCTCTCGAACTGCTCAAGGTAGGTGTCAAGATTTGCGAGTACATGAGCGCGTATTGCTGCAGCAGCAGAGCGCAATTCCTGCCAATCCTTCTTTTCAGCGATCAGGAGGCTGCGTTTGGTCTGAATCACGTCCGTCGCGTGTGCCACATTCTTCCGCAGTTGTGCATTTTGCAGAATCGGAAGTGCTGCAGTGGGAAACGGCGGTGCGACGCGCGGGTCCATCACCGGAGCATCATGGCGAACATGGGTGCTCACGCGTTTTCTCCGAACACGTGCTCGGCGGTACTCGCAAGGATCCCGGCGAGATGAATGGTGTGAACTCGGTTGTTTTGCCGATGCAGCGCTCCGCCCAGGTGCATCAGGCAACTGTTATCGAGCGCGGTGCAATACTCCGCGTTTGTCGCCAGAACATCTCCGAGCTTGGCATCGAGCATGGCCGTTGATACTTCAGCATTCTTGATAGAGAATGTCCCACCAAATCCGCAGCAGCGCTCCAAATTCGCGAGCGGAACAAGTTCCAGTCCGCGCACTTTGCTCAACAGCCGAAACGGTCGGTCACCAACATGCAGTCCGCGTAGTCCGTGGCAACTCGCGTGATAGGTAACTCGATGCGGAAAGAACGCCCCAACATCTTCAACACCAAGTTTATCCGTGAGGAATTCGCTCAGTTCATACACACGCGGCAGCAAGGATGCGAACTGCTTTCGCAGGTCTTCATTTCCCAATTCCTCAAACAGTCCGCGGTATTGATCGCGGATCATGGCCACACAGGACGAGGACGGAATCACCACACATTCAGCGTCGCGATAAAGCTGCACGAATCGTTTGGCCTGCGAAAAGGCCTCCGCACGAAAGCCGGTGTTGGCGTGCATCTGTCCGCAGCACGTCTGCGCCGGAAGAAAGTCGAGCTCAACGCCAAGCCTCTCCAGCAGTCGCACCACAGCGCGCCCGGTTTCGGGAAAGAGTGTGTCGTTGTAGCAGGTGATAAAGAGCGATGCGCGCATCCGCGAGGCCCATCAAGCACAAAGATGGTGAAAGAGGATGATATTCGCCGGAAAGAGTGCTTGTCGAATTGCAACGCGAATCGCGTGGCGGATAAAGGAAAAAGGCGGGGAGGATGCGATCCTCCCCAATTTTCCAGGGAAAGCCGAACGAATCTACTTGGCAGAATTATCGAGAGCCATATTCAGCTCTAAAACGTTAACGCGGGGCTCGCCCAGCACTCCAAATGTGCGCCCGGCGATGTGCTGTTGGATGAGCTGTCGCACCTGCGTCTCACTGAGGCCGCGTGCCTTGGCAATCAGCGGCGCCTGAAAATATGCATTGTCTGGCGTCACATCTGGATCGAGACCGGAACCCGAGGTGGTTACTGCGTCGATCGGAACCGGATGTCCAGGATTCTGTGCGGCTAGCTTGTCGATATCGCCCTGAATCCGTTGCACGAGTTTCGCATTGGATTGAGCAAGGTTCGATCCGCCCGACGAGGTCGGATCGTATCCGTTGCCCGCAGCCGAGGGCCGAGGGTGAAAGTAGCGATCTGAAGTAAAGCTCTGGGCAAGCAATTCGGAGCCGATCACCTGGCCGTCCTTCAGAATGAGGCTGCCAGCTGCCTTATGCGGAAACATTGCTCCGGCGATTCCAGTGACAAGTAGCGGATATCCGATTCCCAGCAGGACTGTAGTCAAAAGCGTGAAGCGTATCGAGGTGCGCCAAACTGAGTGCGTCACGGGTACGTTGCCAGATGCGGGTGAAACCATTGTTGCGGATGCGTGCATGTTCGAATCTCCTTACGCCAGGTGCATGGCCACCAGAAGCATGTCGATGGCCTTGATGCCGACAAACGGAATAATGACGCCGCCAACGCCGTAGATCAGTAGGTTGCGTCGCAGCAGAGCTTCCGCAGCTTTGGGTTCGTATTTCACCCCGCGCAATGCGAGCGGAATGAGCGCCACGATGATGATGGCGTTGAAAACCACCGCAGACAGAATCGCCGACTGCGGAGAATGCAAATACATAATGTTCAGAGCGTTCAGCACGGGGAACGCGCCGGCAAACATCGCAGGAATAATCGCGAAATATTTGGCTACGTCATTCGAGATCGAAAAAGTAGTCAATGCTCCGCGCGTCATCAATAGCTGTTTCCCAATCTCGACAATCTCAATCAGTTTGGTCGGATTGGAATCGAGGTCAACCATGTTGCCCGCTTCTTTCGCGGCCTGTGTGCCCGAGTTCATAGCCACACCCACGTCCGCCTGCGCCAGCGCCGGAGCATCGTTGGTGCCATCCCCGGTCATCGCCACCAGCTTGCCCTTGCCTTGTTCGCGCTTGATCAGGTCCATCTTGTCTTTGGGTTTGGCCTCCGCCAGAAAATCATCGACGCCTGCCTCGCGCGCAATTACAGCTGCCGTCAGTGGATTGTCGCCGGTGATCATAATGGTGCGGATACCCATGGCGCGCAGCCGAGCAAGACGTTCCTTAAGGCCGCCCTTGACGATGTCCTTTAGATAAATCACGCCAAGTGCCGTCGAATTCTCGGCAACGACCAACGGTGTACCACCAGCCCTCGATATCTCTTCAACCGCGTCGCGAACTTTCTTCGGCAGCGACGAGCCCTGGTCTTCAAGGAAGCGCGCAATTGCATCGGCCGAGCCTTTACGGATGCGCATACCGGGCAAATTCACGCCGCTCATCCGGGTCTGCGCGGAGAAGGGAACAAACTCCGCATGAATTCCGCCAAGGTCGCGGCCGCGCAGGTTGTACTTTTCTTTCGCCAGCACCACGATCGAGCGTCCCTCGGGAGTTTCGTCGGATAGCGAAGCGAGTTGCGCGGCATCTGCCAACCGCTCAGCCGTTACGTCAGGCGCGGCGATAAATTCCGTAGCCTGGCGATTTCCCAGCGTGATCGTACCCGTCTTGTCGAGCAGCAAAGTATTCACGTCTCCCGCCGCTTCGACGGCCCTGCCGCTCATTGCCAGCACGTTGTACTGCACCAGGCGATCCATCCCGGCAATGCCGATTGCAGAAAGCAGGCCACCAATTGTAGTCGGAATCAAGCACACGAGCAGCGACACGAGCACGAAGACTGTCTGAGGAGCCTTCGAGTAAATGGCAAAGGGCTGAAGAGTGACGACCGCCAACAGGAAAACGATTGTCAGTCCAGAGAGCAGAATCGACAGCGCGATTTCGTTCGGCGTCTTCTGCCGTGTCGCGCCTTCCACAAGGGCAATCATGCGATCCAGAAAGGTCTCGCCAGGATTGGAAGTGATGCGAATCTTTACCCAGTCCGACAGCACCTTCGTCCCGCCCGTCACCGCGGAGCGATCTCCGCCGGCTTCACGGATCACGGGGGCGGACTCGCCGGTAATGGCGGATTCGTCAACCGAAGCTACACCTTCGATCACTTCGCCATCGCCTGCGATGTAGTGTCCCGCCGGGACGTAGATGACATCTCCGGCGCGTAGCAGTCCACTTGCAACCTGCTCCAGAGAGCCATTCGCGATGTATCTCTGGGCGATAGTTTCGCCTTTGGCTTTGCGAAGCGTGTCGGCTTGCGCCTTGCCGCGCCCTTCGGCCATCGCCTCAGCGAAGTTCGCAAACAGCACGGTGAACCACAGCCACAGCGTGATTTGCAGATTGAATCCGAAACCAACGCGATGATGGATAGTGTTGTCGACAAGCAGTACTGTGGTCAGTACGCTGCCGACTTCGACCACAAACATCACGGGGTTTTTTACCATCCAGCGCGGATCGAGTTTGCGGAACGCATCGATGAATGCCTGCCGCATGATCCCCGTGTTCCAGAGGCTCTTCTGCTCCGCAACTCCCGGCGTAGTCTTCTTACGCCGATGTTCGTGGTGCTCTGGCGGCAGGGTTGATGAGGGATTCATCGTTTCCGGTGTGGCCTGCGCCGAGTCCGAATGAGCTTCAGCCTGCGCCGGAGAATCGAATTTGCTGTAAACACTCATGTCAGATCTCCTTAGTAAAGCTGTCCGGACTTCAGTTGCAGATGTTCAAGGATTGGTCCCAGGCTCAACGCTGGAAAGAATGTGAGCGCGCCAAGAATGAGTACGACGCCAACAAGCAGCACAGCGAAGAGCGGCGTATTAACAGGAAAGGTGCCTGGGGAAGGCGGAATGCTTTTCTTCTGTGCCAGGTTGCCAGCCAGCGCAAGCACCGGCAGCATCATCAGGAATCGGCCGATGAGCATGTCCCAGCCGATCGTGATGTTGTACCACCAGTTCGGTCCGAGTCCGGCGAAAGCCGAGCCGTTGTTGCCCGCGCCAGAGGTGAAGGCATACAAGACTTCACTTAGTCCGTGTGGGCCGCTATTAGTGGTGGTCCCAAGACCGACGTTTGGCAACAGGACCATGATGGCCGTCAACGAGAGAATGACGAGCGGGAAGATGAGGACGTAGAGCATCGACATCTTCACGTCGTACGCTTCGATCTTCTTGCCGAGATACTCCGGCGTGCGGCCCACCATCAGGCCTGCGATAAACACAGCCTGCACGACAAAGATCAACATGCCGTAAAGGCCCGACCCAACGCCGCCGAAAATCACCTCGCCGAGCATGATGTTCGTGAGGGGAACAAGTCCGCCAAGCGGAGTGAAGCTATCGTGCATTCCGTTTACCGCGCCGCAACTGGCGTCAGTCGTGATCGTGGCGAAAAGAGCCGTCTCCGCAATGCCATTACGAACCTCCTTGCCCTCCATGTTGCCGCCGGGGGCCGTGAGTGTCGCTTTCTGCGCGGCTCCGTGAATCAGTGGATGAGGATGTGCCTCCGCCCAATACAGCGTCGTGAAACCAGCCGCGAAAAGGATGTACATTGCAGCGAAGACCGCCCAGCCGTGGCCCGGAGATCCGGTCATGCGGCCGAGCGCGTACGTGAGTCCCGCGGGGATGATAAAGATGGAAAGCAGTTGCAGGAAATTCGAAAACGGAGTGGGGTTTTCAAACGGATGAGCGCTGTTGGCGTTGAAGAATCCCCCGCCGTTCGTGCCGAGCATCTTGATTGCTTCTTGAGACGCGACCGGCCCCTGCGCGATGGTTTGGGTTTGCCCTTCAAGCGTGTGCGCGATGGTGTAAGCATGCAGGTTCTGCGGGACACCCTGCGCAACCAGCAACAATGCATAGATGAGCGATCCCGGCAGCAGGATGTAAAGCAATGTGCGTGTAGTGTCCACCCAGAAATTTCCAATGGTGCGTGAAACTGTGCGCTTGATACTGCGCACCAGGGCAATCGCCACCACTATTCCAACCGCCGCTGAAAAGAAGTTGTGCGTCGCGAGGCCGGCCATCTCGGTGAGATAACTCATTGTGGATTCGGGCGTGTAGAACTGCCAGTTGGTGTTGGTCGTAAAGCTGGCAGCGGTATTCCATGCGAGGTCGGCGCCAACGCCCGCCAGGTGCTGCGGGTTCCAGGGCAACAGTGCCTGTGCCCGCTCGATGATGTACGTGAGCACCAAGCTGGCCGCCGAGAACCCGAGCATGGCAAATGCGTATTCGCGCCAGTTCATCTCATGGTCGGCTTTGACTCCGCAGATTTTGTAGATGAGCCGCTCGATGGGCCGTAACAACGGATCGAGCCACGTGCGCTGTCCTTCAAGCACGCGCGCCAGGTAAATGCCAACCGGACGCACGGTCAGAAGCAGAACGACCGAGAAGAGAGCAAATTGCAACCAGCCATTGGCAGACATGTCAGAATTTCTCCGGGTAAAGCAGGGCGGTGCAGAGGTAGATGAGCAACAGGACCGAGAACAGCAAAGCGACAACAGTGATGAGATCCATGGCTTACCTCAACTTCTGACAGGCCTTCACATAAAGAAAGGCCACGGCAAAGAAAACGGCTGTAAAGAAGAGCATGGTCAGATCTTGCATGCGACAATCCTCGATTCGAAACATCACACGCCGGTACAAATACGCGTGACTCCAAAATCGATTTTGCAGGGGTAGGTATTTTGCTGGCAGAAGGGAAACCTAAAGAAATAATAAAGATCGGTCTAACGGTCCCGATGCACTTAACTCAAATGCCGTGATCAGAAGCGGATTTACTCTTCTTTTCCTGAGAAACCTTCAGGAACAAAACGATACCCAACCCACGGTTCCGTCTGGATGAACTGTTTGCCGGTCTCCGCCTCCAGTTTTTTACGGAGCTGGCCGACGAAGACGCGCAAATATTCAGGCTGATGAGCCGATTGCGCTCCCCATACCGCTGTCAGCAGGGCTCTGTGCGTGATCACTTTGCCCGCATGGCGCGCCAGGTGCAGCAGCAGTTCAAACTCCTTAGGTGTCAGGTGCATCGGTTTTCCGGCAACTTCGATGCTGTGGGCTGGAGCATCGATCACAAAATCCCCAGCCACAATCGCAGACTCTGTCCGTTCGGGCGCGCGCCGCATATGGGCCCGGACCCGCGCCAGAAGCTCCTGAATGCTGAATGGTTTGGTGACGTAGTCATCGGCGCCAGAGTCAAGCGCTTCGATTTTGGAGCGCTCGTGATCGCGAACTGAGAGTACGAGAATGGGAGTGGACGACGTTGTGCGGATGGCTCGGGCAACGTCAACGCCGCTGAGTCCCGGCATCATCAAATCGGTAATCACAAGATCGGGCGACCATTCCGCAAAAATGCGGAGCCCCTCTTCAGGGTCATTGGCCGTGCGAACATCGAAGGCCTGCGCCGAGAGTGCAGCTCGCAATACGCGGGTAATTTGCGGCTCATCATCGATAACGAGAATTCTGCCTGGCATCTTCGTTCTTCTTCCATCGGAAGATTACATCATCAGGTTGGCCGAGTATCATTCCGGATGAGACAAGCATGCAATTGAAACCCAAGCCGCAACACTATTTGCAGTGGCTGGGCGCTACCCTTGCCGCGGTCCTCACCACCGTGGGCCTTGCAGTCACCAGCGCGCGCGCAACTACTGCGGGTATGGTTTTCCTGGTCGTCGTGGTGGTAACGGCGACGCAGGCCGGCTTGGTTATTTCGCTCTATAGCGCTCTGCTTTGCGCCGTGTCTTTCGACTATTTCTTTCTACCGCCTATCCACACTTTCATCCTCGCCGGCCCGCAGGAATGGGTATCCATGATGACGTTTGCTGTGGGTTCGCTGGTCGCCGGGCGCGTCGCAGAACGAGCGCGCAAGCAGAAGCAGCAGGCCGAACAACGCCGCGAAGACGTCGAGCGTCTCTATCTGCTGAGCCAGGAGATGATCCTCCACGAAGATGCTGACGGCCTCATTCGAGACCTCCCGGCGCTCGTAGCAAAGATATTTCACCTCGAAAGCGTCGTGTTGTACATGCAGGACCGGGATCAATTCGTCTCGACAATTGCAGAGCTGAGCGAACTTTTCAAGGCGAATCTGCGCGAAACAACCGGGGGCGCGCACGTAGCTCTCGCGAATCAGGACGGATATGAGGCTCATGCGCTGATGGTGGGAATGCGCGCAGTTGGCGCAATCGCATGGCGGCCTCCAAATTTGTCGAAGGAGGTGGCAACGGCCGTCAGTGCACAGGTTGGGATTGCGCTCACACGGGCTACGGCAATTGAAGCCAACGCGCGTATGGAAGCCTCACGTGAAGGCGAACGGCTCCGTGCCGCGCTCATCGATTCGCTGACACACGAGTTGCGAACACCGCTCACCTCCATCCGTGCCGCTGCCACAACCCTCACGCAGGCTGAGGGCCTCGACGACGAATCGCGCATGGAACTTGCCACGATCGTGGATGAAGAATCAGCGCGTCTCGATGCGTTGATTGGCGAGGCCGTAGAGATGGCGCAACTTGACGCGAACGTGCTCAAGGTTCAACCTGAACCACGCCATACGCGCACCCTGCTCGATCATGCGGTCGAAGAGTCGCACACCGCTCTCGGAAGACATCAGGTAACCCTGATGGTGCAGGAACCTGACCGACTCGCATGGTTCGACGCCAAGTTGCTCAGCCGGGTCTTTCGCCATTTGATTGAAAATGCCGCGCTGTATTCCCCACCGGAAAGCCGCATTGTGCTGCGCAGTCGCCGCGTCAGCGGCAGGCTGGAATTCGAAGTGGAAGACAGCGGCCCCGGCATCGACAAAGTCGACATCCCTCACATCTTCAAAAAGTTCTATCGCGGAAAGAAGGGCGCAAAGCTGGGCAAGGGAACTGGCATGGGCCTCGCCATTGCCCGCGCCATCATGCTCGCCCACGGAGGCGACATCACCGTGGAAACGAATCCGGAATCTGGATGCACCTTCCGCTTCTGGGTGCCCTTAGTCGAAAAACAAATCGACGAAAAATAAGTAGCAAAATAGGCGTCTTGATCAGGCCGGCTCGCCGCTCCAATCGCATTCGACGTCGCGGTGCAATTCCGAACTTTGTTTTGCCCACTCAAGCACCCGTATAGCCCGCCAGGCTTCCGTCGGCGTCACCGGAGCAGCAGCCGCGTCGCCCAGAAGAAGATCGCGAACTCCTGCGTAGAAAAGCCGGTAATCGCCCGGTGTCGACGGCACTGGCCGTGTCACAATGTCGCCGTCGACATCGGCACTGAGCGTACCCCAGCGGTCGTTAGGCTCCTCGCCCCAATTCGTATCCGTAATTTTGGCAACGTTATTCAGCGCGTCTTCTTGCGGGTCAAGCCCCCACTTCCAGAAGTTTCCCTTGCTACCCCGCAGATGGAAGCGAGGACGCGCGAGAGACGACAGGCAGTTAGCTCCAAGCGTGACGGAGAAACCCGAGAAATAATGCAGACGAATCGTGAAAGCGTCGTTTGAACCTTCGCCATCGCGCTCGCGGAGCACCTCAGCCCCAACCGCAGCCGGCTGACCAAACAGCATAAGTGCCTGGTCTACCAAATGTGTGCCGAGGTCAAACAGGATACCGCCCTCATCTGTTTCCTCTTTCCACACCCTACTGGAAGGGCCGGGCCGCCAGCGGTCAAAATTCGATTCAAAGTGAACCATGCGTCCTAAAGAACGCTCATCCATTAGTTTTCGAATCGTCAGGAAGTCACTGTCAAAGCGGCGGTTATGAAATGGAATAACGTGCAGACCAATCCCGCCAGCAAGCTCCGCAAGCTGGACGACCTCACCAGAACTGAGTGCCACAGGCTTATCCACCACAACGCTCTTCGCCGCTTCAAGCGCTTGCATGGCGATCGGGAAGTGACTGCTGTTTGGCGTCGCGACGACCACGAGTTTGATCGAGGCGTCGGCAAGCAGCTCTTCGACCGACCGATACGTGGTGATACCGGGATAACGCTCGGCTGCCATGTCAGTAGAGCGCTCGACAACGGCAGCGAGTTCGAGACCTTCGACAGAAGAAATAAGCGGAGCGTGGAATACGCGGCCCGCCATGCCGAAACCAACCAGTCCTACGCGAATCATGCTTTCCTCCCGATCGCGACTGACAGCTATGTCTCTATTTAGCCCTCAAGTTTATACCGCGTTTCCGCGAGGCGATACATCCGGCGCCAGACCAGTCGATTCATCGTAACCACCATCAGCGAAATCATGACAGTTGCCATCAGCAGGATCGGAAAACGCCCATCGGCCGAGGCCGATTGAATCTGGGCTCCAAGGCCGATCGTCTGGATGGTACGGCCTTGGATGTTGGCATATTCGGCAAACACAGACGCATTCCACGCCCCACCGGAGGCCGTGACCATCCCCGTAATGAGGTATGGAAAAATGCCGGGAAGAATGAGCTTCGTCCAGCGCTGCCACCGCGTGAACCTGTAAAGTGAAGCAGCTTCGCGCAGGTCAGACGGGATGGACATCGCTCCCGCGATCACGTTGAACAAGATGTACCACTGTGTGCCCAGCAGCATGAGCGCAACCGAACCAATGCCAAGTCCGCCGCCGATCTTGAGCAAGCCGATCAGCAAAATCGGAAAGAAGGCCGTCGCCGGAACAGACGCCAGCACCTGCGCCACCGGCTGAACCACGCGTGCAAGCTTGGGATTAAATCCGATCGCCACGCCAACCGGCACCGTCCACAAAGCGGAGATGAGGAGTGCAACATTTACGCGCAGGAAAGTCGCAGCCGCGCCCGCCAGCAACATGCGGAGATCGCTAAGCGTGACATGGCGCAGCATCAGAGCACACTGGATTGCTCCCCACGTAATGGCAATCGCGAAGAAGACGCCGACCACCCAGTAGCCGATTGAAGCTCTCTGCTTGCCCGTTTCCAGGTCGATTGGCTGCACAACACGGCACTCGCGGGTGCGTGCAAGGCGCCGATAGATAGGCTCTTCAATGCTCGCCCATACGCGGTTTGAGAGCGTCGTGATCAGGGCAGAACGTTGCAGCAGGGTGAGAATCGGTGAGGTAACATGATCCGCTGCCTCTACCTGCTCGAATTTGAATTTCTCGCTCCACGCAATCAGCGGACGCCAGATCAACTGATCCGTAGCAACCACGATCAGGACGATAGCTGCGATCCCGCTCAAGAGCGCCCGCGTATCCCCCGAGTACGTTGCTGTCTGGATATAGCTGCCCAGCCCCGGCAGTTGGAAGTTGGTGCCGTTCAGTGGAAACATTTCGCAAGCCATCAGCGCAAACCAGCCGTTGGCAACCGACACAATCGAGTTCCACACGAGGCCTATCGCGGCGTAAGGCATCTCCAGTTGCCAGAAGCGCTGCCACGCCGAGTAACGATAGATGCGTGAAGCCTCGATCATTTCGCGTGGGATGCTCTTCACCGACGAGTAAAAGCTGAACGCAAGGTTCCACACCTGCCCGGTGAAGATCAGGAGGATGACACCCAACTCAATGCCCAATTGATGATGTGGCACAAGCGCGATCATCGCGAGCAGCACCGGTGGCAAAAAGCTGAGTACTGGAATCGACTGCAAGATATCGAGGACCGCAATCATCCAGGCCTCGACGCGCGTATTATGCGCGGCGATATAGCCGTAAGCGACTGCAAAGATCAAACTGAGCACGTACGCAATCCCTATGCGCATCACCGAGTAGAGCGCATAGACAGGGAGCGACCGCGCATTTTGCGAAATGGGAGAAACCGGGACTGCCGATCCCATCCAATAAGTAGCCATGTGCACGACGGCCATAAAAACAGCCAGCGCGCAAAGGCCGACGCTCAGGTCGATGACAAAAGGCCAGGTGCGAACGGTCACGAGCGAGCGTGCAAACGTGCGCTGCAGCATCAATCATCGTCTCCGGCTACCGCGGCTTCTTCGATGGCATCCGGCATCACGAACCGCCGGCGCGCGGCATCGAAGTCAAACAACTCGGCATAACGACCCCACGTAACGGCAGTCTCTATCTGGCGATGAGCTTCTTCATCGCTGAATTGTTCGTCGAGCATGTCGAGGAAGAACTCCTCCGGAACGGTGTGGTCGCTCTTGGCCTCGAGCGCGCGTTGAATCTGCCGGAGCAGCAGCACATTCTGCAACGCGGCGTCGCGAAAGATCTCCTTTTGCCGAAGAATCTCGGAGTTGGCGAATTCCGTTCCGTTCTCCGTGATGTTCGCGTCGCCTTCCTCCACTTTCAGGAAGCCCAGCAACTGGGCCGCATCCACGATCGGCAGCAGGTCGTCGATTTCAAATGCCAGGTCGTCAGCCAGCCGGTAGATGTCATCGCGACCGCCCTTATCGAGCAATAACTCAAGGAGACCCGCGACGCCGCCCGGACGTGCATGGGGCAGCATCTGGTACTTCATCTGGCGCTGATCGCGGACCTTCGGCCCGGGATGCTGATGGTCCGGTGCCTCGGTGGGCACTACGTCTGGTCGCGTGAGAACTTTATAAATGTAATCAACCAGCTGAGTGAACTGCTCAGATTTGCGGTCGCGCGGCTGCGGAATCTGCACGCGAAAGTCGGTTCGGATATGTCCCGGATTTCTCCCCAGGACAATGATGCGATCGGCCAGCAAAACGGCCTCTTCGATGTTGTGCGTCACGATGAAGACGCACCGGGTGGGCATAGTCTTCTTGGCCCAGAGTTCGAGCAGTTCGCTGCGCAGGTTCTCAGCCGTCAGCACGTCGAGAGCAGAGAAAGGTTCGTCCATAAAAAGGACCTCGGGCTCAACCACGAGCGCGCGAGCAAAACCGACTCTCTGCTTCATGCCTCCAGAAAGCTCTTTAGGGTAAGCTGACTCGAATCCGTCGAGGCCTACGGTATCGAGCATCCGCATGCTGCGGGCACGGCGTTCTTCCGGATCTACTCCGCGGGCCTGTAGCGGTGCCTCTACATTTTCAAGCACAGTCAACCAGGGAAACAGGGCAAAACTCTGGAAGACAATCGAGACGTTGATTTCGGCCTCGGCAATTGGTCGCTCATGCCAGTAAACCTGACCGGCGGAGGGCTGGGAGAGCCCGGAAAGCATCCGCAGCATGGTGGATTTGCCGGATCCGGAAGGCCCGAGCAGGGCGACAATCTCCCCCGGGACGATGCTCAGGTCGGTTGGCGAGATGACCTGGATTCGATTCTGGCTGGGCTGCGCATAGTATTTCTCGATCTTTTCGGCACGAATGAT
Source organism: Telmatobacter sp. DSM 110680 (assembly GCF_039994875.1). Classification (GTDB taxonomy): domain Bacteria; phylum Acidobacteriota; class Terriglobia; order Terriglobales; family Acidobacteriaceae; genus Telmatobacter. The sequence continues at coordinate 4,122,205 of NZ_CP121196.1, read as the reverse complement.
CGCTTCTCCAGCGCGAACGACAGCTTCCCCGGCTGAGCTCGACGCGGCGACCGCGGACGGATTTTGCGCAACATTCGGGATGCCTGCTGGCTGCATGCGCCTCTCCCAGGAAATTCGCCGAAATTTCGGCAAGGAACTGATAGGAATCTTATGCGGGTTGCGTTGCTCCCGGATGAATCGCCGCTGCGATGGGAACAACCCGCGTTTAGAGTATCGCAGTCCGTGCGTTTTGAATGGAACACACGACTTCCGGCAGAATCGCGAAACAAGTCTCCAGCCTTAGGCCCGAAGATGAGAAGGCTTGTGAGGCATCGACGCCCGTCTTGCGCAACTCGAAGTGTACCCGTAGACTGAAAAGCCGAGCCCATGAGGGCTGCTTGGGCCCCGTCCGAGGATGTTATTCTAACTAGGTTCTTACCGAGCTGATCGTACCGTGAGACTGGTGCCGTTCGGCTTTGCATCCCCGGCACGTTCGCATCGAAAGCTTTGCGCAATCCCGTTTTGGCGTTCAGGAGTCTATGCCCGATAATCACGTTAAGCCCAAAGTACTTGTAGTTGACGACGAACGCGTCATAGCCGACACGCTATCCATGATTCTGAACCAGAGCGGCTTCCAGGCTAAGGCTGTGTACTCCGGCGAGGCTGCGCTCGAGCTTGCGTCTAGCTATGAACCGGATATGCTGATTGCCGACGTGATCATGGCGGACCTGAATGGTATCGACGCCGCGATCCAGATTCGTTCTTTGCTGCCAAAGATCAAGATTCTGCTGTTCTCAGGCCAGGCTGCAACCGCCGATTTGCTTGAGAAAGCACGTGCGCAAGGCTATGAATTCGAAATCCTCGCCAAGCCTGTGCACCCCCAGGACCTCTTGAGCCGGCTGCGCAGCTAGATTCGAAAACATCTTCGTCTTTCAGGACTTCATTTCGTGGCGACCTTCCAGGGCGTGCGCCATTGTGACTTCATCTGCATATTCGATATCGCTGCCGGCAGGGACGCCCGTAGCAATGCGCGTGATGCGAACCGGGAAACCTCGCAACGTGCCAGCCAGCCAGCTTGCTGTGGCTTCTCCTTCCAGGGTTGGGCTAGTCGCAAGAATCACTTCATCCACTTCTCCGCGTTCAACCCGCTCGATAAGCGACCGGCCGCGAAGCTGTTCCGGACCCACGCCGTGCAGCGGCGAGAGCGTCCCATGCAGAACGTGATAGACCCCGCCGAAACGAGTTCGCTCGACCGCATCGATATTGGTGGGCTCTTCCACTACGCAAACCAGTCGCTGGTTGCGGGTAGGACTGGTGCAATAGACGCATGGATCAACGTCTGTGATGTTGTTGCAGACTGAGCACAGCCGCAGGCTCGCCTTGAGCCCACGCACGGCTTCAGCCAAAGCCGACGCATCGTCATCGTTCGAACGCAAAATGTGAAAAGCGAATCGCTGAGCGGTCTTGGTTCCCACCCCCGGCAGCTTCTTCAACTCGTCGATGAGCCGGGCCATCGGCTCGGCATAGCGTGGCACAGCGGCTCCTCCTAAATTGTCCTATAGACGATTCCGACAAACATGTCCGGCGAACCGCCATGTGCCCAGTCAGCATCGAGATCCGCTGTCGGTTTCTTGGCCAGCACTTCCTGTTCGCTGGCGCCCGCCTTTTTCAACCCTGAGACTTTATCGCGCGTCGCCGAGAGCATGTCGATGTACTTCTTTAGATCGGCCTTGTTGCCCAGCGGTCCATGCCCGGGAATGATCTTGGTGTTATCCCCGGCGAGCGCCAGCGACTTCTCCGCTGCCGCGATGGTGCCACCAATCGATCCGCCAGTGCCTTCATCGATGAATGGGTAAGTTTTGTTGAAGAAGATATCTCCGCAATGGAGCACGTCCGCGTTGTGAAAGTGAATATAGATATCGGTGTCGGTGTGAGCCGGATCGTAATGAACCAGTTCAATCGAGTCTCCGTTGTGATCGTGGCGCATCGATCCGTCGAAGGTGACGGTGGGCAGCGCTCCGGCAGGATATGCGGGCAACGACATGTGAAAGAGCTTCATCTCCGCCGGCTGCGACATGCGGTCTTTGGTCTTCGTGTGAGCGATGACCCGGTATCCGGCGGAGTGCATGCCTTCATTGCCGTCCACATGGTCGACGTGCCAGTGCGTATTAATCAATGCATGAGGCGCATCGCTGCTGACCGAAGAAATGGCTTCCCGAATGTGCGGTACAGCCGTTGCAAAGCTGGAATCGATGAGGATATTGCCGTCCTTGCCCGACTGGACAGCCATGTTTCCGCCAGCGCCCTGCAGCAGCCAGATGTTGTCATAAAGCTTGGTCGTTTTCACGGGAGTAGACGCGCCCGCGGCCCGCATCTGCGCAACGCGATCAGTTGATGCTGCCGCCTGCGAAAATACCCAACGCGGCGCCAGGACCGCAGCACCTGCGGCCATTCCAAGATGGAGAAAACTCCTGCGATTGACTGTAGCCATGATTGTGACCTCCAGAATCCGCTTTCGAAATCAAACCAATTGAAACTCAGCGATGGCAGGGAACTTTTGTATTTAGCCGAGGCCCGGAATATTCAGGTTCAATCCGCCCAATGCGCCTTTTACGCTGGATTGAATAGCCTCATCAGCCTTGTGGCCGGCATCGTTGACGGCGCCCACGATAAGCGACTCGAGCAATTCAACATCAGGATTGGGGCCGCTCAGGCTCGTAACTGCAGCCGGATCGATCTTGAGCTTGACGAGTTCCTTCTTCCCGTTCATGGTCGCCGTCACTGCCCCGCCGCCGCTTGAGCCCTCCACTATAGTCTGCGTGAGCTTGCGCTGCATGTCCTCTTGCATTTTGTTGGCCTGGGAAAGCATCTCGGCCATCTTGAGGGGATTGATCATAGCGAACTCCTGAATCTCACTTATTGCGCAGGTCAACCACGCTGCGCACTTCGGCATTAAAGATTTCCTTCGCCTTTTGCACCATTGGATGCTCGAGCGCTGCTTCCTGAATGCTCCCGGCGATCGGTGCCGCGACCGTGGACGTGGCGGCAACACCTTCACCGGGGATGACCATGAAGCGCGCGGGGCCGCCGAGGCGTTGAACCTCCTGCTTGATGATCTTCTCAGCCACTGCGTTCACGGTCAGTGCCAGCATCTTTTTCCCGATGCCAGGAACTTCAATGCGCAGATTCGTAGCCTCGAGGGTGAATCGCCCCGTAGCAATCAGCGCTGATGCGGTAGCGTGCCCCTGCTGCGCGAGTGCTGAAACCACGGCCTGTTGCACGGTTTCGATCCTTGCCGGAGCACCATTCATCGGAATGACCTCGGCAAGCTTGCTCTCCTGCAAGGCTCCATTCGGAAACGTCTCTCCAAAACCAACCGGTGGCTTGGGAGTCGGCGTAGTAGTTGTCGCGGCCGGTTCCTTGGGAATCTCAATGCGCGGCGCTGGCAGCGGCGGAGCAGCAACGGCAGCACGGCTCTCGACAATTGGCGCGGCCGTCTGCATCACCGGCTGCGAGCCCGCTGAAAACCCGAATGGCGAACGCGGTGAAGTTGGAGTGGATTGGGACGCAGAAAGTGTACGCGGCGTCGCAACCGTGCGCGGTGCTGACGACTGGCCGCTTCGAACCGGCGTCCCGCTTGCCACGCCGCTCAACAACTCCTCCAACGGCAGCAGGCGTTGCGCATGAACAAGCTTCATCAGGCCAAGCTCGAGATGAAAGCGCTGCTCCTGCCGGTAGTTCAGATCGTCAAACGTCCGCAGCATGATCTGCAGGTTACGCGTAATTTCCTCTTCGCCAAACAGCAACGCTGTGCGTGCAGCGCGAGCCCGCTCATCGGCCGAAATCTGCAGCAGTTCGGTCTGCTCACCGCCCAGCTTCGACATCAGCGTGTTGCGCAGGTAGCGAACGATCTGCCGCGCTAGAGATTGCGCGCTGTGTCCGGCATTTAACAGATCGTTGAGCTGCATCATCACCGGAGCGCTCTCACCGGCTGCAACCGCTTCCAGCAGATGCTCAAACACGGTGTTCGGGACAGACCCCATCAGTTCGCGGATCTGCTCAGTTGAAAGAACCGGATGATTATTCGCATCGCAGGGAGCCGAAGCGATGGCCTGGTCCATGATGCTGAGCGCGTCGCGCATCGAACCATCGCCTGCCTCGGCCAGCAGCGCGAGGGCGGCATCTTCGGCTTCAACGCTTTCCTGTCCCGCAATCATCTTGAGCTGCGTCAGGATGTCATCGAACTTCACCGCATGAAAGCTGAAATGCTGACAACGCGAACGAATCGTCTGCGGAATGTTTTCCGGCTCGGTAGTGGCCATCATAAAGATGATGTGCGAGGGCGGTTCTTCCAGCGTCTTCAGCAGCGCGTTGAATGCAGCCTCGGTGATCTGGTGCGCTTCATCAAGAATGTAGATCTTGTAGCGGTCCCGAGCGGGCGAGTAGCGCGCAGCATCGCGAAGCTCCCTAATCTCATCGATGCCGCGGTTAGTGGCCGCATCAATCTCGATCACGTCGACGGCATTGCCCTGGCGTATTTCCACGCAGGAGTCGCAAACCCCGCAGGGTTCCGGCGTTGGCCGCTGGGCCGAGCCGATCTCCGTCCGGCAATTCAGAGCCTGCGCAAGAATACGGGCGATGGTGGTCTTGCCAATGCCGCGATGGCCCGAGAAGATGTAGCCGTGAGCGATCCGGTTCTGCGTAAGCGCATTCAGCAGCGTACGCGTGACGTGGTCCTGGCCGGCGACGTCGGCAAACTTTTGGGGCCGATATTTCCGAGCCAGAACCTGATAACCCATGCGACCAACAACTCCCTTGGCCCGGTGATTTTGCTTCGAGCTCCAGGTGCGATTGTATCGTTCCGGGCTGCTGCGTGTCGGCGTGGAAAATCCGCCTCGGAGCCGTAGCGATTTCAGCAAAGGCCAATCAGTTTGCGTCAAGGTTGAAGCTGATGTCGTTGAGCCACTCGGCAATCATGTCTTCATCGCCGGGATCGAAGACATAGGCATCATTGAGCAGCAGGATCGTTGCCCAGTAGACCAGGTCGCGCTCGGAAATCATCTCGAAACGTTTGTGTTCCAGCGCATTGGAGATGTGTTCACGGGTGATGACAATGCCCGGCTCCGGAATGGGGAAGCGGTTATTGGCAGAGCGGCGCTGGGTGATCCCTTTGTCGGTCTCTTCTTTAGGGTCGAAGTTGATGTCGAATGCCCCGGCCAACGCGCGAAGCATCTCATCGCGGCTTACTTCAAAGAGCGCAAAGCGCCGCAACATTTCGAGTTGCTCATCGGTCAACGGCGGTGGCTCGGGCTCTTGCGTCATCCTGCCTATGCTATCGCTCGAAAGCGGCTTGGCGCATCGGCTATTCGCAAAACAGCGCAACGCCCGTAGCCGCCGTTAGGCCGCGTCTTCTTCTTCGACAACCTCGGGCTGGCGCGGAATCGGAATGGCTTTGGTGCGGGTACGCCGCTTGGCCGGCTTCTTCTTCTCCGCCTTCTTGGCGGCAGCCTTGCGACGACGAATCTCTTCGCGCGAGTACATGGTCCCGCGACACTTCTTGGCCCCGCAGTTGCAGATAGCCTCGTCGTCGCCGCCGTCGTAGAGGCAATAGTCGTAGGTGATCTCTTCGCCGGGTTGGATCTTGCGAATGGCGCGGATCCAGACGCGTCCCCGGATCTCCTCGGTCTCACAATTGGGGTTGCAACTGTGGTTGATGAACATCGCCATGCAGTGGCCGTCGATGACGACTGCGCCGTCTCCGAGTCCAAACAGGTAGGTGATGGGCGAGTCTTCGTTAGCTGCGTCGGCTTCGTCCTTGGTCAGGCGCGGCCCGGTATATTCGGCTACGCGCGTACCCTTGCGAACTGCGGTAGTGCTATAGCAGCCGGCGGCATGGATGGCAGAAGACCGGATGATGAGTCCCATAAGTTGTGCGGCTTTATCCTGGGGTGAGTTGAAGTACGCTATGCAAGGCATCGTAACATTGAAGTGACAGCAAAGTACGTGGGAACGAAGAAAAGAATTGGAATGATTGTCAAACTTCACAATGCGCTCGGCATTGGATGCGTCCTGATTGCAGCGGTTGGACTGCATGCGCAGGCGACTCAGCCAGCCCAGCAGCCCAAGCCGCCGGCGAATACTCAGCCTGCGCAAAAGCCTTCGAGCGAAGCGAATCCATTTCCAGAAGACACCAAAAGCGTTCCCGTGGTTCCGACAAATGGAGAAGCTACGGCCGCGCCTGCTCCGCCTGCAGATTCCAATGACGAGGGCGCGAGAACAACCAGCTTGCTGAAGGACGATTCCGATCCTGCGCGAAGTCCCGACGATCCGCCGCCAGGCGCATCGGATTCAGACAGCGGGTTCAGTTCCAGCCTGAACGGGGCCGGCGATGTGAACATTCCCGATGAGATGAAACCGACAGGGAAGCGCAAAAGAGGCGACGAGCCGGTGGTGCACCAGGTGACGGCCAAAGAAGATGAAGACGTAGGCGAGTTTGAACTGAGCCGGAAGAATTGGAAGGCGGCACTATCCCGGTTCCAGTCTGCGCTCGTTACCGATCCAGATAATCCCGAGGTGTATTGGGGAATCGCCGAGGCGCAGCGGCAGTTGAGAGACTTTGCGAGTGCCAAGGCGAATTACCAGAAGGTGATGGAGTACGACCCCGACAGCAAACACGGCAAAGAAGCCAAGAAGCTGTTAAAAGATCCGGAATTGGCGCATGCCCCGGCGGTGTCGGCAATTCCCGCAACCGCTACACCGGAGCCGCAACAGTAGATTATGCCGCTTGGTCACTGTCTGCTGAATGCGGCCCTATCTCACTCCTACAAAGCGCAAGTACGCTGCGATGAGCGGTTGCCCCCAGAGCGCACTGACGATTCCGCCAACACAGAGAAACGTTCCGAGCGGAAGCTTCGATAGCAGCCATGTGTCAGATCCGCGTCGCGATTCCGGCACTGCAAGCAAGACCATCGCGAATGCAGCCCCAAGCATGATGCCAAGCGCAAATGAAAGAAGTGCCCCTGAGAGTCCAAGCCACGCGCCTAGCATTGCCATCAGTTTTGCGTCGCCGAGACCGATGCCTTCGCGTTTTCGAACCAGCCTGTACATCCAGCGAATGAAGAGGACAACCGCAGCGGCGGCGACCGGAGCTGCAAAAACTCCGGTCAGGCTTGTCGGGCCGATGTTTCCGATCATGTCGGATATCGGAACCTCGGTTGATTTCTGCAGATTCACGACGACAATCAAGTTGAAGGAATTGAGAATGACGCCCATTATGATTGCCGGCCACGTCAGAAAATCAGGAAGCCACAAGTGCTCTAGGTCGAGTACTGCCAGGGCAACCAGAATCCAAAAGAAGAACATCCGGCTCAGACCGAGGTAGAGCTGAAAATGAAAGACTCCGGCAGGAACGCTGGTGAGAAAGTCGGAAGGGATTGTATGCCATGCTTCCCATGACCACAACGTCCCAATAAACAACTCCACCAGCGGATAGCGCCAACTGATCTTCGTTTTGCAGGTTCGGCACCGACCACGAAGCGCGGTCCAACTCACCAGCGGAATATTCTCCCACCACGCCAGCGTCCTCCCGCAATTGCGGCAATGCGAGCGCGGCTTGACCACGCTCTCGCCTTCCGGCCAGCGGCTGAGGCACACGTTCAGAAAGCTGCCAAAGGCAAGCCCCAGCAGTCCCGCCAAAATCGTGCCCACAATGCGAATCATCATCGGAAGGTTGAGTATACGGCCACTTCCTCAGAACTCACATTCCGCAACCAGCTTCAAGAGCCGAAGGAGCGCTCCCCGCTCTTCCGAAGTCATTTGCGGCCGGACACTCCATCACTGGTCTTTGCGTTCAGTATGCGGGCCACCTCCCAACCTGCAGGGTTACACTGATTTCGATGGACGGCGCGAGAGACGCACATAGTCCTCAGTCCCCAACGTCTGCACCGGTTGTTACTGATCCGGAGCGGGCGGCGGCCCTGTTTCAGGAGTCGGTTGCCATCATGGCGCGGCTCCGCGCTCCCGGTGGTTGCCCATGGGATCGTGAACAGTCCTTCGACACAATTCGCAAATACACCCTTGAAGAAGCCTATGAGGTCTTCGATGCCATCGAGCGGCGCGACTTCCCGCATCTTGCCGAAGAACTAGGCGATCTGTTGCTGCAGGTACTTTTCTACGCAGAGATGGCGGCGAATGACGGTCACTTCACAATCGGGGATGTGCTCGACCACCTGAACCGGAAACTCATTCGCCGCCATCCGCATGTCTTCGGCGAGGAAGCATCGCGCGCGGCGGGCAATGAGGCGACGGTCGATGCCGCAGTTGAAGGTTCTTCGGCAAAGGTGCTGCGCAACTGGGAAGACATCAAGGCCGCCGAGAAAGCGCCGAAAGCCACAGCACAGGCGGAAGGGAATCGTGGTGCGTCTCGCCTCGACTCGGTTCAGCGTGCTATGCCCGCCTTGGCTGAAGCCGCGAAGATCGGATCGAAGGCAGCGAAATCGGGCTTCGACTGGCCGCACTGGCGCGACCTGTTGCCCAAGCTGACCGAGGAGACGGCGGAACTCGAGGCCGAAGCTGCTGCCGCCGAAACTTCCCATGATCCCGCTGTAAAGGCTGCGGTCGAAGCCGAGCTAGGCGATTTACTCTTCACGGTCGTCAATCTAGGCCGCCACCTTGGCGTTGACGCGGAGATGGCCCTGCGCGGTTGCAATCTCCGTTTCCGTCAGCGTTTCAGGCAGATGGAGCTCACTTCGGTGAAACCGCTTGAGGAATTGCAGCCAGCCGAACTCGAAGCGCTTTGGACCGACGCGAAGCGAAAGCTCGCCGTCTCGGCGTCTGATTCTGCTGCCCGCAAAATGGAGCCCCACGCATGATTCTTATCCGCGCCTGTTCGGGACACGATGAGCTCGAAGCCTGCGTCCAGATGCAGATTGAGACATGGGGCTACGACGATAGCGACATCATTCCGCGCAAAGCGTTCCTGGTTGGTCAAAAAATTGGAGGCCAGGTTATCGGTGCATTCGACACTGACCTGCCCGGCGCTGCCCCCAATGGAACTCCGGAGTCAATGGTGGGATTCGCCATGTCTTTGCCCGGCGTGAAGACAGGGAAGAATTCCACAGACGGAAATCCACAGCCCTACCTGCACTCCCACATGCTGGCAGTTCGGGATCACTATCGCGATCGCGGTCTTGGCGCGCAACTCAAACTGGAGCAACGACGTGAAGCACTTTCGCGCGGGATCCGCCGCATGGAGTGGACCTTCGATCCGTTGGAGATCAAAAACGCGCATCTAAACATACATAAGCTCGGAGCGATCGTACGTAGCTATTATGTGAATTTCTATGGTGTATCCTCTTCTCGACTGCAGGGTGGGCTTCCAACCGACCGATTGGTTGCTGAGTGGTATCTCGATTCGGACCGGGTCAAGGGGATACTGGAAGGCAGTCAAGCAGCCGCATATGAGATTGAAGAACGGATCTTGGTTCCAGCCGCCATCTATGAGTGGAAGGCGTCCTCCGCTGGCCGGGAACGCGCTCTTGCAGTTCAGGATGAAAATCGCCGTCGGTTTCAAGAAGCATTTTCAAAAGGATTAGCCGTTGTCTCCTTTACCAGGGACGCGGAAGGTAACGGAGTCTTCGAACTAGCCCGCTGGGCATGAACTCGCTGTTGGTCATAATTCTGAAATCGTTATCAAATTTGCAGGAACATCGGGTCATCAATCTTTTTAAAAGCTCTTCGAGGGAAGCAAGACTTTATGAGAATCGACGGAATTGTCCTCCGCGAACTACATCTTCCGCTAGTGCGCCCCTTTGAAACCAGTTTTGGTGTAACCCGCAACCGCCGGATTCTGCTGGCCGAGATTCGCTCAGAAGGACTGGTGGGATGGGGCGAATGCACAGCTGGCGAGCGTCCACACTTCTCCGGCGAGTCCACCGACACAGCCTGGCAAGTGATCGTGAATGAACTCGGTCCAATGCTGGCCAGTGCAACGGTTGAGCATGGTGGCGACTGCCCTAAGATTTTCAGTCTTGTGCGCGGCAATCCCATGGCCAAGGCCGCGCTCGAAAACGCAATCTGGGACCTCGAGGCACAACGCGAGGGCGTTTCACTTTCGCAGCTGATCGGTGGGGTGCGGGACCGCATTCCGTGCGGCGTTTCGCTGGGAATTCAGAAGTCGATTCCCGAATTGATGGACATCATCGAAAGGGAACTGGCCTCGGGCTATCAACGCATCAAGCTGAAGTGCAAGCTGGGCTGGGATGTGGAAGTGTTTGAAAAGGTGCGCACCCAGTGGCCTGACATCATGCTCAGCTGCGATGCCAACTCCGCGTACAAGCTGAAGGATGCCGACCATTTGGTGAACTTCGACGCTTTTGATTTGCTAATGGTCGAGCAGCCGCTGTGGTACGACGACTTCTACTATCACTCTATGCTGCAGAAGCGGATGAACACGCCGATCTGTCTGGATGAGTCGATTCGCAATCGTCGCGACGCCCTCGCCGCCATCGAGATGGAATCGTGCAAGATCATAAACATCAAGCTGGGCCGCGTGGGTGGCTTCTCCGAAGCCATCGCCGTGCATAATGCGGCGCAGGAGCGCGGTATATCCGTTTGGTGCGGAGGGATGCTGGAGTCGGGTGTGGGGCGCGCACATAACATCGCGCTTTCGACGCTGGAGAACTTCCGCCTACCCGGTGATGTCTCAGCATCAGCGCGCTACTGGAGCGAGGACATCATCGAGCCCGAAGTCACAGTCACCCCAGAGGGCGAGATTCTAATCTCCGATGCGCCGGGCCGCGGATACGAAGTTCGCACCGACCTCATCGACCAATTGACCGTTCGCAAGGAAGAGATTCGAGCATTCGAACTGGTGGGGCAAAGATAGTTTCAGATTCTTGGCCGGATATGAACGATGCTATCGAGGTCGCAAAGTCGCTGAAGTTGCGGCACGGCGACCTCGAGTTGCGTCTGGCCGACTACTCCCTGCACTCCTTCCACCGTGTGCCAACCTATTTTTTCCGCATGACGAGCATTGAGCGTGACGAAGAGATCGGTGCGATCAACCTGCGCATCGGGTCAACTCCACACATCGAGCGCTACGCCGGGCACATCGGTTACGGTGTCCACCAGGCCTTTCGCGGACATCATTATGCGGCGCGATCTCTCGTGTTGCTGGTGCCATTTGCGCGAAGCCTCGGCATTGATCCGCTTTGGATTACCTGCGACCCCGAAAACGCAGCTTCGCGTCGCAGCCTTGAGCTTGCTGGAGCGGAATTCTTTGAGATTGTCGACGTCCCGCAAGACTGCGGCATTCACCGGTACGGCGGAAAAACCCGAAAATGCCGCTATCTTTTGTAGTTCGGCCAGATCGGAACCGAACCGCAGCAGGTTGCGTACTCCCATGCGGCGGAGCAACTTTGCCGGCGGGATCGCGTCTCAATAGCGAGGGCGGCCCGACCCCGCAGTTGCAGGCCGCCGGAGGTTACACCCTTGACTCCCCAGGAAGAACAGCTTCTTAACTCGCTCATCGAGCGGGTCAACCAGACACAGCTTGATGAAAAGGATCCTGACGCCGAGGCGCTGCTGAACCAGAAGCTTGCGCCAAATCCAGACGCGCTTTACATGCTGGCGCAAACGGTACTGGTGCAGAACATTGCTCTGGATCAGGCCAAGGCGCAGGTCGCTCAATTGCAGCAGCAACTACAGCAGCAGCGTCCGCAGCCGGCGCACACCACCAGCTTTCTCGGCCGCCTCTTAGGCGAACATGACCCTGCGCCCCAGACGCAATACCAGCAGGCTCCGACTCCCCCTTATCAGCCCGTTCCGCAGTATGCACCGCCGAGCCAGCCGTATCCGCAGTATGGCCAGCCGCAATATCCGCAGGCGCAATACGTCCCGGTTGGACAGCCGAGCTTCCTTCGTGGAGCCATGCAAACCGCGGCAGGAGTGGCGGCGGGAGCGCTGGCGTTTGAAGGTGTCGAGTCCATCCTTCATGGCTTTGGCCACAGTGGTTACGGCCCTGGCTATGGAATGGGTGGGTTCGGCATGGGCGGGCGTCCAGAAGAAACCATCATCAACAACAACTACTACGACGAGCCGGGTCGCGGAGCCGAGCACGGCGAACATCACCTGCAGGATGGCAGCGGCGCCTACGATCCGCGGGACAACGATCCCAACGACAATCTGCGCGGCTTCGATCAAAACGCTGGCAATGACCTCGCAACCAACGATCAGGATGCCAGCGCCTTCGCGGATGCGTCGAACCTCGACAATCCCGCAGCTTTCGACGACCAGAATGTCGACGACGGATCAGGCTTTGACGATTCCGGAAGCTTCGACGATGGTGGCGGGAGTTCCGATGATGGCGGAGGCGGATTCTAGGGCGACTGGCTCAGGACGCTTGCGCCCTGGGCCGCGCAGCTAAGGATTTCTGATTGAACCTCGGTCGTGGTGCCCCCAGTCAAATCTGCGGCCGAGAATTCCTTTAACGATCCAATGGTCGGTTGCCGCCGTTGGTCCCACGCCAACCCCGAAGTTGATCTCCCACTTCGGTGAGACGTTCAGGTCGATAGCTGGGAAGATCTGCTGCTGCTGATTGTGCAGACTTGCAATATTCGTGATGCTGCCATAGTCCGCGTAGTACTCCAATCCAGCGGCAAATTGCTTGGTGAAATCCCAGCTAAGTTTGACGGCGGGCGCAAAGTCGAGTCCGAGGTTGACATCGGGCCCGTGGAAGGTGCGCTCTAGCGCCGGGTTGACTGCCCAGTAAAAGCGGCCCTTCTGGCGGTCAACGATGGGCCGGATCTCCCACGTCCAGGTGTCGCGGTCGTAGAGAGCCCGCTGGTAGCCCACCTCTGTCGAAAGGCTCACACCGACTTTCCAGTGCCAGTCGGGCGGGACACGTACCCGCGGCCGGATATGATCGCCCACCCATTGCACACCCATGCCGTTCTGCTCGCTCGTGAAGAGGTAGAAGCCGATCTCCGACCAGTCGTTGATGCCCTGGGTGATTTCCAGGGTCTCGTGCTCTTGGTGATAGGTGGGCGCAACTCCATCGATCTTTAGGCGTTGGCCATCTGCCGTAAAGTTCGAGTGCAACTCAACCATCGTGCTTTTCGGGAGTTGCGTTTCGGATCCGTACACCTGAATTTCGTAGTTGCCTTGTGCATGGACCATGCCCACGGCGAATCCCAGAAAAAGAAGCGTCAAAGCAAAGGACTTCAAAGGGACCCCTTCGGCGCGAGATTACGGGAAACAAAGGCTTGCTATCCCTATGATTGCATGTCATTGGCGTAGAGTGAATGCCCGGATTACCCATGCTTTTGAGTGATATACTCACTACGGCGACGCGGATACGCGCCGTCATTTTCACGTCTATTGAGGTTCTCATGTCCGGCCATTCCAAATGGGCGACAATCAAGCACAAAAAGGGCGCGCTCGATGCCAAGCGCGGCAAGATATTCACCCGTCTGCTGAAGGAAATCGCTGTGGCTGCCAAGGGCGGCGGCAATCCTGACACCAACGCCCGGCTGCGCACAGCCGTGGCAGCGGCCAAGGCCGAGAATATGCCGCAGGACAATATCAAGCGGGCCATCCAGCGCGGTACCGGCGAACTGGAAGGCGTGAGCTACGAAGAGATCACGTTTGAGGGTTACGGCCCCGGCGGCGTGGCAATCGTGGTGGAAACGCTGACGGACAATCGCAACCGTACCGTCAGCGAAATTCGCCACGCCTTCTCAAAAAATGGCGGCAACCTTGGCTCTACAGGTTCGGTTCTGCACATGTTCTCGAAAAAGGGCGTGATCGACATTGAAAAGGCGAACGCCACCGAAGAGAAGTTGATGGACATCGTTCTCGAGCATGGCGGCGAAGACCTGCGCGACGAAGGTGAAGTATGGGAGATCGTCACCGATCCCCACTCCTTTGAAGGCGTACTCAACGGCGTGAAGGCTGCAAATATTTCCGTTGCCTCCAGCGAAGTCACGATGCTGGCTTCGACCTACACCAAGCTTGAAGGACCTGCAGCAGCCCAGATGCTCCGACTGCTCGAAGCGCTTGAAGATTTCGACGACACCCAGAATGTGTACTCGAACTTCGATATGGACGCCGAGCAAATGGAACAGGTGGCTGGATAAATCCCAGGGCAGGCTGGCAATCCGAAGGCCGCCTGAAGATGGCGGCCTTTTTCATGACATGCGAAATCTTAGACCGGAATAAAAAGGGAAGAACGTTGACCCCAACTGCGAAGTTTTGTTTACTGGCGATTTCTATCGTGACCGGAAGTCTGGTCGCGGCCGCCCAGGCTCCAAATAGCGGGCCCAGCCGGGCAGATGGTGACCCCAACAGTTTCATCGATTCGAGCCCACTTTCATCGGCACCAGCAAGCCCTGTAGCTGATGTTCGCGCCAATCGTAGCTGGGAATTCGCGCCCTTCGTCAACTACGGCAACGGCATCGGCGGAGACCGCTCCAATTATCATTTCCTCTCCCTTGGCGTCGAAGCGGGCAAGATCCTCACCCCTCCACTGCACGCCGGGATATTCAGTGGGCAGTTCCAATACGCGGTGAACATCATGCCGCTGTGGCAGGCATATACCCCTGCGCCGCACAACCAGATTTTCGTCTACCAGGGTGTGACTTATAACGAGCCGATTGGCGGTGGTACCTACACCGGCTTCAGTCTGACTCCCGTGATCTTCCGCTGGAACTTCCTCACCCACTCCAAGCGCATACAGCCATGGTTCCAGGGCGCAGGCGGATTGATTTACACCACCCACAAATTTCCGCCGGAGGTTCTGGTGCCGCATGGAACACCGGGAGGCACTTCGGTTTGGAACTTCTCACCGCAAGGTGGGATTGGAATCCATTACTTTATGCGCGACAAAAGATCAGTCGATCTTGGCGTGAATGCCGTACATATCTCTTCGGCATCTCTTGGCGATCGCAACCCCGGGGTTAATGCGAGCTTGCAGTTCCAACTCGGATACACATTCTGGAAGTAGAAGGGCGTCGCGCAAGATCGCCCGGTTGCGCGCTGGTTGAAAGACAAAAATGAAAGAGGCGTTAGTCGAGTGCGTTCCCAACTTCTCTGAGGGCAGGGACGCCCGGCGTGTCGAAGCCATTGTGGCCGCCATGCGGGTTGAGGGTGTGCGGCTTCTGGATTGGACCAGAGACGCCGACCACAACCGTTGCGTTGTCACGATCGCCGGGGAGCCTTCTGCTGTGCTCGAGTCTGCCGTACGCGGCGTCGGCAAGGCCGTGGAACTTATCGATCTCACTAGCCAGGAAGGTTTGCATCCTCGCATCGGTGCCGCCGACGTGGTTCCTTTTGTGCCTGTCTCCGGCATAAAGCTGGAGCAGTGTGTCATGCTCGCTCGCCAGGCGGGGCTCGAGATATGGCGCCGCTTCGGGGTACCTGTTTATTTTTACGAAGGGGCCGCATCGCGTCCCGATCGTGCCAATCTCGACGATGTGCGTCGCGGCCAGTTTGAAGGGTTGCGCGATGCCGTCCGCAAAGAGGCAGCGCGCCGTCCCGATCTCGGCGGACCCGGTTTGCATCCAACAGCGGGCGCATGCGCAGTGGGAGCACGCAAGTTCCTCGTAGCCTATAACGTGTATTTCGATTCTGCGGATGTTGCCGTGGTGCGCGCCATCGCTCGCGACGTGCGCGCAGCCTTTGGCGGCCTCCACGGGGTGAAAGCGCTGGGGGTGCTGGCGCACGGCCGTGCCCGGCTTTCCATGAATATCACTGATTTCAAATCCACCCCGGTTTCACAGGTATACGCAACGGTGTCGCGTCTGGCCATGAAACATAAAACGGCGCCGGTGGAGGGTGAACTCGTGGGGCTGGTGCCTGAAGAGGCATGTGAGCGCGAAGCCGAGTGGATGCGTCAGTTAATCGAGTTCGATGACGAGACCAAGATCCTGGAAAGGCGCCTCGCCGCGCCCCTTTCCTGGCCCGGCGAAGGTAACAGTACCAATACGGGTCTGGCCAACGTCTAAAGACTGTACAGCGGTAAAATGGTGATGCAGGATGATGAGAGTTTCCCTGCGCTTTATGCACGAATAACCGAGCCATTACGGCACCAGAGGATCAAAAATGTTCAAGTTTTTCGCCAGAATCTCGGTTCCGGCTTTTCTTGTGGCGATAACCGCCGCAGCTCCGGCGGCCCAGCTTACCGGCGATGCTCGCGCAGCCATTCCGCATGATGTGCAGCAGTTGGTGGTGATCGACTACCGCGCTATGCAGAATTCGAGCACGGCCATGGAGCTGCGCGACCGTGTGATGCCTCCCGATCTCAAGCAGTTTGATGACGCGATTCGCAAGTCCGGCCTGAACGACAATCACGACATCGACCAACTCGCCTTCGCACTGTTCCGCATGAGCGCTTCCAGCGAAGACTTGGAGACAGTAGGGATCGCACAGGGACAATTCGACGTGGCGGACATTATGGCGAACTTCCGCAAGCAGAAAGTCGTCGCCAAGCTTGTCCGTACCAATCGCGTCTTTCCGCTGGCTCACACGGGAATGGTACTCTGCTTCGTTGATCCTTCCACCATGGTGTTTGGAAGCCAGGAAGCTGTAAAGAAGGCGCTCGACGTACGCGACGGCCTGTCTGCTGGCATGCTCACCAATGCTCCGATGATGGACGCCATGCGCTCTGTCGATTCCGATCCGCTGTGGAGCATTCTCGATAAAGCAGGCACTCAGACAATGATGAAGCAGGTGCTTGGAGAAGCCGGTTCGGTTACAGATTTCGAATCAGTTCGCAAGCGCCTCGATTCGTCCTGGTACGGCATGAACTTTCAGCACGGCGTAAAGTTTGACCTCACCATCGCCACCGGCGACTCGTTTGCAGCAGCCACCGTGTCGTCGTTGCTTTCTGCCGCCATCGTCTACAAAAAGATGAGCGGTGACGAAACTGAGAAAGCTGCACTCGCGGCCACCGATATCACTTCAAATTCAGGCCAGTTGAATGTCCACTTTGCCACCACGGACAACGACTTCAACGCCCTGCTGAAGTCATCACTCTTCCAAAGCATGATTCACTGATCGTCTGGATCAATCTGTGAACTGCAAAAACCGGAGCTTCGGCTTCGGTTTTTGTTTCTCCAATGATCAGCTCACTTGCAGAATGCACTCCGTCGGCAGCTCAAGGGCCGCGCCGCAAACTTGGTTGCGTCCCGCATTCTTGGCCGCGTAGAGTGCGTTGTCGGCGCGCTGCATGAGGATGGAAGATTGCTGGCCAAGACTTGGAATCACGGTCGCACAGCCGATCGATATAGTCACAATTCCCATCGGATTGGTGTTGTGCGGCAGCTTTCGGCGACGGACCGCCGCACAGATTTGATCTGCAACTTGGAATGCACCATCTCCGGATGTGTTGGGAAGAATGACCGCAAACTCCTCGCCGCCGATGCGAGCTACCAGATCAGAAGACCGAGTCACAACGTCCTGCATAGCCTCGGCAATCTGTTTCAGGCAACTGTCTCCCCGCGGATGACCGTAGGTATCGTTGTAAGACTTGAACCAATCCGCATCCAGCAACAGAAGCGACAGAGGCGAATGTTCGCGCATGCCTCGCCGCCATTCATCCGATAGAGCTTTGTCGAACCTGTGCCGGTTCGCGAGGTGGGTCATCGCGTCGGTTACCGCGAGCGCCTCGAGCGCGGCATTGGCTCTCATCAATTCATATTCCGCTCTCTTGCGCTTTGAGATGTCGCGCACCATATTCAAAACGCCAATGGGCACGCCTGTGACGGGGTCGCGCACCGGGCGAAGATTGGCTTCGACCCAGACATATTCACCCTCCTTGTTTCTCACCCGGCACTCGAGCAGGCCGCCGTCGCTGCCCAGTTGCATACCACGCACAATCGTCTCAGCCTTCCCGCGATCCTCCGGGTGTACAAGCTCCAGGCTGCTCTTCCGCGTCAATTCATCGCTTCGCCATCCTCCCCAGGTTGAAGCCGAAGCGGAAACATAACTGCGGTTGCCGATGAAGTCAGCGAGAATGATAAGGTCGCGCGAATTCTCAGTGACGAGGTTATGAAGCGATACCGTTTCGCGCAACCGGCGCTCCGTGGAACGCAGCGTACCCAGTACCGACCCCGCTGCGAAGACAAGAAACATTCCCGACGCAAGATAGAGCTGCAGCAACAAGGTCGGCGCGACCTGAGATGCGCTGCCAATCCGCGAAAAAGGTCCCGCTCCGTGGATCGTGAACCAGCTACCCGCAGCGGCCACAAACAATGTCGCCGCTGATGCTCCTCCCAGCCCTAATCGAAAAAGAATCATTGCAACTACGGGATAAAGAAGAAAGATGACAGGGTAATCCTTTTGGCAGAACGACAGAAGCGTGATCGAAACAAATGCCAGTGGAAGATACCAATGCTTTTTTAATACTCCGGCGTGGCTTTTAGGCGACGAAAAAAGTGATACACAGGCAGGCGCAACGATCGCCGTTCCCAGGCCGTCCGCCGTGAACCAGGTGAAGAGAGTGCCCCAATCCAGCACTTTCGTTGAGATCCATGTCCCAACCACATCGACCGCGCCGACGGCGGCAGGCGCAACAAGAACAGCGAACAGGCCGAAGCGCAGCAGATATCGCTGATTGGTGAAGCAAGGCAACTCCATCGAACGTTTGCGCAGCAGCCGTGCCGCGATCAAAACTTCAGTCATATTCAGTGCAGACAGAGCAGTGCACTTCAACAGAGCGTGAGGAAAGACAATCAAACCACCCGCGAGAATGGCTGCAAATCCAGCGATGCAGTAGCGCCTCCAGAGCCACCGTGGCGCTAGAAGAAGATAGGAAAGCAACAAGCCGTTGGCAAACCAGATGAGCCGCCCGCAGTCTTCAAGTCCCATCACCAGCGAAGCTACAAAGACGACAACAAAGCTGCCAGCAACACGCATGGCGCCGCCGTATCGCACTATCGCTTGCGATATATACAGACTGCGTCCTGTGCGAAAGCCTCGAACCACTCCAGACTCCAAGTGGGTTATCGGCTTTCCTGCAGCG
This sequence comes from Telmatobacter sp. DSM 110680, assembly GCF_039994875.1. Classification (GTDB taxonomy): domain Bacteria; phylum Acidobacteriota; class Terriglobia; order Terriglobales; family Acidobacteriaceae; genus Telmatobacter. The sequence continues at coordinate 4,103,208 of NZ_CP121196.1, read as the reverse complement.
GAGATGAGACAAGGAAACCTGTCGACACACGAGATCGTGTGAGATGTCCTTAAGAATGCTGTGGGCTCAAAGCAGGATGGAATTCAGCCTTCCCATTGGGAAGCAACACAATCTCGATGCTGCCTTCCTGCTGTTCGTAGATCTGAGGCCCTTGCACCTGAACCGTGCGTCCATGGGGTCCCGTGTACTGCACAGAGATGGGCCCGTCGCCGCGCGTCTGGATGCGATGATGAAAAACTTCGTCCGCAGCCAGCGTGTCCTTGCCAAAACTCGCGCTGGGATAATCAACCTCAAGCAGCGTTACCGTGCCCCCAGTGTGATTCTCGACCGTCGCTTCGATGTGATACGAGTGGCAGGCAGTGAGCATGCTGAATCCAAGCAGCAACAAGGCGGCGGTTAAGAGCTTTGGCAAAGTGCGGACGATCCTGTTCATTCCGTGTTTCCGTTCTCAGCAGATGTATCCGATGTCGGCGACGTCTGCGCAACGCGCTTCTCCAGCCTGTCGAGCCGCTTCAGCAACTCCGGCAGACGTTGAAAGATGGCAACGGCGCGCAACCAAATACGATTATCAAATCCCGGTGAGCCGGAGATTATCTTGCCCGCCGGAACGTCGTGGCTCACCGCCGACTGCGCGGTAAGGATCACCCCATCCCCGACGGTGAGGTGCCCGGCAATTCCTGTCTGTCCTGCCAGAATCACGTTGTTGCCGATCACCGACGATCCTGCAAGCCCGGTTTGTGCGCAGACGAGAGTATCTTTCCCAACGCGCGATCCATGTCCGATCTGGACGAGGTTGTCGATCTTGCTGCCTTCGCCGATTTCAGTTGCGCCGACGGTCGCTCGATCCACGCAAGCATTGGCCTGGATATCCACACGGTCGCCGATGCGGACCGGCCCTGACTGAGGAATCTTCTGCCACTGTCCCTTGTCGTTCTTCGAGAATCCAAACCCATCAGCGCCGACGATGGCCCCGTTTTCCAGTGTGACGTCGTCGCCAAGCTCGCAGCCTTCGCGGACCACCGCGTGCGCATGTGCAAAAAAGCGGCTACCCGTCCTGACACCCGGATAAAGCACGACGTGAGGCAGGAGTGTGGCATTGGGTCCCAGCTTCACATTTGCTCCCACCACCACGTAAGCGCCGATGTGCGCGCCTTCGCTGATCTGGGCTGTGGGATCGATTACGGCAGTGTCATGGATACCGGCCGGATACGCCGGAGGCTGATAAAACATTCCCAGCGCCCGCGAAAAGGCATGGTAGGGATTCTTGATGCGGACCGTAGCGGCGTCGATCTCCGGAAACTCCGGTTCCACCAGAACTGCAGCCGCGGCAGTCTTCCGCGCGAGACCGGCATATTTGGGATTGGCTACAAAGGTGATCTCGGAGGGGCCAGCATCCTCAATCCCTTTCACTCCAGTGATTTCCAGCTCCGCGTCGCCGCGCAGCTCCGCACCTAGCCGACTTGCCAGTTCGCCAAGTTTCATCGAGGGAATTGTAACGGACCGGGCCACAAGAGCCTCCGCCTACTCTGCGTCTGTCTCGGCAGGGAAGAGTTCGGGCTGGCCTCCCGGCTCGGCCTTTCTCTTCTTTCCGGGACCTCCGATCAGGCTCACAACCTCCAGAGCTTGGATTGCCTGCCGTGGGACATAAATGCGCTGGGTATTGGAGCGCGTGTCGGGAGGGGTCACAAACAGGCCTGCGCCCGTCACCAGCGACCGGTCGTTGGAGGCAATTCCCTCCAGTTCATCTCCGTCGTTCAACGTCATCCGTAGCCAGAGTCCGGCAGCGCGGGGCCGAACCGTAAACTTCTTCTGCAGCAGACGTTCCGGATTGGCCATGTCGCTACTCGAGGAGAAGTCACGCACATAGCAAACCCATTTAACGGCCTCCCAGCTGACGGTGAGTACCTTTCCGCTGAGGTCGAGTATCTCCAAGGCAGCGGCTTCCTGCCCGAAGACAGAGCCAGCGTACCCCGCGTACCACTCGCGAGAGAACTTGCGCACAATCACTGGCTTACGAGCCGAGCCCATGGCTTGGATTGTCGCACGCACCGGCCCGAATGCGCCTCCAAAAGTCGCAAAACTGGTGCCGTTCTCTCTGGTCAATAGGGTTGGATTATGATAAGGTACTCATTTGCAACCTCTCGTGCATGGCGCCGTAAGCTGAACAGCATCAGAGACTTGCCCTTGGTTTTGCAGGTGGAAGCAGGAACGGAATGCCCGACTACATTTACCTTCTTGAGAACCGGCTTTCAGCCGATCAGCAGAATGCACTGCGGCAGTTGCGCGAAGTGGCCCGAGAGGCCGGTATCCTCCTCTTCCTTACCGGCGACGCCGTCCGGGATCTGACCAGCGGTCACGCCGTTCGCGACATCGAAGTCGCCGTCCAGGGCAATGCTCTCAAGCTCAAAAAAGCGATCGAAAAGGTCGGAGCCAAGACGTGGGGCGAAGACGAAGCTTCCCATGCTCTCTACCTCTGCTTTCCCGGAACTGTCCGTGTAGACCTGGTAAGCACCCACCGCCGCGATTACGCCAAGCCCGGTAAACCGGTATTTCATCTGTCATCAATTCAGGACGACCTCCGCCGGCGCGACTTTACCGTCAACGCCATGGCCATCTCTCTCAATGAGGGTTCTTTCGGCCTGTTGATGGATCCTATGAACGGCGCGGCTGACATTGAAGCCCGCACCTTGCGCCTGGTCTCCAATTACGGATTTCTTGAAGAGCCGGCTTTCCTGATTCGTGCCACGCGCTATATCGCGCGCTTGAGTTGGGATCTCGATCCGCGCACGCAACAGCGCTATGAGAATGCCAAGGCAGAGAATGTCATCGAACATCTTTCAGCGCACGACCACAGTTTCGAACTCGAGCAGATCGGCCACGAGGATGAGGGGCTGAAGGTGTTGCGCGCTCTTGAAGCCGAAGGCTGGATGAACGTGCTCTTTCCATCTTGGACCGCGGCCAAGGCAGACGAAGAGAAACTGAACGCTTTGCATGACCTCCGCGCGCAGTTGCAGATGCAGGGTGTGCATCCCGACATGTCTGCGGGGCAGATGCAACTGTTGACAGCGAAGATGTCGCCCAAAGATCTGTCCGCTCTGAAGAAGCAAATGCTTCGGCAGGGTTTTGTGGAAGAGTGGAACAGCCTGGATTCTCTTGCGAGCGGATTCGCAAAGGTACTTCTGAGCAAGGCGAATGCAACGCCCTCCCTGGCCTACAAGCTATTTACGACTCACGACCCCGAAGCGGTGCTTTGGCTCGGGTTCACCAGCAAAGACAGCGCTGTGAAGGCCAAATACGAATTGTTCCTCAAGACATGGCCCGAGGCGCGCCAGAGAACTCCGTATGCGCAGATGCAGGAGATGCGGATTACGCCGGATCTTGCCACCTACAAGGACATCGTTCACCAGATCTTCCTGCAACTGATCGACGGTGGTTTGAATACTCCGGAAGAGATCAAGGCATTCCTGGAACCGCATTCTCCGCCTGCACCACCGCCGCAGATCACCATCAAGCGCACGCGCGCCAAGCGCAACGTTGAGAAGGTCAAAGAGAAGTCATTCGACGACGATGAAGATGAAGAGGGCGGCGACGAAGACGACCTGGACGATATCGGCGGCGGGGATGACGAGGAGATCGATCTGGGCCTGAACCTGCCCAAGGGAGACGACCTCGACGAAGAAATCGTAGACGAGGAAGAACCAGAATCGGACGAGGTTGATTCGGACGACGAAGACGAAGAGCCGGTGCGCAAAGGCCGCGGCAAGCAGCCGGCGCCGGCCAAACCCGGCAAAGCGGCCTCACACAAAAATGAAGTGCCGGTGGGCAAAACCGCAGTCAAACCCGAAGCGACTGCAAAGGCAACTTCGGCAGGCAAAGTAACTCCGCCTGCGAAAGGGAAGCCTGAACCGCCCAAGGCTGAGAAGGGCAAGGTAGCTGCGCCCGCGCCGGCTGCCAAGAAAGCTGCGCCACCAGCCAAGCCTGCGCACCCGGTCAAGCCTGTTCCTACAAAACCTGTAGCTAAAACTCCTGCTAAGCCTGCAGTGAAGGCAGCCCAGGTCAAGTCGCACGCCAAGCCGGCACACAAGGCAGTGGCCGCCAAAAAGCCCGCCCCGGTGGCCAAGGCCAAACCGCACACCCCGGCGAAGTCTTCGAAGCCGGCGGCCAAAAAGCCAGTTCACAAAGCTGGCAAAAAGCATTAGCTGTGTCGCGCGGGAGAGGAGACAGTTCCTTTTCCGCGTGCCGCTACTGTTATTCTCGTTTCACAATCATGACCTCCGGGAGAACCTTCATGGTCCGCCTACTTTCCCGCGCCTCGTTTCTTTGTCTGTTCTGCATTTTCCTTTCAACCGCATCCCCGGTTTTTGCCCGCCGCGCTGCGACTCCGTCGCCCACTCCTCAAACTAGCGGAGCCGGATATCGCTTTGATCGCGGCGGATGGAAGTACGTGCACCTTGAAGGGACACCCGCGCAGATCGGCTTTCAACATGGTCAATTGCTCGCTGCGGAGATCGCTGACCTGCTAGCCGTCATCAAACTTGAAACGCAACACGACACCAAACGCGACTGGACTTTTTATCGCGAAGCGGGCCGCAAGATGCTCTGGCCGCATATCGATACTGAGTATCAACAGGAACTCGAAGGCATCGCCAAGGGCGCGCAATCCAAGGGAATCAAGATTGATGTGTGGGATGTGGTCGCGCTCAACGCTGGAATTGAGTTGCCGGACTATTACGTTCCCTGGCTCAACAAGAGCGAACATGCCAGGACGCCCGTAATTCGCCCCGAAGGTCACTGCTCAGCTTTCATTGCTACGGGCAGTTTCACTAAGGGAGGCAAAATCGTAGTTGCGCACAATAACTGGTCAACCTATGCCGACGGCGAGCGGTGGACCGTGATGTTCGACATCCAGCCGGAACATGGCCACCGCATGGTGATGGACGGAGAACCGGGCGTGATCACAAGCCAGGACGACTTCGGTGTGACCGATGCTGGCCTCATCATCACTGAGACCACGATTACGCAATTTGTCGGATGGGATCCGGATGGCAAGCCTGAGTTCGTTCGCTCGCGCAAAGCCATGCAGTATGCGAGTTCGATTGACGAGTACGTCGACATCATCAAAGAAGGGAACAATGGGGGCTACGCCAACGACTGGCTGGTGGGCGATCGCAAGACCGGCGAGATTGCATATTTGGAACTGGGTTTGAAAAACACTCCGCTATGGCGATCGAAGGACGGATACTTCATCAGTTCAAACTTCCCGCGTGACCCTGCACTCATCAAGAATGAAACCGACGGATTCGATTCTTCCGACAAGTCCAATTCGATGAATGCGCGTCACCTGACCTGGGAAGGCAAGATTGCTTCGAACAAGGGCAAGATCGATGTCAATCTCGCGCAGGAATTTCTTTCGAATCACGAAGACAGCTTTACCGGGAAAGTCCACGCCGACGCGCGCACCCTCTGCGGACACATCGACGCCGATCCCCACGGAGTGCCCGAGTGGAATGATCCGCCGTACTATCCCGATGGCGCGGTTACCGGGAAGGTGACGGATTCTGATCTTGCTGCGAATCTCTCGCTGATTGCGCGCGCAGGCCATCCCTGCGGAGAAGATTTCATTGCAGCCCCATTCTTCGTCGCGCATCCAGAATTCGATTATCTGAAGCCGATTCTCAAGGACATGAAGGCGGGCCCGTGGACGAAGTTTTCAGCGGGTGACAAATAAGCATCCTGACCTTGACGCGGAGATTGCGAAGGACGCCATCAGCAGAGAAGGCAGGCGCCTGTTCTCTCATGATGTTTTGTTACGCAGTCTGATTTAACTCTGCGAGGATTTGGTGCACGGCCACATCCGCCGCCTTCGCGAGGTCCGGTGAAAGGTCCATCGAGATCGACTGCCTGGGGTCGATAGTGATGGCGTACAGCACCACCTCCCGCTCGCCACTCTGCATATAGAAAGCATCCAGCAGGTCTTTCACACCGATGTCATGAGCCGTGAGTGTAGGCGGATAATCGGCGGAGAAGCGCGGCACAGTCCGTGTCACGGTTCCGGGAGGGTTCCCATCGTCCGTGGCGTCAATGAGGACAATGTGGCCGGCACTCTGCAGCGGCTCCAGCAGAACGAATCCGCCGGTGCCGCCGTCGAGGCATTCCACATTTGCCGGGAGTGTGTGTTTTTCAAGAGCCCGCACAACATGCACGCCGACACCTTCGTCGCCCATGATCACGTTGCCAAGCCCCAGCAC